>JAKEEP010000115.1 GCA_022616475.1 Phycisphaerales bacterium | reverse complement strand
TGCGGAGTGACTGCGATGCTTCGAAAACTATCGGTGATGGCGGCGACGTTGGCGTGCTGCGCGAGTTTGACCATGGTGTTCCAATTGGAACCGAGTGCGGCGGGCGGCGATAAGCCGGGGACGATTCCGTATGACGGTTGTGGAACACTTGAGGGCGGCGGCGAGTGCATGGTGTTCGTGGGCGATGATGGCGCGGTGTTTCCGATGGGGTTGCTGCTTGAGTTTGGAGTGGGCGACTATGTTCATCTGGTTGGCGAGATCTGTCCGGAATGCCCGAGTTTTTGCGACAAAGGGCCTTCCTTTCAACTCCAGCAGATTACGGCGTGCGATGGGTTCGTCGATGAGTGCGGCATGCTGATTTACCAAGGAGTGATCCCGGACGTATGCGTGGTCTTTCAGGGAAGCACCAGCGGAAAGATCTACGCGGTCGATTTTTTTGGCCCCACTTGGGAGTTCTGGGCCGGCGATTACGTGCGGGTGACGGGCACGCTGGCGAGCGGCGGCAACTGCCCGATTCCGGGGAACTGCGGAACGATTGACGGGTGCATTCCGGGGAACACGATGCAGGCGTGCGGAGAAGTGGTGGACGAATGCGGAACGCTGGTGCCGTTTGGGGCGCCGTTTTTCTGTCTGGCGTTCATGAGCGAGAGCGGACACTTGTACGCGATTGAAGAGAGCGGCCCGTTCGGGCCCGGCAGCAGGGTGCGCGTGACCGGCACAACCTTCACGCCCTGCGTGAACGGATGCGGTCCCTACGAGAATTGCATCGTGGGAAACACGATCATCCCGTGCCCCGACATTACGGCCGATGGCGTTGTCAATGTTCAGGACGTTCTGGCCCTGATCGGCGCCTGGGGATTCTGCGGAACTCACGCTGATTGCCCGGCTGATCTGAATCTTGACATGTTCATCGACGTTGAAGACTTGCTGATGATGATCGGCTATTGGGGAACGTGAGAGGAGTGCTGAGTGCTGAGTGCTGGGTGCTGGGTGCTGGGGGCCGCGGGCGGCTGGGAGCGGTCGATCGGCTACACTATGGGCCAATGGGATCAGGCTCGCGGACAACGGTGATAACGGGGTTGGGACCGATTACGGCGTTCGGCGTCGGGATCGGGCCGCTATGGACGGCGTTGTGCGAGGGGCGAAGCGCGATCAGGCGGATTTCACGGTTTGATCCGTCGGGCTTTCCGTGCCAGATCGCTGCGGAGATGCCCGACGAGCTGTTTGACGTCAAGAGCGTGGTGCCCAAGAGCTATCGGAAGGCAACCAAGGTGATGGCTCGGGACATTGAGTTGGCGGTGGGGGCGGCGGCGGCGGCGGTGGCGGATGCCAAGCTGATCACGAAGGCGGTTGATCCGGAGAAGCCCCCCACTATTCCTGCAGCGCGGTTTGGATGTCATGTTGGGGCGGGATTGATTGCGGCGGATGTGGATGAGTTGACGGCGGCGCTGGTGACGAGCCGGCAGCTGTCGGCTGTCGGCTCTCGGCTTTCAGCAGCCGCAGAGGGGGCGGTGGCGACGTCATTGTCGGATGAGGATGATCTGCGCGCCGAAAGCCGAAAGCTGAAAGCCGAAAGCGCTGTCGATCTTTCACACTGGGGTCACACGGGGATGAACAACTTGACGCCGCTGTGGCTGCTGAAATATTTGCCGAACATGCTGGCGTGCCACGTGACGATCATTCACGATTGCCAGGGGCCGAGCAACACGATCACGTGCGCGGAGGCGAGCGCTGCGCTTTCGGTGGGGGAATCGATGCGGGTGATCGAGCGCGGGGCAGCGGACGCATGCTTATCCGGGGGGGCGGAATTCAAGATCAATCCGATGGGGTTGCTACGGCAGGTGTATGCGCGGCGCTTGGCGGAAGCCGACGGGGAGGTGGATGGAGTGAGCGTGGTACGACCGTTTGATCCCGAGGCGCGCGGAAGCGTGCTGGGCGAGGGTGGCGGGATTCTGGTGTTGGAGGCAAAGGAAACGGCGCAGGCGCGCGGGGCCGAGTGGTATGGGGAACTGATCGGGTTCGCCGCGACGCAGTCGTTTTGTCCTGATGTTGTCGGAGTGACGATCGAGGAAGATGGCCAGGCCATCGCGGATGCGATGGAGGCGGCGCTCGATGCTGCGAAGGTGAAGCGGGAGCAGATCGATGCGATCGCGCCGTTTGGATCGAGCATTGCGGAAATCGATCGTGCGGAAGCCAGCGCGATCAAGCGGGTGTTTGGGAATCGCACCAAAGACGTTCCGTTGATCACGACGGTGCCGAACGTTGGGAACTGTTGCGCGGGAGCGTCGGCGATCCCAATTGCGGCTGCGGCGATGGCGCTGAAGACACAGACGCTGCCGGCGCGGATGAACACGGCGAATGCGGATGGATTGAACGCGAACGCGACCGAGAGCCGGAAGGCGGAGTTGCGGCACGTTCTAGTGGTTTCGGCGGGAATGGGGGGACAGAATGCGGCGCTGGTGCTGAAACGAAGTTAACCACAGAGATCACAGAGGACACAGAGGAAAGAATTGGGTACTAATTCAAGGAAGAATACGTTGAATCAGAGTTCGCTTCCTTCACATTTTTCCTCCGTGCTCTCTGTGCCCTCTGTGGTTTCATTCAGAGGATGTAAGGTCAACGATGAGTGAGCCGCGGATTGTGATTACGGGGATGGGATGGGTGACGCCGCTGGGGCATGACCTGGCGACGGTGTGGTCGCGCATGATGCACGGGACATGCGGGATGGCGCGGATCGACCGGTTTGATGCGGGAACGTTTCCTACGACGTTCGCAGCACAGGTGCGGCACTTCGATTTCACCAAGTATGTCGATGATCCGAGCGCGCATGCGCATGCAGGGTTGAACACGCAGTTTGCGCTGGGGGCAGCGCGGCAGGCGTGGGAGCAGGCGTGTTTGGGCTCGGCAAATGAGTTGAACAAGAAGCGGATTGGGATTTATCTTGGCGCGGGCGAAGGCGTGCTGGACTTTGACACCTACGCGCGGACGAACATCGCCGGCTGGGATGAGCAGGCCAACCGGGTCGACGGCGTCAAGTGGGCCGAGGCGGCGTTTGAGTACATGACGCCCCAGCACGAGGTGGAGCAGGAAGCGAACATGCCGGTGAGCCACATCGCGTTTGAATACGGCATTCGCGGGCCGGCGTACAACTGTTTGACCGCGTGCGCGGCTTCGACGCAGGCGATCGGCGAGGCCGTAAGCATTCTGCGGCGCGGTGAGGCGGATGTGATGATCTCGGGCGGCACGCACACAATGCTGCACGTGCTGGGGGTGACGGGATTCAATCGGTTGACGGCGCTCTCGAGGCGGAACGACGACTTCATGCATGCATCGCGGCCGTTCGACCGGACGCGCGATGGATTTGTGATGGGCGAGGGCGCGGGGATCGTGGTGCTGGAGACGCTGGACCACGCGCTGGCGCGGGGCGCGAAGCCGCAAGCGGAGGTGCTGGGGTACGGCTCGACGGCGGATGCGTTTCGGATCACCGACATGGAACCGGAGGCGCGGGGGCCGGCGAACGCGATTCGCGCAGCGCTGGAAGAGGCGAAGATCGATCCGCTTTCGAAGGACGATCGCGGGCGGCCGCCAGTGCAGTACATTTCAGCGCATGGAACGGGGACGAAGGAGAACGACTCGCTGGAAACGCTGGCGGTGAAGACGGTGTTCGGCGAGAACGCCAAGAGCATTCCGATGAGCTCGATCAAGGGGATGATGGGGCACCTGATCGCCGCGGCGGGAGGGGTCGAGCTGATCACGTGCGTGCTGACGATTCAGAACGGGATGCTCCCCCCCACTATCAATTTGCAGAATCCCGATCCGGAATTGGATTTGGATTATGTGGCCAACGAAGCGCGGGCGGCGGCGGTGGATACGTGCTTGTCGAACTCGTTCGGGTTTGGCGGGCAGAATGATGCACTGGTGGTGAGACGGTACGTTTGATGCCGTTCAACACGGAGGGCCACTGAGGGCCACGGAGGAGGGGCTTAGGATATTTTGTCAACTGGGGCGCGACTCGTTGAGTCGGGGCTGTTGCGGTCGGCGGCTTCTTCGAGGAGGGCAACGACTTCTTCATCTGTGGTTTGGTCGAAGTTGGAGTAGAAGCGGCCGACGGCGACGAAGTTGGCGGGGGCGGCGAGCACGACGATTTCATCGGCGAGGTCGCGGAGTTGGTCGAGGGATTCGGGTGCGGCGACCGGGACGGCGAGGATCAGGCGGGCGGGGTCGAGGCGGCGGATCGCCTCAAGGCCGGCTTTGACGGTCGCGCCGGTGGCGATGCCATCGTCGACGACAATGACGGTGCGGCCGGTGATGGGCGGGGGCTTACGGCCGCCGCGGTAGAACTGCTCGCGGCGTCGAACCTCCATGTATTGCTCGGCGATCTCGGCGTTGAGGTAGACCTGCGAAACACCCAGGGCATCGACAAGCTCCTGGTTCAGAACCACTTGAGGGCGCTGGCCATCGGTGACGGCGCCGATGGCGAGCTCTGGCTGATGTGGCGCGCCGATTTTGCGCACAACCAACACGTCAAGCGGGGCGTTGAGCTCGCGGGCGATTTCGGATGCGACAATGACCCCGCCGCGGGGCAGACCGAGGACCACCGCCCCCGGAGGCGGCTGCTGGTCTTTGAGATGGAGCAGACGCTGGGCGAGTTGGCGACCGGCGTCGGAGCGATCGCGGAACATGATGAATCGTAGCACCGCACAGGAATGAAAAACGCCGAGGCATGGCTATGCCTCGGCTTTGATTTGAAGTTCTGTAAGTGGCGGTGCTGCTTACGCGCTGAAACTAGAGCCGCAGCCGCAAGAGCTTGTTGCGTTGGGGTTGTTAAACACGAAGCCGCGGCCCATGATCTCGTCCTTGAAGTCGATGGTGGTGCCGTTGAGATAGAGGTAGCTCTTGGGATCGCAGATCACCCGGATGGTGAAGGAATCGCCTTGGGCGGAAGGGGCTGAAGATTCCGGTTCATTTTCGGAGCCGGCCCCGGCGCCGACCGCGACGGGCTGGCTCTTGCGAGACTTGGGAGCAGTCTTGTAGGTGAATTCCCACATCTCATCGGAGTCTTTTTGAGTCTCGGTGAGGTCCAGGAGATAGCTGAAGCCGGAGCATCCGCCGCCTTTGACGCCGACGCGAAGACGGATCTTCTCCGGGTCAAGTTCCTGCTGGTGGATGATCGAGTTGATTTCGCGGGCTGCGGTTTCGGTGACGGTAACGGCCATTGGGACTCCAACGAGGCTGTCGGCTATCGGCTTTCAACTATCAGAAAAACGTGCGAACTTCTAACATTATTCATCGGACGGGGTGGCGGCAAGCTGTAGCTGATAGCCGAAAGCTGACAGCCGATAGCTACGATCAATGCGCGGCGGCGGGCTCTTCTTTGAGGAGGCCGTTCTTCTTCTTGTAGTCCTTGATGGCGGTGCGGATGGAGTCTTCGGCAAGGACCGAGCAGTGAATCTTTACGGGCGGAAGGCTGAGTTCTTCGACGATCTGGGTGTTCTTGATCTGAAGGGCTTCATCGACGGTCTTGCCCTTGATCCACTCGGTGGCGAGCGATGAACTGGCGATGGCCGAGCCACAGCCGAAGCACTTGAATTTGGCATCTTCGATCTTGCCTTGCTCATCGACTTTGATCTGGAGCTGCATGACGTCGCCGCATTCGGGCGCGCCGACGATGCCCACGCCGATGTCCTTGCGCGCGGCAACATCCTTCGAAGCGCCGAAGCTGCCGACGTTCCGGGGGTGCTGGTAGTGGTCGATGACTTTGTTGCTGTAGGCCATGGTTCTGTCCCTTTCCGAACGAAGCGCTCGCCTGTCGGCTCGCGGCTAAACCGAGCGGCGAGGGCGCCGCTCGCTAAACGTGATTCTATGTCAGTGGGATTGCCACTGGATCTTGGTGATGTCGATTCCTTCTTTGTGGAGATCGTAAAGCGGGCTCATTGAGCGCAAGTGGTTGACGGCCTTGATGATGCCGTCGATGGCGTAATCGACTTCCTCGGCGGTGTTCCAGCGCCCGAGGCTGAGGCGCAGCGAGCTGTGAGCAAGCTCATCGCCAACGCCGAGGCTCTTGAGCACGTAGCTGGGCTCGAGGCTGGCGCTGGTGCAGGCCGAGCCGGATGAACAAGCGATGTCGTTGATGCCCATCAGGAGCGATTCGCCCTCGACGAAGCCGAAGCTCATGTTGGTCAGGTGCGGAAGGCGGCGCTCGGCGTGGCCGTTGATCTGCACGACCTCGAGCTTGCTGGTGAGCTCGGTCTCGAGCTTGCGGCGCAGCTTGTGGAGGCGCTCGCGCTCGGCGTCCATTTCGTTCTTGCACAACTCGCACGCTTTGCCGAAGCCGACGATGTTGGGCACGGCCAGGGTGCCGGAGCGCATGCCGCGCTCGTGCCCGCCGCCATCCATCTGCGCTTCGAGCCGCACGCGCGGTTTACGGCGGCGAACGTAGAGGGCCCCCACTCCTTTTGGAGCGTAGATCTTGTGGCCCGACCAGCTCAACAGATCGATGTTGTCGCGTTCGACGTCGGTTGGCATCTTGCCGACCCATTGAGTCGCATCGGTATGGAAGATGATCTCGCGATCGTGACAGAGATTGCCGATCTCGGGCACTTCGTTGATGGTGCCGATCTCGTTGTTGGCCCACATGAGGGTGACGAGGATGGTGTCGGGCCGCAGCGCGGCTTCGACAGCCTTGGCGGTGATCACGCCATCCTTGGGCGGGTCGAGGAAGGTGACATCAAAGCCTTCGCGCTGAAGGCGCTTGCAGGGATCGAGGACGGCCTTATGCTCGTGGGCGGCGGTGATGATGTGTCCGCGCTTGGGCTGGCCGTCGCCCGCCTTGGCGTACATGCGTGCGGCGCCCTTGATGGCGAGGTTGTTTGATTCGCTGGAGCCGGAAGTCCAGATGATTTCCTTGCCTCCGGCGCCAATGAGCGCAGCTGCCTGCTCGCGGGCGTTGTCGACGGCATCCTCGGCCTCCCAGCCGAAACGGTGATTGCGGCTGGCGGAGTTGCCGAATCTCTCCGTGAAATAGGGCAACATGGCCTCAACGACGCGCGGATCGACCCGCGTGGTGGCGGCGTTATCCATGTAAATGGGCAGTTTCAGAGCCATAAGCTTCTCCTGGCACCCGGCTGGGAACTGATATCTAGACTCATTCTAGACAGGAAAGCCCGCCAGTACGAATGTAGGACCTGACCCAAAGCCTTATGGTGTTGCGCGGAGAGGCATGGGGAATTCACGAGTGAGGCGGCCCTCACCCCCAACCCCTCTCCCAGAGGGAGAGGGGAGCAGGGTGGATGTTGCCAAATGCGAGTGGCTCAGACGACGCAGGAGCTTGCCGACGAATTGAAGGGTTCCCGGCCAGCGTTTGTACCGACGATGGGCGCCCTGCATGGGGGGCACCTGGCCCTCATTTCGAGGGCGAAACAGCTGGCGCGGAATGGCACGCGCGTGGCAGTCAGCATTTTCGTCAACCCAACCCAGTTCGGGCCGGGCGAGGATTACCAGCGCTATCCGCGGATGCTGGAGGCTGATGCAACAGCGGCGGGCTTGGCCGGCGCGGATGTGATCTTCGCTCCCAGCGTCGAAGCGGTGTATCCCCAGCAGCGGCGCGACTTGGCGCGGGTTCCGAGACTGCCGGAAGTGGCGACACAGCCGAAGCTCGAAGATGCGCATCGTCCGGGTCACTTTGCGGGCGTGTGTCAGGTCGTGGCGCGGTTGTTTGACATGGTTGGGCCAAGCGTGGCCGTGTTTGGCGAGAAGGACTACCAGCAGCTGCGCGTGATCGAGGAGATGGTCAAGCAAGAAACCGATCGATGGCCGGGATTGAAAATTGAACGACATCCGACCGTGCGCGAGCCCGACGGCTTGGCGATGAGCAGCCGGAACGCCTACTTGCATCAAGAGCAGCGCGCCGACGCGCTGGCCATTTCAAGAGCGCTCATGCTGGCCAGGAATGCAAATTCCCCTCGTGAAGCGGAACAGAACATGCAGGAAATACTGCAATGGCACAGATTGGCGGTTGATTACGCAGTCGTGAGGGATGCGCGAACTCTGATGCCGATTGAGGAATTCGGTGTTCCAGCTCGGGCGCTGATTGCAGCGCGGCTGGTCAATGTGCGGCTGATCGACAACATGGCGGCTGGGGGCGGCGAAACGAAAGACCCTCATGCCGGTTCTTAACGCGCGACTTCGACACCCGCTCTGCCCGGGTTGCGGCTACGACCTTGTTGCCACTGTGCAGGCAGGCCGGCGGCGTTGCCCGGAGTGCGGCGATGAGTTTGAGCTGGATGAGCTGCGGCACCAGGTGCGTCCGGGAGATTGGACGCTGCTGGTTGGGTTGCGGATGACCGCACGCACGCTGGCGTGGCGATCTGCGGCAACGGTGATCGCCTGGGGCGCGATCTGCGCGCTGACGATCTGGCTCCTGCAAACGTATCCCGTGTCGGGCATTGTGCTATGGGTTGCGGCGGTTGGCGGCGGCTGCTTGAGCGGATTCATCTTTTCAAGACGACTCTTCGAGGCGGCCGGGTTCGACAGTTGGATCGTGGTGGTGGGAGCCTGCGTGGGCGCGGCGCTGGCCCTGTTTCTGGGGCTGGCAGCGGTCGAAACGGTTTTGCCGCTTTCCTCGGGGTTCGCGCGCTTTATGCTGTTGGGTCTGGCGGTGTTTGCGGCATGGGTCTGGATCGTGCATTCGACAGTGATCGAATCGCTGTAACAGATCACAAGATTGGTGATCTTCTTATGGACGGCCATTGATTTGGACATGATGTGTAGCCATGAGCGGCGAAGCGGAATCACATCCTCAGCGCATCCTCCTGTTCGGCGGCACGTTCGATCCGCCGCACCTGGCGCATGCCACCCTGCCGGCGCTCGCGGCCCGGCAGTTGCGCTGCGATCAAATTGTCTACATTCCAGCAGCCGAGAATCCGCTCAAGGGCAGCGCGAAATCGGCGGCGGCCGAGCACCGGCTGACGATGCTGGTGCTGGCGATCGCCGATGTCCCGAACGCGAAAATCAGCTCGATCGAACTGGATCGAAAAGGCAAGAGCTACACGATCGACACGCTGAAGGAACTCCACAACAAGCAAGGCGCGGCCGCAGCGCCGGCGCGCCACTCGGGATCCGCGCGGCAGTCGAAGCGCACGGCAACACTGGAGCCGCCGGCATCCTTTTTCCTGCTGATCGGGTGTGATCAGGCGCTGGACTTTCACCGATGGAAGGATTGGGAACAGATCGTGAAGCTGGCCACGCCGGCGGTGATGGTTCGCCCGCCGTGGGACCGCAAGTCGTTTGAGCGTGAGCTGCGCAAGAGATATTTGGAGGCGGAGGCGCAGCGGTGGCTGGGCTGGACGCTGAATCTGCCGCTGATGGACATCAACGCGACGGAGATTCGCAAGCGGCTACGGGAGGGGGCGAGCGTCGATGGGATGCTGGATCCCGCGGTGGCGGAGTACATCCGCAGCAACGGGCTGTATCGATGAGCAAGGTGGGTACGCTGAAGCACGATTCGAGCGTTCGTGTCCTTGGTGATCACTTGAAGAGCATTGGATCGCACATTCTCTTTTATTGTGGGTGGGCGCTGTTTGGCCTGAGCCTGATCGGGATATTGATTGCCGTGCCACCGCTGTGCGGACTGGCGTACTTGTATGGTTGGATGAATCCGAGTCTTCATCTGCCGGTCGCGATTTGCTCGATGCTTGGCCTGCCGGTGTCGCTGGCGCTGGTCTTCATCGCATCGTGGCAGAACTATCGCAAGCCGGATGAGAGGTTGTGCCCGCATTGCGGATATGACTTACGCGGGCGGCACGAGGCGGCGGTGTGCCCGGAGTGTGGACAGAGGGTGTGAGGCTTCGTTGTTGTCGGGAACAGACGGGCTTGAAGCCCGTCTGCCGGTGCGCTGCCGAGTCTTGAGTTCAGAGAGGCTATCATGAACGCTTCCCATGCAGCCCCGAAGTGTTGACAGTCCGGTTTCGCGTGTGGCATTCGTCAGCCTGGGCTGCCCGAAGAACCTTGTGGATTCGGAGAAAATGCTGGGCACGCTTGCGGCTGACGGGCTGAAGATCGTCTCCGAAGGCGATCAGGCCGACGCGGTGGTGATCAACACGTGCGGGTTCTTGGAGGATTCGAAGGAAGAGTCGCTGGATGTGATTCGCGAGGCGATCGCACGCAAGCAGGCCGGAGAGATCAAGCGCGTGGTGGTGGCGGGGTGCCTGGTGCAGCGGCACCGTGCAAAAATGCTGGAGTGGGCGCCGGGAATCGATGCAATGATCGGGGTGTTCGATCGCGATCATGTGGTTGAGGCGGTGAAAGGCCAGGGGTCAGAGGTCGGAGGTCAGAGGTCAGCGAATGGAGAGTTTTTCTCAGCACTTGGCACCGAGCACTCAGCACTTCCGCGCTATTGGATCGCCGCCAACGCGCTGCAGGCGGCGCGCGATCGGAAGATCAACACCGTCGGGTTGACCGTCAATGGGGCCGATGGCAAGGGCGTGGGGTATTTTGAGGACGATTCGAATCGATTTCGATTGACGCCGCGGCACTGGGCGTACCTGCGCGTGAGCGAAGGATGCAACCAGCGCTGCGCGTTCTGCACCATTCCATCGATTCGCGGCAAGATGCGCTCCAAGCCGCTGGATCGGATCGTAAGCGAAGCTCGCCAACTTAGGAGCGATGGCGCGTTCGAGCTCAACCTCATCGGCCAGGATACGACGAGCTATGGGTATGACATCTATGGGAGAAGCGACGGAGCGACGGAGCGACGCCCCGGAAGCGACGAAGAACGACGCGGTGATCTGATTGGGTTGCTCACGGCGTTGAATGGCGTTGCGGCGGAGTTTGGCGGCAATTCCGGGGGGTGGATGCGGTTGATGTATGTGTATCCATCGAATTTCACCGATGAGATGATCGATGCGATCGCGAGCTTGCCGAACATCGTGAAGTACATCGACATTCCGCTCCAGCACATTTCGGATCGGATGTTGAAATCGATGCGGCGGAACATCACGCGCGATCATCAGGAGGCGCTCTTGCACAAGTTGCGCGAGCGAATTCCCGGCTTGGCGATTCGAACAACGTTCATCACGGGTTTTCCGGGAGAAACCGATCAAGATCATCAAGAGCTGGTCGAGTTTGTGAACGACTTCGGCTTCGATGCCATGGGCGTGTTCCAATACAGCCATGAGGATGGGACGCCAGCGGGGACGATGGATGAAGATCCGGACTTGCACGTGCCTGGCGAGGTGAAGGCCGAGCGCGAGGCGGAGCTGATGCTCACGCAGCAGAAGATCGCGTTCGAGAACACGGCGTATGTGGCGCAGCAGCGGAGCCAGTTTGATGTGTTGATTGAGAAGCCGGCTCCTGGCGGAACAAACGGGTTGGCGACCAGCGGCGTGTCAAAGGGCGGCGCGCTCTATGTTGGCCGGTGCTACCACCAAGCGCCGCAAGTCGATTCGATCACCTTCGTTCAGAGCGCCGAGAAGCTCGCGCCGGGCGAACTGGTGCGGTGCACGGTTGTGGATTCGGATGGGTACGACCTCATTGCCCAGCCGACGGCACAGGTGTGAGGCGGGGTTTGCCGATTCCAAAAACAGCAGCCCCAATCCGACTTGAAATGGCGTCGGCTATCCTGCAGCAGCAAGCGATCCGAATAGTTCTTGGTGCTTCTTCGAAATCACCTCACCGGCCACTCTGTAATTGTCAGCGCGGCGCTGCCAGGGTGATCGCCTAGCGAAGTGCGAGAGTGCCCTTTGCACCTTTTCCGCGATCTTTGGTGCGTACATTTGCACCTGAACAGACTGAGCTTTCAGCTGGTTTACATCGATTTCGATCGCATGAAGTCGGCCACTGTGACGACCCACTAGGAGAGTAAAGTTCTCATCCTGCCGCTCAGGCCGCAGGGCCTCGGATCGGACAGACTCCTCACCTTCGTAGCGAAGCTCAATGATGAATTTCTTGCGGAGTTCGTCATATCTGCCACGTACCGCCTGGGGCAGATCATAGGGTGCCATGAAAACGTGCACTGCCACTCCTCGTTCGCTCTCCGAAGATTCACCCGGATTGAGCGCCTCGAGCTCCTCATCGGTTAAACGGATCCATTCATCCATGATGCGTCTCCTAGCAAAGTGTACGAACAATTCGGCCCAAAAGCTCATACTTTCGCTGCATCTGTCCGGTCTCCCTTATACCTTCGGGATTGTGACTATCGAGAACGACGACACCCCAGCGTCTGCCACCGACCTCAATTGGAATTCCGCAGTAGGAACGTGCGAGAGGTTTTGTGCGCCTCAGCCAATCGATTGAAACCCCCGTTCTTTCGGCATACTCCGCTAAGTCTGGATCGCCCGGTTCGTTCGCAACGGCTGGGAGATTCGCAACCATGTAGACTTTCTCTCTGTTCCACGCCATTCCTGCGACGCCCTGCTGTACGTCCTTGGCACCGCGCGGCTTACCGCGCTTTATTCTGGCCTGCTCAGGTCTGTCCGGGGCCCTGAAAATCGTGGGACCTGTGAGAGTTGTGTGACCAGTTCTAACGACCGGTACCAGCCAACCACCCCAGACCTTCCAAAAGCAACGCGCGCGAAGGCAAACACGTTTGTACTTGAACAAGGTGATCCGATTCTGGTGTACATCGTCGTCATCCTTGTCTGGGTAAACGACATCTCGAAAGGTCGTGAGGACATCGGTAAGGGCTTGCCATATTCGCGGGGGACCCACGATCTTCTTCAACCACTGACACAGAATGATCAAGCCAGCGAGAAGCGGACTAAGAGCGCGGTTCCACAACTGCAGGAACTCTACCGGCTCCTTCAATACGCTCGCTTGCCTTGCGACCCACTCGGTATCGATATTCTGCGACGCGGAAAACGCAACAATTCCGAAAATCGAGACGACTTGCGTTATGGTCAGGGCTCGGTGCGTGCGGCGCCACGACTTTGCATCGTGCATGGAGTCCCCCTATTGTGACTTTGGCACATTAACGCAGAGGTGATTCGCTCGCCAGTCATCGCAGCAGCCCATCGAGCAATTGGACCACGCCCTGGCCTTGCGTCGCGATGGTTTCGAAGATCGGCCGACGGGCGGCGACGTCTTTCAGCTCGCGCACGAGCTTGTTCTCGCCGGGGAAATCGGCTTTGTTGACGACGAAGACGTCGGCGATCTCGAGGATGCCGGCCTTGTCCATCTGCACCGAATCACCCATGCCGGGAACGACCACGACGGCCGTGCGGTCGACATAGTTGCGAATGGCGACATCGTTCTGCCCGGCTCCGACGGTTTCAACGATCAACTTGTCGAAGCCCGCGCCGCCGATGAGATCAACGATGGCGGGCAGGGTGGAGTAATCTTCGCCAACGATGGCGAGGCTGCGATAGAAGACGTTTTCATCGACGGTGTTGAAATCGACGCGCAGGCGATCACCCAGCAGCGCGCCGGAGGTAATCGGCGACATGGGGTCAAAGGCGATCACGGCCACCTTGCCGCCCCGGCGGACGATCTCGGCGGCCATTCCGGCGACCAGCGTGGATTTGCCCGCGCCGGGGGAGCCGGTGATGCCGACGACCTGGGCGGGGCGGCTCCCTCTCCCTTTGGGAGAGGGCCGGGGTGAGGGCGTGCGCGCTGATTGTGATCCGACTTTCTTGTGACCACGCGTGCCCCCTGCCCTCACCCCTGACCCCTCTCCCAGAGGGAGAGGGGAGTTCGCGTGCACCATGCTGATTTCCCGCGCCAACCGCGCCATCGCATGATCGCTCTTGAGCGGCGTGTACAGCGTGGTCGCATCGCGCACGCTCTGCACGATCTCATTCATGCTCGCGCCGGTGTGAAAGACCTGGCGCACTCCGACATCGATCAATGTCTGAACGTCTTCCTGTGGAATGATGCCGCCGACGTTCACGATCATGTCGGGCCTGCCGACTTTGGCGCATTGCTCGATCAACCGCGGCACCAAGACCAGGTGCGAATTGGACATCATCGAGCTGGCGATGCAATCGACATCTTCATCGCGCGCTGAGATCGCCAAGCTGCGGGGCGTCTGCCAGAGGCCCGAATAAATGACGTGGATGCCCGAATCGCGCAAGGCCCGCGCGATGAGCTTGACCCCGCGGTCGTGGCCGTCGAGGCCCATTTTTCCCAGCAGAACGCGAGGGCGGTGCGGCAAATCGCCGACGCGGTCGGCCTTTTCGATGCTGGTCGTCGGCTCGGTGGTGGGCAGAGGCATGACTCTGCATAATACCGGCACCTTCCGGGGGTAGCTTCCGGTTCCGGGGGGCCAGACGGGCTTGAAGCCCGTCTGCCGCGATTCGGTTGGAGAGAACCATGTTCCGCCTGGCTGATTCCGATTTCCTGTTCATGAAGTTCTTCGACCATTGGTACGACGCCGATGATCGCAAGCGCAAGGGCGTTCCCACCACACGACCCGACACGACACTGCGCACCGAATGGATCGGCCGCGACCGAGCCGAATTGAGCCCCATTCCGCACCCGCGGCAAGTCGAGGCGTTCGGCCTCATCGACAACGTGCTCGGCCTGGCGCGCACCAAGTGGCCCGACTACCTGCCCATCGAGCAGCCCATGGCCTTGGGCTGGGTCGAAGCGTTTGATCGGTACTACAACCCGCGCCGCATCAAGCGGTTGATTCGCTGGTCCAGGCCATCGAAGCTCCAGAACAAATACGTCTCATCGTGCTGCGAACTGGGTGCAGTGCTCGGCCACATGATGCGGACCATGAACCACAGGCTCCAGTGGCTGCCCGATTGGCCGTTCTGGGAATCATCAATCGTCGACACCCAATCTGGCTACGTGGCCCCGGTCTTCCACTGGGCCATGAAGAAAATGAGCCGGACGGCCGTCAAGAGTGGCTTGGTCAACAAGATCACGGCTTGTCTGGATGCGATGGGGTAGCGGACGATCAGAGTCCGCGCTGGTTGAATTTCGTGCGAATCAACTCAAAATGCCGTCACTACCC
>JAKEEP010000114.1 GCA_022616475.1 Phycisphaerales bacterium | reverse complement strand
GGAGACAACCTCGTGAACGTCACTGATTTGCTCTCGGTCATCAGCGCCTGGGGCGCGTGTCCCAAGTAGCAACCCCTCGTATGTCTCACGTCTACTGGGTTCCGAGTTCTTCCTGCCAAAGAAGCCCTCACGAGGGGATCCTGCCCGCGGTTCGGCTATGACCTGCGAGCCAGGAGCACAACCTGTCCGGAATGCGGCGAGCCCGTTGTAGGGCCCGGGCTGCCGTCAGGCAAGCCCGCCTTGGCGGGCCAAAACGCCTCCTGAATGCCGTTGAGACCGGTCCGGTATGGGCATTCTGGACACCGGCGCCGAAAATTTTCAAGAAATCTCTTGCCAAGGCGTTGTTTGCGTGCTAGGCGACGGTAAGATAACCGATTCGGCGGCAGCGACGGTCCATTGATCACTATCCATATATGAAGCACGAATCGTACTCCCAGCTACGGCAAGGCTATTCTTGCCGGCTTTCGAGGTGATTTGATGTCAGTAGTGAAGGTGCGCGACTTCTCCAAGCGCGGCGACGCAATCGCCGTGCCAACACAAACCAGAGTCCAGCTCGAAGCCTACAACCGCTTCATCCAGCAGGACAAACCATACGACAAGCGCGACCCCAAGGTCGGGCTGGAAGCTTTGCTGCGCGAAGTCTTCCCCATCGAGTCGTACGACCAGAAGATGAAGCTGGAGTACCTCTACTACAAGCTCGATGATCCGCGCTACACGCCCGATGAGTGTCGTGAATTACGGCTGACCTTCGGCATGCCGTTCCGGATCGGCGTCCGTCTGCGCCGGGAGGGCGTCTCGGAGGTTCCCGAGGAAGAGATTTACCTCGGCGAGATCCCGATCATCATGGGCGGCGGCGAGTTCATCATCAACGGCGCCGAGCGCGTCATCGTGAGCCAGCTGCACCGCTCGCCGGGCGTGGACTTCGGCATCGCGTCATCGGTCGGCGATCGCCCGCTGCACTCGGCTCGATTCATTCCCGAACGCGGCAGCTGGATCGAATTGGAAGTCACCAAGAAGGACGTGCTGGCGATGCGGATCGATCAATCGACCAAGATCGCCGCGACCACGTTCCTCCGCGCGCTCGATGAGAGCTTCAGCTCGACTGACAAAATCCTCGAGCTGTTTTACGATGTGCAGGACGTCAAGGTCGAGAAGCTCAAGCCTGAGCACTACTCGGCGGAAATGATTCTCGACCAGGAGACCGGCGAAGAGCTGTGCCGGATCGGCGCGCCCATCGGCACCGCCATCGAGCACATTCAGGCCTCGGGCATCAAGACGGTGCGTGCGATCACCAACGCCGCCGACCCATTGCTGTTGAA
Organism: Phycisphaerales bacterium; assembly: GCA_022616475.1. Classification (GTDB taxonomy): domain Bacteria; phylum Planctomycetota; class Phycisphaerae; order Phycisphaerales; family SM1A02; genus JAKEEP01. Next base: position 15,165 of record JAKEEP010000114.1, on the reverse strand, counting down.
CACCCTGGCTGTGGAGCGGCTGGATTTCCTGGCCGAGGTGACCGAGCACGAAGCCGCGCTTCTGCGGATTTACGGCCGGTTGCGCCCAGGCAACCCGCCGCAGATCGATAAGGCGCGAGCCTTGTTCAAGGAGAAGTTCTTCGATGAGAATCGCTACCGGCTGGGCAAGGTCGGCCGCTTCCGCATCAACCGCAAGTTCGATATGGATGTGCCCGAGGATGTGATGCGCATTCGCGCTGAGGATTTCCTGGCGGTCATCCGCTATATCCTTGATCTGCGGGCGAAGAAGCCGCATGCGCACGTGGATGACATCGATCACCTGGGCAATCGCCGCCTGCGCACGCTCGATGAGTTGGCGGTGGAAGAGATGCGCAAGGGCTTCCTGAAGCTGCGCCGCACCGTGCAGGAGCGCATGAGCGTGAAGGAGCCCGACGAGCTGGCCAAGATCGCCGACCTGGTGAATTCGAAGTCGATCTCGAGCGCGATTGAGTTTTTCTTCGGTCGCAGCGAGTTATCGCAGGTGGTGGATCAGACCAATCCGCTTTCGATGCTGGTGCACGAGCGAAGGCTTTCAGCACTGGGGCCGGGCGGGTTGAACCGCAAGCGCGCCGGCTTCGAGGTGCGCGACGTGCACATTTCGCACTACGGCCGCATTTGCCCGATTGAAACGCCGGAAGGCACCAACATTGGCTTGATCGCGTCGCTGGGCATCTTTGCGCAGATCGATGATTACGGGTTCTTGCTCACGCCCTACCGCAAGCTCAAGAACGGCAAGGCCACCGGCGAGGTCGAGTATCTGCGGGCCGACCAGGAAATGACCGCAACCCTCGCCACGTCAGATGTGCTCGATGAAAAGGGCAAGATCGGCAAGGGAACGGTGCTGGCGCGCTTGCGCGGAGACCTGGCTCAAGTCTCGGCCAACGATGTGCAATTCGTGGACATCTCGCCCAAGCAAATCGTGGGGGTTTCGGCGGCGCTGATTCCATTCCTGGAGCACGATGACGCCAACCGGGCATTGATGGGTTCGAACATGCAGCGTCAGGCTGTGCCATTGATCCAGACCGAGACGCCGCTGGTCGGCACCGGCATGGAGAAGGTGGCGGGCGAGTATTCGTCGATGCTGATCAAGGCCAAGCGCGGCGGCACGGTGACGTTTGTCGATTCGCAGCGCATCATCATCGATAACGCCGACGAGTACGTGCTGCGCACGTTCGCGGGCTTGAACGAGCGCACGTGCCAGACTCAGAAGCCGATCGTCAAGCTCAATCAGCACGTGAAAGCCGGGCAGATCATCGCCGACGGCGCTTCAACGCTGCAGGGCGAACTGGCGATCGGAAAGAACGTCCTGGTCGCGTTTAACACCTTCGATGGATACAACTTCGAGGACGCCATCGTCATCTCCGAGCGCCTGCTCAAGGACGATGTCTTTACGTCAATCCACATCGATTCATTCGATGTCGAGGTTCGCGAGACCAAGCTCGGCCGCGAGGAATTCACGCGCGACATTCCCAATGTTTCGGAAAAGGCGCTGCGCAACCTCGATGAGAACGGCGTGATCCGGATCGGCGCACGCGTCGGGCCGGGCGACATCCTGGTGGGCAAAGTCAGCCCGAAATCAAAGAGCGAACTCACCCCTGAAGAAAAGCTTCTGCATGCGATCTTCGGCCGGGCTGGCGAGGATGTGAAGAACGATTCGCTGGAAGTGCCCGCGGGCACCGAAGGCATTGTCATCGGCGCCAAGCGCTTCAGCCGCCGCATGCACATGAACGAGGATCAGAAGAAGAAGCTCAAGAAGGACATGCAGGCGTACGAGGACCAGATGAATGAAAAGGCGATCGGCCTTTTCAAGCAGATGATCGGCCAGATGAACGAAGCCCTTGGCGCGGAGATGGTCGATCCCTCGACGCGCCAGAAGGTCGGAGCTTCGGATATTCCTGAAGTCATTTTGGAGCAGATCGAGAACTTCAACGAGAAGTGGATCAAGGGCTCCAAGGAATCGCGCGAGAAGGCGCTCAAGACTCACAACCAGTTCTGGCCGCGCGTGATTGCCATTCAGCAGGAGAAGGAGCGAAAGCTCGCCCACATGAAGCGCGGCGACGAGCTGCCTTCAGGCGTGCTCGAGATGGTGAAAGTTTATCTGGCCACCAAGCGACAGCTTTCGGTGGGAGACAAGATGGCCGGCCGCCACGGCAACAAGGGCGTTATCGCTCGCATCGTGCCGGAAGAAGACATGCCCTTTCTCGCTGACGGAACCCCGGTTGATGTGCTGCTGAACCCGCTGGGAGTGCCTTCACGCATGAACGTTGGTCAAATCCTGGAGACGCACCTGGGTTGGGCGGCGCAGGTTCTGGGATTCCAGGCGGTGACGCCCGTCTTCGACGGCGCGACTGAGAAGGAAGTTCTGGCAACCATTGACGAGGCGAACCAGCACGTGCAGAAGCGCGTCGCTGAATTTGAAGCGACCGGAAAGAATCCGGGGACTCAGCGAGAGCTCTTGGCGCAGGTGCTTCACGGGGGCAAAGTGCAGTTGCATGACGGCCGCACCGGCGAACCGTTCCATCAAAAGAGCACGGTCGGCTACATGTACTTGCTCAAGCTCCATCACCTGGTGGATGACAAAATTCACGCCCGCGCCACTGGCCCCTACTCGCTCATTACGCAGCAACCGCTGGGCGGCAAAGCCCGCACCGGCGGCCAGCGCTTTGGCGAGATGGAAGTGTGGGCGCTCGAAGGCTACGGCGCCGCGTACGTGCTGCAAGAGCTCCTCACCGTCAAGTCCGACGACGTTGAGGGGCGCACGAAGATCTACGATTCGATGGTCAAAGGCACCAACACCCTGGAAGCGGGCATGCCCGTCGTCTTTGACGTGCTCTGCCACGAGATCCGCGGCTTGGGCATGAACATCACGTTGGAGAAACAACAACTGGAAGGCGGAAGCTTACTGTAATGGCCAGTTGGGCGCAAATGAGTCTCGACAGTCTCAAGGCGGCGAACGACCTTCACAAGATTGGTCGTGCGCGAAGTGCTGCCAGTCGAGCGTATTTCGCGGCATATGCAGCGGTTACTTCAAAACTGCCTAGGGGCATGGTGTTTGCTGAAGGCCGGCCCAATCCGAGTCACTCCCGGTTGCATGAGGTTGCTAGCAACAATGCCGCATCACACCTTTCTCCACTTTTGCGAAGGGATTTGGCCCGTATTGTCCGAACGCTGCGTGCGAACCGTGTCGCGTCCGATTACGACCAAGGGACAACAGTTGACGATACGACGGCGCTTCAAAGCGTACGCCACGCGGCCCGCGTGCTTGATCTATTGGAGGTGGTGTGATGGTCGCACATTCGCCGGAGCAGATTGCACACCTAGTTCAAAGGTACTTGCGCCATTACCCAGGCGTCGGAAAGAGCGCGCGCGTCGCAGCCGAAGACGTGCGTATGGGCGACAGCACTGATCAGTGGTGGTGGGTGCCGGTCATGTTCGACCCCGATCCAACAAAGCGCCACACGTTCTATACGTTGTTGAGCGAGGTCGAGGAGCAGTTGGAGTTGAAGGAACACTTGAACGTATTGCTTATTCCACGGCCGACCGCTGGTGGATGATTACTTGGGAAAATTATGGCTGAACCTGTTTACGATCGCGTGAATGATTACGGCTCGGTGAAAATCACCCTGGCCAGCCCCAACGACATCCGTTCGTGGAGCTTCGGCGAGGTGAAAAAGCCCGAGACGATCAACTACCGCACCTATCGCCCAGAGAAAGATGGCTTGTTCTGCGAGCGCATCTTCGGCCCGGAGCGCGACTATGAGTGCGCCTGCGGCAAGTACAAGGGCACCAAGTTCAAGGGCATCATCTGCGACCGCTGCGGCGTGAAGGTGACGCACTCGCGCGTGCGCCGCAAGCGCATGGGTCACATCAATCTGGCCGCGCCCGTTGTGCACATCTGGTTCTTCAAGGCCCTGCCAAGCCGCCTGGGCACGCTGCTGGCGATGAAGACCGCCGACCTGGAGAAGATCATCTATTTCCAGGATTACGTGGTCACTGAGCAGGGCAACACCGACCTGGAATACAAGCAGGTTTTGACCGAGGACGACTATCGGGCCGCGGTCGAGAAGCACGGCAGCAGCGCGTTCACCGCGATGATGGGCGCCGACGCCATCCGCGAATTGCTGACCGAGCTCAATCTCGATGCGATCTCGGCCGAGCTTCGCGATGAGCTGGGCAAGACTCGCAGCAAGCAGAAGATCAAGGATATTTCCAAGCGCCTGAAGCTTGTCGAGCAGATTCGCAACAGCGAAAACGATCCGACGTGGATGGTGCTGGATGTGATCCCTGTGATTCCGCCGGACCTTCGTCCGCTGGTTTTGCTGGAGTCGGGCAACTTCGCGACGTCCGACCTTAACGACCTGTATCGCCGCATCATCAACCGCAACAACCGCCTCAAGAAACTGATGGACCTCAACGCGCCCGAGGTCATCATCCGCAACGAAAAGCGAATGTTGCAGCAGGCCGTGGATGCGCTCTTCGACAACGGCCGGTGCCGGAGGCCGGTGCTCGGCTCATCCAATCGCCCGCTCAAGTCGCTCACCGACATGATCAAGGGCAAACAGGGCCGCTTCCGCGAGAACCTGTTGGGCAAGCGCGTGGATTACTCGGCGCGTTCGGTCATCGTCGTCGGCCCCGAGCTCGCGCTTCACCAGTGCGGTCTTCCCAAGAAGATCGCCCTCGAGCTGTATCAGCCGTTCATCATCCGCAAGCTCAAGGAGCATGGTTTGGCCGACACCATCAAGTCCGCCAAGCGCATGCTCGAGCGGCGCGATCCCGAAGTGTGGGACATTCTCGAGCAAGTGATCTATCAGCATCCGGTGATGCTGAATCGCGCTCCGACCCTGCACCGGATGGGCATTCAGGCCTTTGAGCCGGTCCTGGTTGAAGGTAACGCGATCACGATCCACCCGCTGGTCTGCACCGGTTACAACGCCGACTTCGACGGCGACCAGATGGCTGTGCACCTGCCCCTTTCGGTTGAGGCCCAGGTCGAGACGCACGTGCTGATGCTCAGCACGCACAACATTTTCTCGCCTTCCAACGGCAACCCGATCGTGTCGCCCAGCCAGGACATCGTCATGGGCGTGTACTTCGTCACGTTCATGCCGGAGCCGGCGCAACCGCTCGATCCCACAAAGCTCCCCCGCTTCCGCAACGAGCATGAAGCGATCATGGCGTACGACCAGCGTCGCATTCAGTTGCACGAGCCGATTGTCGTTCGCATCAAGCGGTTTGCCGAAGTGGTGAATTCCGAGCGTGGGCCGGTCGAAAAGGCTCCCGCCAACGGCCGCATCGTGACCACCGTCGGCCGCATTTTCTTCGGCGACATTCTGTCCGACGGCATGCCCTACTACAACTGCACGCTGGGCAAGAAGGGCTGCAGCCGCGTCATTGACGACACCTACATGCGACTTGGTCGCCCAGCCACGCTCAAGCTCCTGGATGACATGAAGGAGCTCGGCTTCAAGTCTTCGACGACCTCCGGCCTCTCCATCGCCATCACGGACCTGCGCATTCCCAGCGCCAAGCAGGACTTGATCAACGAAACGCAGGCCAAAGTCGATCGGGTTGAGCGCAATTACGATGCCGGCGCCATCACCGAGCGCGAACGGCACAATCAGCTTCTAGACCTGTGGGCTCACTGCCGCGAGCAGATCACCAAGAGCCTGGTGCAGACGCTGAAAAACGACCGGCGCGATGAGCTGGGCCGCGAAGTTCCCATTGATTCCAATCAAGGCACGCCGTATTTGAATCCGGTGTACCTCATGTCAACGTCCGGCGCGCGAGGCAACATCAGCCAGATGCAGCAGTTGGCCGGCATGCGCGGCTTGATGGCCAAGCCCTCGGGCGAAATCATCGAGACGCCGATTCGCGCCAACTTCCGCGAAGGCCTCAACGTGCTCGAGTACTTCTCGTCGACGCACGGTGCGCGCAAGGGCTTGGCCGACACCGCGCTCAAAACCGCCGACTCCGGCTATCTCACCCGCAAGCTTTACGACGTGGCCCAATCGGTCGTGGTCACGGAGATCGATTGCGGAACCAAGATGGGCATTCCCAAGCGGGCCATCTACAAGGGTGAAGAGGTTGACGTCCCGTTGCGCGAAGCCATCATCGGCCGAACAGCGCGCCAGACGATCATCGATCCACGAACCGACGAGACCATCGTTTCCGAGAACGACCTCATCACCGCCAAGATCGCGTCCAAGATCGAAGACCTCGGCATCGATTCGGTTCAGGTGCGCAGTCCGCTGGTGTGCGATACATCGCGCGGGTGCTGCGCGTTCTGCTACGGAATGGACATGTCAACCGGCCAACTGGTTGAAGAGGGATTGGCGGTCGGCACGATCGCGGCTCAATCCATCGGCGAGCCGGGCACGCAGTTGACCATGCGCACGTTCCACACCGGCGGCATCGCGGCGCGCGGACTGGTTGAAACCAGCCATCGCGCCGGCCAAGGCGGCATCGTGGAAATCCGCGACTGCAACGAAGTTGAAGTCCAAACCGGTGAAACCACCGCGATAGTCGCGCTCAAACGAAACGGCGAAATCGCGCTGGTCGATGACAAGGGCCGGGAGCTCGAGAAGTACAAGGTTCCGTACGGATCGTCCATCAGGACGCCCAGCGGCACCAAGGTCAAGAAGGGCCAGATCCTGGTCGAGTGGGACCCCCACCGCGTCCCCATTCTGGCCGAGAAGTCCGGCATCGTCCGCTTCAAGGACATTGAAGTTGGCGAAACCGTCCGCGAAGAGGCGGGCAAGGCGGCTCGCGAGAAAGAGCTCATCGTCATCGAGCACACCGGTGAGAAGCACCCGCAGATCATCGTTGAAGACGCCAAGGGCACGATCCTCGATTTCCACCACCTGCCCGCGAAGGCCCGCATCGAGGTTTCGGAAGGCCAGGAAATCAAGATCGGCCAGATGCTGGCTCGCCAGCCCAAGGAAGTCTCCGGGTCGGCCGACATCGTCGGCGGTCTGCCGCGAGTCACCGAGATCTTCGAGGCGCGGACCCCCAAAGACCCGGCGGTCACCGCCGAAATCTCCGGCCGCGTCGAGCTTCACTCCGACAAGCGCAAAGGCAAGATGACCATTCGGGTCATCTCTGATGCCGGTCAGGAAATCGACCACCACGTTCCCCAGGGCAAGCATCTTTTGGTCCACACCGGCGACGTGGTGGCGGCCGGCGATCCGCTGACCGAAGGTCCGCTGATTCCAGCCGACATCCTCCGCATCAAAGGTGAAGAAGCCCTCTACAACTACATGCTCGATGAGGTGCAGAACGTCTATCGCGCTCAGGGTGTGCCAATTTCCGACAAGCACATCGAAGTGATCCTTCGCCAAATGCTCGGAAAAGTGCGCGTCATGCAATCTGGCGACACCGATCTTCTGCCCAATGAGGTTGTTGACAAATTCGCCTTCCGCGAAGCCAATGACGCGGTTGCCACCAAGGCGAGGGTCGCCGAGCCAGGCGACACCAATCTTCCAATCAACGCATTGGTCGATCGCGATGAGGTCCGCGAGGCGAACTCGTTGGCCGAAGCCGAGGGCAAGAACGCGGCCAAGACCAAGAAGACACGGCCGGCAACCGCCAAGCCGCTGCTCTTGGGCATCACCAAGGCATCGCTGCAAGCCGAATCGTTCCTTTCGGGCGCTTCGTTCCAAGAGACCACCAAGGTCCTGACCGAGGCGGCCTTGCGAGGCGCGGTTGACGAATTGACGGGCCTGAAGGAGAACGTCCTGCTTGGACACCTGATTCCTGCCGGCACCGGCTTTGACCCATACGTGAAGATGAGGGTCAAGCGCCTGGTTGAGCTGGCCCCGTCGGATGGCGAGGATGAAGAGGCGATCCGAATCCAGGCGGCGGAGGCGGCTGAGGCCCTGGGCGCTCAACGGGCCTCGGCTGTAGTCGAGGTCATGGCCGGTGGCGATGACGAGTCTGAGGCATCGGCACAGACGCCAGTCGCCGAGGCATCGCGATCTGAGTAGCCCAACGGATTTTTTTGACATTTTTCGAAACGGCCCGCGCAATGCGCGGGCCATTTTGGCGTATAGACTGCCAATGAAAGCGTGCAAACGTCGTTTTTCTGCTGGAATTTTGCAATTCAAGCCCTGGTCTGTGCGGTAGTTTGTTGATCGGATTCGCTCCCCTGCGACGGATTTTCACCATTAGAGAAAGGTGAATCCGACGTAGAATGGAGCCTCGCAGGAAGAGGATTTTGGTAGGATGGCGACTGGCAAGTTCATTTTGAGTGTCTGAGTGGGACACACGTGGCTCACTCGGAAGGCTCATGGTCTAGGAAGTGGATGTGGAACATTTCTGGCACATTCGATCGATGTGCCAACGCCCGCCGAAACGATCGTGAAGTGGAGATCAATGCAATGACGTCGAAGCGAGTTGCCGTAGTTGTACTTGCGATGCTGGTCGCTGCGGGCCCGATTTGGGCGGAACCTCAAGGCAAGGCGCAACCTCAAGGCAAGCGAGAATCTCAAGACAACCGAGCATCACAGCCAACCGTCGCCTTGGCGCCGCGCCAAGCGCTGCCCAAGCGCGCGCTCGTGCAAAGACCTGCGGGCGAGTCGCAATTGGTCGTCAAGTTCAAGGACCAGTTGAAGATGCGCGCCAATCCTGATCGATCATTGCGATCGAACTCCGCAGTGGCCTTGACAGAGGTGAACGCGGTTCGAGATCAATTTGGCCTGCAATTCAAGCCGCTGTTCCGCAAGACTGAGGCTGACCTGACGGCGTTCGAGAAGCGCGTTGCTGATTACAGCGGCAAGGCGCAGCCGGATCTTGCCGGCGCCATGTACGTTGAGGGAAATGCCGACACACTCCAAGCGGCGGCCAACGCGCTGCTGAGCCTTGAGAGCGTCGAGTTTGCATACTTCCATGTGCCGCCGGTTCCGTTCGGCGGGACCGGTCCTCCCCCTTGCGGCGATGCGATGGCGGGCAGTTGTCAAGTAGCTCACCCTAACCCAAATTGTGACGACGCCGCCTGCTGCGAATTGGTTGGCGACTTGAACCCGTTCTGCACCGACCCCGATGTTGGCGTGTGGGATGAGCTTTGCGTCATGCTGGCGAACGCGTTTTGTATGCCGGTTCCTCCTTACGACCGTTGCGCTGCCCCTCCGTTTACCGGCAGTTGCTTCGAAGAACACGGCGGCGGGTGCAACATTCCGGCGTGCTGCTACGCGGTTTGCGGCCTGGATCCCTTCTGCTGCGAGGTGAGCTGGGATCTCCTGTGCGTTGAGTTGGCTGAGGACCAGGAAGACGTTTGCATAGGCGTCCCAGGGGGCGGTCCGACGCCGGACTTCACCGCGCTTCAGGGATACCTGCGGCCTGTTCCGTACTCGATTCTTGATCCAGGTGCATTCGCCGATCCTCCGGCGCCGACCCTGCTGACGGGCCTGTGCGGCGAGGCGCTGATTGCAAATGATCCGGATACCTTCATACCGGGTTACGATGGCAGAGGTTACTACCTGTTTGCCACCATCGACCCCGGCACGGGTCTTCCGCTGCTGATCGACAACCCCGCGCTGCCGGTTCCGGAGCGGTACGAGGGTCTGTACGGCATGAGCCGCGAGTTGTTTGAAGTGTATGACGTTGGCCAGACCGATCCTCCCGGCTCCAATAACGTGGACGACTTGGTGTTCAACGGGCGCGGCAAGGGCGTGAGGGTTGCCGTGATTGAATGGGGGTGCTTCCCCGACCACGAAGATTTGGATGTGTTGGTCGAACCGGGTCAGACTCTGATCAACATTCTGGACATCAGTCATGCCGACCATGCCACCGCGTGCCTGGGCATCATCAACGCCAAGGACAACGGCGACGGCGTGATAGGCATTGCCCCCGACGCTCAAGCGTGGTTCTTCCCGATGACTTCGATTGAAGAAGGCGGGCGAGAGCCAGAGGCCTTCCTCAATTGCTACAACACGCTTGAACCAGGAGACATCGTCTCCTGTTCGTTCGGACCGCCGCCCGGGAACATCAACAACGTCGAGATGAACTGGATGTTGATGCGAATGGGCAGCGATCTGGGAGTCACAACGTGCATCGCGGCCGGCAACAGTTGCTTTGAAGTCGGTGACCTGCCGAACGAGGATTTCGGCGATAGCGGCGCCGTTGTGGTTGGCGCCTCGTTGCCCGGCTTCCCATACTGCCGCATTCCCTTCAGCAATCACCATGAAGATGCCACAGCCATCGTGAGCAAGACGGTGCACGTGAGCGGCTGGGGCACGTGCATGACCACGTGCGGGGGTGATGCGGGACTGTTCTTCCCCAATGACAACTGGAACCGCTCCTACACCGCCACCTTCGGCGGCACCAGCGCCGCCTGCCCGATGGTGGCCGGAGCCGCGGCTTGCATCCAAGGGCTGGCCAAGCAGTTCTATGGAATTCCGCTCCCTCCGTCGAATCTTCGCAGCGTGCTCTCAGTTGGAACACCGCAATGCAACATCCCCGTTCCAGAGGACATTCCGGCCTACCCGGGCAATCCGGCATGCGGACCTGATATCGATCCTGATGAGCCGCCAAACCAGATTGGTCCCCAGACCAATACTCGCGAGGCCGGGGCCACGCTCATCAATCAACAATCGGCCGGGTTCCCTGACTCGCCGCTCATCGATGACATCCTGATCATCCGCGGCGAGCACGTCTACGGCAATCACTTCTCGATCAAGGCCTCTGACAACAGCTATTTTGTGGTCAATTCATTGTTTACGCCGGTGAAGCACGAGCCGCCGTTCGTCGGGCCGCCCGGCGAGGTTGTGTACTTCGCGGCAGGCCAAACGGTGGACCTCATGGTCGAGGCACACTCGAATATCAAGCAATCGAACGCGATGCTGGTGACGACGGAGATTCCGCTGCCAGCTCCATTGGCATTAATGATCCTGGAAATGTACAGCTGGGAATTGAATAAGTGGACCTTCGTGAACTTCGAACTCTTGGACGAAACCGTGCCCACGCCGGAGTTGCTCACCCACGAAATCACTGACGCGCAGCCGTTCATTCATCCAGAGTCACTTGATGTGCTGATTCGGGTCTACATCCTCACGCTGGGCGGGGAGCCGGACTTCGGCGCGGGAGAGGGCGGTTCGCCCGAAGGCGGATGGCCGCTGCGCGTTGACTGGATCAACCTGCAGGTGGCTGATGGCTTTGGGTTCTTCACCCCGGGCGGCCCGGGCGGCGTTGATCCGTAAGACGCCGGTCAGCGCGTTGACCGATGATTTTGATTTCCAAACTCCCCAGCGACTGGGGAGTTTTTTCTTTGGCATCCCACCGTCCGGCGCCGGAGTCGCGTGAGCCCATCGAGCGAGGCCGGCTAGCCTGGCCGCACGTATTTCATGTGCACACGGTTGCCCGGAGGGGAAATGACCACTTCGGTCATGAACGCCCGCATGAGCGTGAGGCCCCGCCCCGACGGTATCTCGACGTTCTCCTGCTCGGTGGGGTCGGGCACGCTGTGCGGGTCAAAGCCGTCGCCCTCATCTTCGATCTCGATCACGACGGCCTTGGGATCAACCCGGCAATGGAGGCGCACCTGCTTGGCCGGATCGCCCTTGTTGCCGTGCTTGAACGCATTGTTCAGCGCCTCCTCAAGAGCCAATCTGATGGCAAAGACGCTGGCCCGGTCATATTCGAGCTGCTCGATAGCCGACAACACCGAACGCTCGGCCCTTTGGATGTCTTCGGGCCGATTGTGCAGCTCAAAACAACCGCTGAACGATTCACTGGACGAGTGCGCGGAAGTCATGGTGCGATCAGCGATTCGGGCGTCAAGTGCCCGTGCAGGGATGAACCGAAGACGAGCCCTGAAGCCGCCTTCCTCACGAAAAGCTCGCTAACGCCTGCTGCGTGGTCTGGTGTATCTGGAACAGCTTGTTGAGCTTGGTAATGATGAAGACTTCGTAAATCTGAGGGTCGATGTTGGCCAGGCGCAGCTGACCGTCCTTGCTTCGAACGCGGTTATTGATCGTGATGAGCGTTCCCAGGGCCGCGGACGAAAGGTGGTCCACGTTGTCGAAGCTGATCAGAATCTTCGGCTGGGTCTTGGAATCGACGATGCGGCTGATTTCCGCCCCAATCTGCTGAATGTTGGCCTCGTCAAGGATGTTGCGATCGACGAACTCAACGCGAGTGATTCCCTCGTGCTCAGAAACGCGGAGACGGGAGGTTGCCGACGTGTTCGCCATGGGCTTGCGATCCATTGTTCTGCCCTAGAGTAGCCGTTGCCCCAATAGAAAGCAACCAATGTCAGCCCGCCTGGAAATGGTGGATTCCGTGCCCGGCCGAAGGCCCGCCGCACTCGGTGCAAAGCAGGCCTTCGTCAACCGGATATTCGCAGGCCGCACACCGATTTCGCCTCGCTCGAATCGGCGCAAATCGCACCGGCGGCGACCGACCATGGCATCGCGCTGCAAGCAGCCAACGTTGAGCAGGAAGCCCAACGCCAACAGCCGTGTTGGCTGCAATCGAACCTCGCTCTGCGCCCGCAGCCGCAGCGGTTATTCACGCGTAGCGGCGCCCTCATGGCAACAAATTGTGACTGACGCATTCGACCGACTAAGCACGGCCGCGACAGCCCCGCGTGTGGCAACTCGCGCAAGGCTGCAATCCGACTCGTGCGCTTCCCAAACTCCGAGAACGAAGACCAGGTCGTTGCGCTGCCTGTGTCCCTTCAATATCGTGGAAGAAGGCATCAACATTCTGCGGGCATGGAAGAGTGGGCGCGCCACGGCCCCATGAGATCTTTTTCTGGGGGAATTTGGATCGGGGCGTTCCGACGTTCCGCCAGTTCCTGGGCCTCCGGGTGGTGTCCGGAGGTTGGGTTCCGAGAGGGGAGCGTGAGCCGCTTAGGCTGGGGCGGTCGAGAATTGAGTGGGCAGTGGATCAGGGCGAGGGCACGGCCCTGAGCTCGGTGATCGACCGCACTCTTGGTCAACGGGCGCAATCACGGAATCCAAGAACCGCAGACCCAGGCACAAATCCCTAACAGCTCTGCCCACGCTCGGCAAGACGCCGCGTGGTTTTGCCGTGCCAGGGGGTTAAGGAAGAAAAAATGACAAAATGGGGAAATTCCTGTCAGACGCCGGTGCTTTCGAACGCTTCCTTATTCCGGGGGCGGAAACCGCTTTGCCACCGGCTCAAAAGCAACCGCGGCGGCTCAAGGCCGCCGCGGCTTCTGATCTCTCCAAAGGGCAAACCGGGCATTACCGCATGTAGGCCCCGCCGGTGCTGAGCGAGTCGGTCAGACCGGGGAACAGCAAGTCTTCGTTCTCCTGCTGAATGATGATCTCAGGACGGATGAGAATGAGCAATGTCTCCTCATCCTTGGAGGTCACGCGATTGGTAAAGAAGCGGTTGATCCAGGGAATCTTGGAAAGCACCGGCACGCCGGACTCAACCTCGATTTCCTGAACGTTTCGCTGGCCGCCCAGCAGCACGGTGCCCTTGTCGGGGACGGAGACAGTCGTGCGAATCTGCGATACGCGAAGCGTGGGTAATTCAACAAAGCCTTGGAACTGCGTCGCCGTGCCCCCACCGATGCCGCCGCCGCCTGCGGCGCCGGTGACTTCGGCAGCATCCGATTGGCGGAAGCCGAGGAACTCGGCAAAATCGAAGATGACGGTCATCGTCACGTATCGGCGGTCGGCCGAAATGACGCCCTCGACGTCGAGTACGAAGCCGTCCGAAATGCGACCGATTTCCGGCTCGAACGCGCCGGATGCATCGCCGGTCACTGCCGTCAGGGACGACACAAACGCGGTTTGGGTGGTCACAGCAACCCACGAGCGCTGGCCGTTGAAGAAGGTCAGGCGCGGAGCGGTCAAGACCACCGAGCGGCGATCGGCCTGAGTCGCTTCGATCAGCAGATCGACCTGGATGTCGTCGAGGAACTGGATTCCCACCGACAGGGCGGGATTGCCGGTCGCCAGGCCGGCGAAGGAGGTGGGATCGAAGTCCGCCAGCTCATCGATGAGCGAGTTGTGGTTCTGCACCACCCCAATGTTGTTGAACCCGGATCCATCCTGCGCTCGGACCGGAGTCAAGAAGGGGAAAACATTGTAATCGGTGTTTTCGAACTGGTCGTCAACGAGGCTCCCGTTGGGGGTTCCGAAGAATTTGCCGCTTCCAAACGTGTTGGCGACACCGGCTTCAACTTCGCTTGGGCTGCCGAAAATAATCGGGTCTTTGGGAACGCCGCTTCCAGGAACGAAGAAGTCGCTCAAATGGAAATTGGGATCGATCGCCTTGGCTTGCCGGGTGACATCGTCGTTGATCTGGAAATACAGGTCCAGATCGACGCCGATCTTCTCGAACCAATCGGTGCTCACGGTGAGAAATCGTGATTCAACGTTGATTTGCAGGGCCCGTATTTCGCGAAGCTGCGAAAGCAACCCTTCGATGGAGCGATGATTGGTCGGGGTGTTGGTAATGATCAGATTGCCGTTGAGTTCCTGCAACGAGCCGGTGTCGCCGCCGAGATCGCGCCAACCTTCCGGATCGACGTTCTCCTGAATGATGTCGACGATCTGCTGGACGAGCTCTTCGCGAGTGAGCCGTTCGGGATCGTCGCCGGCCTCGCCGACGATTGAGCCGCCACCGCCGCCGCCACCGCCACCACCACCCCCACCACCGCCGCCAAATCCGCCCCCGCCCCCGCCGCTGCCGCCACCGCCGCCGCCACCTGATCCCTGGCCGCCCTGGCCCAAGGCGGCATCAAGGTCGAGCCGGGGTGCATTGTCGAACATCGGCACCTGCATCAACAGGTCACGAATATCGTACACCTGAAGCATGACCCTCTTGCGCATGGCTTCATCGCTGGAGATGGTGAGGATGCCGTCCTGCACGTCGAACCGAGGCCGCTGATCGTCCTCGCCAAGTTGTTCCAGCACGCGCTCCAGCGCGGTGGCGGCGGGCACTTCCTGCAATTTCAGCGTGACCTCGTTGTCCTTGTCGATGCCGACCAAGTTCAAGGCCTTCCAATCGACGTACACGCTCATGCCGGTGACCTGCTCGAAGAACTCGGTGACCTGCTCAAAGGTGTTGCCATTGAAATCGACCGGCATCGTGGTCTCCTGCAAGCGCTGCCAGACCACGCGGTTGCCGGGGGAATCCTGGTATCCGCCGGCT
>JAKEEP010000113.1 GCA_022616475.1 Phycisphaerales bacterium | reverse complement strand
TCCATGTCGGTGCGCTTGCCGCTGAAGCCGCCGGCGGAGCCCAAGCCAGGGAACTGGACATCGCGCACGTGCGTGCCATCGATCTTGAAGAGCTTGACGGCGGTGACGGCGTCTTTGAGGTAGCTAGCAACGAACATATTGGCGACCAAGCTCACGCCCTGCAGCGTGTCCTTGGATTGCGGCAACAGCTCCTTCCAATTCTCTTGGGAAGGATTTTGGGTGTCGATGGCGATGATGCGGCCGCGCGGCGCATCGAGATCGGTCTTGAAGTAGAACACCGGGCCATCGTTTCCGATGAAGCTGTATTCGGCATCGAAGTTGTTGATGAGCTCGATCGGCAGGCCGTAGGGCTCGGTCAGGTCTTTGTAGAAGATTCGGTACTTGTCATCAGTGCCTTTGCCGACGGTGATGATCAGATACCGGCCGTCTTCGGTCACGGTGGGGCCGAAGCTCCAATCGGGCTCGTCAGGTCGGTGATACACGAGCACATCTTGCGATTGAGGAGTTCCGACTCGATGGTAGTAGAGCTTCTGGAACTTGTTGACAGCCTGGAACTCAGTGGTATCGGCGTTGGCCGGCGGCGCATCGTATCGGCCGTAGAAAAAGCCCTTGCCATCGAGCGTCCACGAGGCGCCGGAAAACTTCACCCACTCGATGGTTTCGGGCAGGTCGGTTTCGGTGGCGATTTCGCGAATGCGATACTTGCGCCAATCGGAGCCGGCGTCGGCGATGCCGTAGGCGACGTACTTGCCATCGTCGCTGAAGGATGTGCCGGCGAGGGCGACGGTGCCGTCTTTGGACCATTTGTTGGGGTCGAAGAGGACGCGCGGCTCGGACTTGAGCGAGTCCATCGTGTACAGGACGTACTGGTTCTGCAGGCCATCGTTCTTGAGGAAGTAGTAGCGGCCGCCTTCCTTGAACGGCGCGGTGTACTTTTCGTAGTCCCAGAGTGCGGTGAGGCGCTGGCGGATGGGATCGCGCTGGGGAATCGATTCGAGGTAGTTGAAGGTGACTTCGTTCTGGGCTTCGACCCATTTGGCGACGTCTTCGGACTTTCGGGCATCGTCTTCGAGCCAGCGATAGGGGTCGGGGACGTCGGAACCGTGATAGGTGTCGACGTGCTCCACGCGCGCTGTTTGCGGATAGGTAAGACGTTGCGCGACCGCAACCGATGCAGAGCTGAGGAGGACAGCGACGATGAGGGCGAGGGAGGCGCGGTGGAGTTGACGAAGCATGAGTATTCCTTTCGAACTGGTGCAGATGATATGCGATGGGGTGATGGTTGTTGCACGGGGTGGGGCTGCGCAGGTTGTTCGGCGCGCCTCTACCACTCGGCCCTCACCCTGCCCTCTCCCAGGGGGAGAGGGTTGTAAGCGCCTGCCCTCTCCCAGGGGGAGAGGGTTCTCAGCCGACGATGTCGGGGAGGTCTTGCATGCCTTCGGTGAGGTCGCGCGGGCCGTCGTCCGTGATCAGGACATCGGCTTCGTAGTGGACGGCGATCGATCCATCGGCGGTGTAGATCGGCCAGGCCTTGCCATCGGTCTGAACCAAGTGCGTGCCCAAGGCGATCATGGGCTCGACGGCCAGGAGCATTCCCGGCTTGAAAATGATCCAGGCATCGGGCCATTCGGTGCGGTACTTGGGCAGCACGTTGGAAATGAAGGGTGGGCCGTGAAGTTTCTTGCCGTAGCCGTGACCGCCCAAGCCGCGGATCAGGTGGAGCTTGTTTTCCTTCTCAACGTACTCCTGCACGGTGCGGGCCCAATCGACCAGGGGTCGGCCGGGTTGCATGGATGCGATTCCGCGGGCGAGGGCTTCGCGGCCGACGCGCATGAGGCGGAGGGCATCTTCAGAGGCGGATTGGATGGCGTAGGTCCAGGCGGCATCGCCGACCCAGCCTTGATGAAAGACGCCGATGTCGATCGAGAGAATATCGCCGGGCTTGAGGGGCTCGTTGGTGGTCAGATGCTCGCCGTGGACGATGCAGGAGTTGAGCGAGAGGCAGGAGTGGCTCCTGAAAGGAGGGTGGCCCTGCATTGAGTAATTGAGGAAAGCACTGCGGCAGTCGAGTTCTTTGAGGGTGCGGGCGATGAACGAGTCGATTTCAGGCAGAGTCTGCCCGACGCGCAGGAAGTCCGCGATGCGAGCGTGAGTCTGAACCACGCGTTGTGCGGCGGCGGCGGCAGCTTCGATGTCGCGTGAAGCGGTGACGACCATACGGGGGTGATGGTAGAAGAGAACAAGTCAACAAATCAACAAGTCAACAAATCAACAGGTGGACAGCATTCAAGCTTCGATTCGGTGATCGATCTCGGCTTTCGACTTGTTGACTTTTCGACTTGTTGACTTTTGCTCTAGTTTTCTTCGCGGCCTACGGCGCGCATGTGGACGACTTCGCCGTTGACGATGACCACGAGGGGGCCTGGGGTGGCGAACTCGAAGGCGAGCTCGCGCTCATCGCTGGAGTCGAGGAGTTGGAGATCGGCGCGTTTGCCGACTTCGATGGAGCCGACCGAATATTGCAAACCGAGCACGCAGGCGGCGTTGTAGGTGGCGGCGGTGATGGCTTCAGCCGGCGAGAGGCGCAGCTTGCGGCAGGCCAGGGCGACGATGAAGGGCATGGAAGGAGTGGGGGCCGAGCCGGGGTTGTAGTTGGTGGCGATGGCGACCGCACCGCCGGCATCGATGAGCGAACGCGCGGGGGCGTAGCGGCCATCAAGATGGAAACCGGCGGCGGGAAGTATGACGCCGATGGTCTTGCTTCGGGCCAGATGCTCGAGGTCCTTTGGAGTGATGGCTTCGAGGTGGTCGACGCTGACGGCGCCCATTTCGACTGCCAGGCGGGTCATCCCCAGGCTGTTGAACTGATCAGTGTGCACGCGGAGGGGACAACCCATGTCGCGCGCGTTCTCGAAGAGGCGGCGAGTGTCTTCGAGCGACCAGGCCCCTTGCTCGCAAAACGCATCGACGGTGATGTCGGGAAACTCGGCGGCTACTGCAGGCAGTGTTTCGTTGATGGTCTGTTCGATGTAGTTGGGGTTGTCGGGATCGATGGCGTGTGCGCCGAGGAAGGTGCCGACGACGGTCTGCGTGGTCTGGCGGGTTGCGGCGTGAATGGTGCGCAGCATTTTGAGTTCGGCTTCGGGGTTGAGGCCGTAGCCGGACTTGATCTCGACGGTGCCGGTGCCAAGGGCGGCCATCGCCGCCAGCCGCCTCAGGAGCAGGTTGAGCAGATCTTCCTCGCCGGCAGCGCGCACGGAGCGAACGGTGGACATGATGCCGCCGCCGGATTTGAGGATCTTGAGGTACGAGGCGCCGGCGAGGGACATCTCGAACTCATCGAAGCGATCGCCGGCCCAGCAGCAATGGGTGTGGCAATCGACGAATGCGGGCATGAGGACGGAACCGCCGGCATCGATGACTTCGCCCTCGGAGGCGCCCTGCGGATCGCCGGCGCCGACGGCGACGATCTCGCCTTCATCGATGCGCACGTGGCCACGCTCGATGACGCCGAGGTCGCGCATCGCGGCCCGTCGCCGGGCTTCAGCGGGCCCGGGCTGAGCAAGCGTCAGAATCCGCGCGTTGGTGATCGTCAGGGGCATGCAGAGGGGATGGGATTGGCTGACGGACTTCTGGCTTGGCGGTTCCGGGTTAGAGGCGGTTCCGAGGCGGGGGCAACGTTGCACGCCGTGACGCTAACCATAGTCGAAAATGAGCAATGATTCATTGGGGGAGACTCTGCAGCATTTTGGCTTGGAGCCGTGTGGCCGATACGCTTGAAGCGTGAAGCGCGTTGGCCGAACGATCAAATGGATGGGGACGGTTATCACGCCATTGCTCTTGGCGCTGTGGATTGCAAGCGGCTGGTGGTGGGCGGTTTGCTCAATCACGCCGCAGGCAACACTATTCGTCATAGGAGGACAGTTCCATATCTATTGGACTGAGCCTAGATCTATCCGAGACCGTGCCTTTGAAACGGGGGACGTCGCTGGCGACACGCCGGAGTTCAATTGGTGGTTCGACTCGTATGTGACGAGGTTCACGATGGGGCCCGGCGGAGTAAGGACGCAAAGGGAGGTGGACATTCCGATATGGTTCATCGTGCTGCTGATCGGGGGGACGACCGCGTGGATGTGGTGGCGCGAGCACCAACGCACGAGACCAGGCAAGTGTCCAAACTGCCAGTATCCGATTGGCACGAGCGCGGTGTGCAGCGAGTGCGGGCACAGGCTTTAGGGCAAGCTTGTGGCGGTGGTGTGATGCAGAGTGGCGCCGCATTCGGTGCAGATTGTGAAGTCGCCGATGGGATAGGCGCATTGGGGGCACAGGCTGCGGCGGCGGCGGAGGGCGCGGCGCATGCTTTCAGGAATGAAGAGGAGCAGCCAAAGGATCGTCGCGTAGAAGAACGTGTTGATGAGGAAGCCGGGCCAGAGCGGTCGGATTGTCGAGGGTGGAAAGTTCCCGGTTGGGTTCCAATTCTTCTTCGTGAGCCATGAATAACATGAATAGACTGGAAAGCCCGATCGGGTTTCAACGCCGATCTCATCCCACGTCGAGTCAGCAATCCAGGTAAACCCACTTACATGGTCGGCGCGGCGACCGATTTGGCTTTGTCGACTAATACCGAATATTCTGTATCCCACCCCGCTTGCGGGGTTGCTCAGCGTCGTGATTCCATGCTGCATGGCCTCGTCCGGAGTCTCCACGGTGAATCGCTCTGCGTCTCCGCCGACGTCGCGCTGAAGGCATGCCCAGGCTACTGCGACATTCACGATCGCGCCGGCGATCACGAACATCACGATGCGCGCGATCGTTCTTTGCATGTGGTTATCGTACGTTGGTCGTCGCTGGAATCTCACCACAGCTCAGCCAGCGCATACTGGGGCGGATGGGGGTCGTGGAGAGACGAAGCGTTCGTGCCGCTGAGTTTGTGTATGCAAGAATAACTGGTTTGGGACGGGGATTTTGCGATTGACAAGAGAGCTGAGCCGTTACGATGGCGTTTAGCGTCTGTCGAGCTCATGCGCTGAAGCGCGTCGGCGCGGGGGTGGACGCAAAACTCAAGGGAGGCTTTATGTGGGATCGAACGGTTCGTTCTATTGCGCGCACTTCGGTGTGCGTTGCGGGTATCGCATTGAGTTTCTTGACGCAGGCCAGTCGCGCGCAGACGACTGCTTGCGATCCGCCGCCGGAAACAATCACGATACAGCTGCCGCTGGTCGTTGAGCCTCCAGATGATGAAGAGGAGGGTTGGGAGCGTCCCGACGTGTGGGAGCACCATCCAGACGCCTTTGACGATGAAATTACGATTCCCAACGGCCGGCCGATCTATGCGCTGATTGTCAGCGGCTTTGGGCAGAACAAGTACCTGGATGAGATCATGGTCTACAGGTTCGTCCGGTTTCTTCAAACGAAGGGCGCGTATGTTCACTACTCATGGTGGAACAACTTGTTGGCGCCTTACATGGCGCGCCCGCTGCATCACGATCAATCAGAGCCGGGGGGCATCGCCGGCGGTGGTATTTTGAACTTCACCACGGCCGAGCAGGCCGGGCACAAGGCGGTTCCGGCGGAGGACTATCAATTCGTCGCCGACGCCGAGCTGATGTTGAGCGCGATTCGCGAGCACAATCCAAGCGCGATGATCATCGTGGTCGGGCACAGCATGGGGGGCGGCGCGGTCGTGCATCTGGGATCGAAGACCGATGTGCTCATCGACATTCTCGCGCCCATCGATCCGGTCGGCAATCGCAACTATCCGTGGGCTGGGACGGCCGACACTGGTAATAAGGATTTCAATTGGACGCGCTGGCGCGTGACCCGCGACAACTTCCTGGGATATCAGAAACTGGTTCACGAAGAAGGCCATTGCGTTGCGGTCGGCCCGTGGCTCAAGGACCGCACCGACACGAACAACGATCCGCTCTGTTCAGTTTTTGGCGCTCCCCACGACGCAGACGAGATCACCTTCGGTCCCAACATCATCAACCTGTATCACCGTTGGCAAAAGGAAGCGGTCTTTCCCTTCGATTTCCTCAAGGACTACGAATTCGAGCACGACAAGCCGACCAACGGAACCACCATTCAAGAGTCTGTGGCCACGAAATTCGCTTTTGATGGCCTGCTGCGCACGCCCGATGAGGGCGGATGGCCGTTGTTGGGAAAGAAGAACAAGGCTTGCTGCACCAGCGGCGACAATGGCGTTGGATGGGACAGCGACGGCCACGGCGAGATCGTCGGGCACCGCGGGCCAGTGCCGCCCGTACCGCTGGGCGTTCGGCTGAGGACCAGCCCGCAATGCGGCAAAAAGTGCGACGACCTCGACTGGCCGGCGCGAGAGCTCTCGGATGGCGAGTGGTCCAACGGCGACTCGACTTTCCGAGCCAACCTGCTCAAGAACCTCGAGACCAAGCCGAAGAACCACGACTGGAAGCACGCCCCCACCAATCCCGACCTGTGCATGGTTTCGTCCGGATTGATCAGCAAGTTCAAGAGCATGAACAAACCGCCGAAGGCGGATGCCGGCGAAGATCAGACCGTTGAATGCACCGGCTCTGAAACGCCGGTCATGCTGAATGGTTTGGCGTCAAATGATCCTGATGGCACTGACGATGTCCTGGAATACAAGTGGACTTGGTCCACCGACACCGCATCGGGCCCGGTGGCGATCGCGCACTTCGCCAGAGGCACGCACTGCATCACGCTGGACGTTCGGGATGAGAGCGGCCACATCGATCGCGACACGCTCACAGTCACCGTGGAGGACACCACGCCCCCTCAGCTCGACGTAACGTTCACGCCTCAATTGCTTTGGCCTCCCAACCATCACATGGTGGACATCAACGCCATTGTCGATGCCCAAGACGTCTGCGGTGGTGAAGTCGATGTCACGCTCGTCTCAATCGTCTCCAACCAGCCTGACAACGGCACAGGCGACGGCGACACCATCAACGACATCCAGGACGCCGACTACAACACCGGCGACCTTACCTTCAAGCTGCGTGCCGAACGAGCCGGGAACATCGCTGGCGATCGCCACTATACCGTCACTTACCAGGCGACCGACGACGCGGGCAATCAAACGCAAGTTTCAGTTGATGTCATCGTGCCGCACGATGCAGAGTCGCTGGCAGCGTGGGAGGAACTGCTCGAGTAGGAGGGATCCAGGTCGCGGTTGATCAGCGCCTATGCTGCATCTGAAAGGAATCGCGCATGGAGTTGATCCTGGTTCGTCATGCGATTGCTGAGGATCGGGATGCGGCGCGGTGGCCGGATGATTCGCTGCGACCGCTGACGGAGAAGGGGCGGCGGAAGTTTCGTGACGTGGCCAAGGCCTTGGGCCGGATCCAGCCGGAGGTCGAGGTGGTGCTCAGTAGCCGCTGGACCCGGGCCTGGGAGACGGCGGAGCTGCTGCACGAGTTCGCCGGGTGGCCGGCGCCGACCGAATTTGAACCGTTGGAGCTTGAAGCCGCACGGCGGGTTATCGTCTCTCTGAAGCCGCACGTTGATCGCTCATGCATCGGGTTGGTCGGCCACGAGCCGCAGATGAGTGAACTGCTCTCAGTGCTGTTGATGGGCGAGGAATCGCGCGTCACCGTCGAGTTCAAGAAGGGCGGGGCTGCGTGCGTGGAGATGGGCGGGAAGCTGCAGGCTGGAACGGCGACGCTCAAGTGGCTGGTCCCGCCGCG
>JAKEEP010000112.1 GCA_022616475.1 Phycisphaerales bacterium | reverse complement strand
GGTGAAGCTGCCCGCCAACGCATCGAGCTTGATGCCGAGAAAAAATCCCGCGAACGGCGAGAGGTCCTGGACAAGGAGATTGCCACCGCCCTGGCCGATCTCAAGAAAGACCAGGCCCGTCTTGCCAAGCGCGAAGACACCCTCGACAGCAAGCTCCAATCGATTACCGATCGCGAGCAGACGCTCGACCACCGCGAGGGGCAGGTCAAGCGACTGGAAGGCGAGGTGAGCACGATGCGCCGCGAAGTGGAGGAGTCCCGCACTCAGATCAAGCGGCGATTGCAGGAAGTCTCGGGGCTGACGGTTCAGCAGGCCCGCGAGCAGTTCTTGGAGGAAATCCGCCGCGAGGCTGCCCACGATGCCGCGGTCCTAACCCAAAAGCTCATGGAAGAGGCCGAGGCTCAGGCCCGAACTCGAAGTCGCGAAATCACCCTTCAGGCGATCCAGCGATTCGCCGCCGAGCACGTGGCCGATTCCACCGTGCGATCGGTGCGAATCCCCTCTGATGACATGAAAGGCCGCATTATCGGCCGCGAAGGCCGCAACATTCGTGCGTTGGAGCGCGCGACCGGTGTTGACATCCTCGTTGACGATACCCCCGGAGTCATCGCCGTCTCCTGCTTCGACCCCATTCGCCGCGCCATTGCCGGCGAGGCCCTGCAAAAACTCGTTGCTGACGGCCGCGTCCATCCTTCTCGCGTGGAGGAGATTGTTGAATCCGTTCGCAAAGACATGGGCGAGCGCATCATCAAGTCGGGCAACGATGCGGTGATGGAATCCAACATCCGCGGCTTGCACCCCAAGATCATCGAAGCCATGGGCAAGCTCGCCTTCCGCACCAGCTACGGCCAGAACGTGCTCCGTCACTCCATCGAAGTGGCGTACATCAGCCAGATCATCGCCGACCAGCTCGGGCTCGATGGCACGCTGGCGCGGCGCTGCGGTTTCCTGCACGACATCGGCAAGGCCATGGATCACGAAATGGAAGGCGGCCATCCCGCGATCGGCATGGAGTTCGTCCGCAAGTACGGCGAAAAGTCCGCGGCCGTCCTCAACGCTATCGGTGGTCACCACGGTGACATCGAATCAACAACGCCTTACACGCCCATCGTCATGGCCGCCGACGCCATCAGCGGCGCCCGACCCGGCGCGCGGCGAGAGTCGATGGAGATGTACATCAAACGCTTGGAGCAGCTCGAAACGATCGCCAAGGAGCAGCCGTTCGTCACTGAAGCCCACGCGATCCAGGCCGGCCGTGAAGTCCGCGTGATCGTTGACGCCAAGAAGGCCAGCGATGCCGACGCCTTCGCCATCGCCCAAAACGTCGCCAAGAAGGTCGAAGCGGAGATGACATTCCCCGGCGAGATCAAGGTCACCGTGCTGCGCGAGGTAAGGGCGGAAGCGACGGCGCGGTAGGCTGATTCGCCTGAATCAGATTCAGTAGTTGCGGAAGGGCGTAGACTTCATTGTGCAAGGCGTCCGCGCATTCCACCTTACTTGGATTTCCGTAGTCGCCATGGGCGGGCTGGGTGCTGGGGCGATGCTGACAGAACTCATGCGAGAGGTGGAATTCAGCCTTGAATTCATATTCGTAACGATAGTCTTTGTCGCCTTGAGCCTATAAATTGGTCGCACCTAGACCACAGCGCCAAATACGCTACTCCGCGAACTCGAACGCCGGCAGCCGCAGCACTTCGAATTGATCCTTGTCCTCGACGACTCGAAGCTTGCTATCCAGCGGCACATTCTCGAATACCTGCCGGCGCCCCGAAGCCGGCCAGTGGATCTCCAGACGGCTGATCGCAACCGCATCGCCCAGCCCAACTTCCTGCCTGAACGTCGACCCGCCGAAGCTGCTCACCGATCCCACAGCGCGGTGAATCTCGCGCTGGCCCAACGGCGTCGTCAGCACCACCCTCACCCGTGCCCCAATCGCCAGCCGATTGCTTTTGACACCCTCCAACAGGATCGTGAGGTAGTGGTTGTCGTGTCCGGGATTGAGCAGAAAGACACTGTGGAACGCATCGCCGGGAAACAACCCGCCAAGCTGGTGAAAGATGTCCTGGTCGCCGTCGTGATCGAAATCGGCGAATGAAACACCATGCCCCTTCTGCAGAAAGCCGAAGCCGCCCGACTGCGTGACATCTTGAAACGCCTTCCCTTGGTTGTTGCGAAGCATGATGTCGGGCATCAGCGTTTCATAGCCGGGATCGCCGGTCCCTAAGTACATGTCCAGCCAGCCGTCGTTGTCGAGGTCGCCGAAATTCGCGCCCATCGGCAGGTACGGATGAGCCAGTCCAGCTTCAGCCGTGACATTCATGAACCGACCATTGCCCTGGTTGCGGAAGAGCGCCGGCGGTGAAGCCCGGTACGGCCTTCCAAGATAATGCGCGCACAGGTCTGCCGTGCAGGCGTCGTACGCGCTGCAGAAAATGTCGAGCAGTCCATCGTTGTTGTAGTCGAAGAACCATGTCGAGAAGCTTCGGCCCCGCGGTTCGGTCACGCCGACCGTCGCCGCCACGTCCTCAAATCGCATATTTCCCAGATTCCGATAGAGGCGATTCTCCTCGAGGTTCGAGACGTACAGGTCCATCAATCCGTCGTTGTCGTAATCACCGGCGGAGGCGCCTTTGCAATAGCGATCATTGGTCACGCCCGCCCCAACCGCGATGTCGGTAAACGTGCCATCGTTGTTGTTGCGAAACAACTGTGATGGATAGTTGCCCATGGGATTGCCCAGGCCGATGCGCGATTCGTTTCCCACAAACAGGTCCAGATCGCCATCGTTGTCGAAATCGGCCCAGACGCCTACCTGTGTAGGCATCGCCGGCTCGGCTAAGCCGGCGGCCGCGGTCACATCGGTAAACGTGCCGTTGCCGTTGTTGCGCAGCAGCGATTTCCGGATGCGGCCATCCTCAAACCACCACGCGCCGCGCAACACCAGAATGTCCATGAACCCGTCGTTGTTGTAGTCGGTCGCCACGCAATTCAGGCCGCCCAGCTGATCGCTCAGACGCGACTCGTCGCTGCGATCTTCGAAGCCACCCTGGCCGTCGTTGTGGTAGTAGTGGAGCGGCCCCTCGATGTTGAGCGTCGAGGTGACGATGTCGAGGAAACCATCGTTGTCGAAGTCGTCTGCAATCGTTCCCCCCGCGAGATTGAAGACGTCAATGCCCAGTTGCGGCGCGATATCTGTAAATCGCTTGATGTCGTATTGCGAGGCAAACGCGCTGGGCGGAATCCGCAGGTCCTCGGGAACTCCCTGGGGATACTCTCCCAGCGCCATGCTCAGGATGTTGAGCATCCACCGGGCGCCAAGGTCGTTGGGGCAGAGCATCATGTACTTGACGTAGCTCTCGCGGGCCCGCTCAGCCGGATTGCGGTCAGTATGGATGCCGCCCCCCTGAAGGGGAAACACGCAGCAGTCTCGATTCCGCCGCTGGATGCAGTTGAGCACCTCGGCCCGGCGAAGATACACCAGTGCTCGAACCTTGTCGTAGGCCGCAACTTGATCGAGCCCGCCCTCGAGCTCTGCCCCCAGCGTAAATGCCTGTTCGATCGCTCCAACAGCGGCCTCGGTGTCGCCGGCGTTAATCAACATCCTGGCGTACTCAACAAACGCTTCGATCCTCTTGCGCAACGGAAGATTCGCATTCTCCACCAATGCCTTCAGTTCCGCGACTTTGCGCTTTGGGAAAAAATCGGTGCTTCCGTGTGCATCGAGGCCGTTGGCGATGGCCTCGAAATAGGGCCGCTGTCGTGGTGTGCCGTCGGGAAATAGCTCCGGCGCCGCTGACGCCGGCTCGCCTGCACGAGCGACCGAGCCGCCCGTTTGCGCCAGCGCCATGGCTGCAACAGCGGTGGCGACTACCAGTGCCACCGGAACCAGGAGTCGCTCTCGCATTGCCGTCATTCGCATCGTCAATCACTTCCTTAGCGCCGGAACGCCCGAGGCAGGTACATACCACGGCAAGGCGCCCGGAGTCGCGCTTGTGCTCTCATGAACTGCAACCGAGCGGCTGCAGTCGCTCGAAAGTCTAGCACTGATCCTCGACGAAGCGCGTTACACTGGCTCCCGCCGCTTGCTGGACTCGAACGCCACTTCGTTCCGCGCGAGTGAGCAGGGGCCATCACCGCCCGTTGCTCTCATGACCGACCAGTCTTCATCAAACCCTTTCGAACGCGCCCATCGTCGCCGTCAACGCATGTTGTTGATCAGCCTGGCGATCCCGGCGTTCATCATGGTCGGTGTCCTGATCGCTGTCTTTCTGTTCGTTCGCCGCCAGGGCGCGACAATCAGCCCCGTGCTCATCGCTCTGCTTCTGTTTCCCGTCGCCTTGCCGCTACTTCTCCCATTCTTTCTGGCCCGCAAGGGCAGGTCGATCTCGACGCTCGTTCCCAAACACCACGCGATGGTCTGTCCCAAATGCATCGTCCCTCTCGATTCGACCGATCAAACAGACCGAATGTCGTGCCCCAAATGCCGGGCTGACTACAAGGCGGACCACCTTCGAACGTTCTGGGACAGATACCTGGCTGATCCTGTCGATGCCAGCCGCTGGTGGCTCACCGTGGCTCCACCCACAAAACGTGGTTCAGGCTTCAAGGTTTTCATGGGCCGAATGCATGGCAAGCCGCTGGGCATGATCGGCATCAACGCCGTGATCTGGCTTGGCGCGGGCATGCTGATTGGGCTCGTGCGAGGATCGAGCGTCATCGGGGCCGCCCTCACGTACGTCGACATGTTCTTGCTCATGTGTGGGTTCTTCCTTCTGATGGCGGGATGGAAGCGCCGCGAAGGCGATACGACCCGCTGCGCCGCCTGCACATACCAGCGCTTCGCTGGCATCGGTGCAGCGCAGTTGGAACGATGCCCCGAATGCGGCGCCGACTGGAACGCGCCCGGCGGCGCGATTCACGGCGACGTCAGACGAAGTCCCTGGCTCATCGCCACCGGCGCCTTCCTGATGCTCGTGGCCTTCGGCTTGATCTCCAGCCAGTTTCACGTCGGCGCCTGGCAATTGCAGATTCTGCCTACAAACGCCCTGATCAAGGAGGTCGCCCGAGCCCCGCGCGGCTTCACGCGCGATGAATGGATCGAACTGAACTCGCGCACGCTCAGCCGCGCGCAATCGCTCAGGCTCGCCGAGGCCCTGCTCGACAAGCGCATACGCAAGGGCTACTTCTCCGCCGACGCCGACAATTGGCTCGTCACGCAGATTGCTTCAGGCTCGCTGCCGCAGCCGTTGGTCGAACGCTACTATCGCGAAGCGCTCGACGTCTGGATTGTCGCGCCAGCAAAATCGAAGGTGAACGAGTCAGTCACGGTGGCCATCGGGACGCGCGATCGTCATGCCTCGTCCACAAATCCCAAGCCCGTTGCGCTGATCGCAGGTTTTCTGTTCGGCGACAATGGCCAAGCGTGCTGCCGCCAGGATCAGGGCATCGCCGGGATCATGCTGGGGCAGCAGCGATTGCATTTCGATCACGAGGCCGGGTCGGGCCAAGGCCCTAAGGCAATCTTTCAGCCCGACCGACCCGGGCCACTACGTGTTCAGCTAGACATTTGGTTGGCCCACCTACCTCCGCCAGGAACGGTGAACCCCATCGTGTGGAACGCCGATGGCACGCCTGCGGACCCTGTGGGCGCTGTGTGGATGGAACATCGAACCATCGAACATGTGATCGAGATTCTGCCCTAGTCAAACGCGACGCGCCGACACGAGGTCTGTCGACGCATCGCGATACACTTGAGTTCTGATGCAGACGCTCTCGGAGATACGCCAACTCCTCGCCGGCCACGGCCTCAAGCCCAAGCATCGCCTCGGCCAAAACTTCCTCCACGACAAGAACCAACTCTCCAAGCTCGTCGATACCGCTCAAATCAGCCCCGGCGACCTTATCCTCGAAGTCGGCCCCGGCACCGGTACACTCACCGAAGCGCTGGTCGATCGCGGCGCGAACGTGATCGCTTGCGAGATCGACCGCGATTTGGCTGCGATTCTCCAGGAGCGACTGGGTGATCGCATCACGTTGGTCGCGGGCGATGTGCTCGAGCGTCAACGCCGGTTGAACCCTGCTGTGACCAGCGCGATCGCCGATAGGCCTTTCAAGCTCGTGGCCAATCTTCCCTATCAGATCGCCAGCCC
>JAKEEP010000111.1 GCA_022616475.1 Phycisphaerales bacterium | reverse complement strand
GGCGAAGTCGTCTACGAAACCTTCTCAGCCGACAAGGCCGTCGTGCACATCGAGGGCGTGTCGATTCATCCCGGCCAAGCCAAGGACAAGCTCGTCAACGCGCTGCACCTGGCCGCCAAGATCATCGACACACTGCCGCACACCACGCGCACCCCCGAAACCACCGCCGGTCGCGATGGCTTCATCCACATCTACCAGATGAGCGGCACCGCCGCCGCGGCCGACCTCCACTTCATCCTTCGCGACTTCGAGCTCGACCAGCTTCGCGAGCATGGCGAGCTGCTCAAGCAGGTCTGCGCCGCAATTCAAGCTACCGAGCCCCGCGCCAAGATCACCTGCACCATCACCCAGCAGTATCGCAACATGCGCTACTGGCTCGAGAACGACATGCGCCCCGTCGAGCTTGCCCGCCAGGCCTGCCGCGCAGTGCAAGTGGGGGGGCGAGGGATCGAGCCCATCGGCACACCCATCCGCGGTGGCACCGATGGCTCGCGCCTCACCGAGCAGGGTGTGCCCACACCCAATCTCTTCACCGGCATGCAGAACATCCACGGCCCGCACGAATGGATCAGTGTCCAAGACATGTCCCGCGCCGCTGCCATGTGCATCGAGCTGGCGAAGCTGTGGAGCAAAACCCCCAGTGCAGCAGCGTCGCCAGAGAAGGCCGACCAGCGCAAAGCCGCCACCGACGCCGCCCAACTCGTCGATTGGGCTGGGTGAGAAGTGAATCAGGTTTGATCACGCCACCGCTCTCAACGGTGGGTTCGGCGGCGCTTGACACCGCGGCGCACCGTTTTCTCCACACCCGTGATCGCCGCATCCACCGCCTCGTGCGCTTCGGCTTGCTGCGTGTTCACGATCACGCTTGGCTGACCGATCAGCACCACCTTCATTCGGCATTTCTGATCGATGCCCCCGCGCGGGCCGTTCACATCATCGATTCGAATGCTCACGCGCTCGATCGAGCTCGCGAACTTGCCCAGCTTCTGATCGAGCTTGCGATGGGTATACGCCCGTTCATCAGGGCCGAAGTGCGTGCCCGTGGCACGGATGTAGATGGGAAGGGCCCCCCCAAGCGATTCGTCGGCCTCCCGGTGTGCAGCCCGGTGCAATTCTCTCGTCTGAGGTTCGCGCCTGAGCGCGTGTTCATCGCGCCGCCTGTTCTCGCCGGCGAATTCGCCATGGCGCGCTAATCGTCGTCCTTTTTTCGAGAGGCGATTGCGTGCCCGCCCGACTTTTCGGCCGCCGCGCGGCCGGCGGTCTGTAAGGCGGCTCCGACCCTGGCGCGTGCGTTTCATCGGTCAGGCTCCGAACAGATGACCAACGGACCAAGTGAGAAGGAACCTGTCATGGTTGCCGCGCACCAGATCAAACTTCCACTAGGAAAGAGCCCGTTGTGCGCCGCCAGCATCTGATGATCTGATGAGTTTTAGCTAAAACTCATCAGGTTCAAACGGGAACAGTTCCCGTCCTTCCGGCTGCTCAGCCTGCTGCGTTGACGCAATTGGATGCCAATGCCAAGGGTTTCAAGCCACAGCACGGCTTAGCGTTCGGGGATGGTCCTTTAGCTCGTTACGACTTGCACCGCCGGTCTCGGCTTACTTGCCGCATCGGGCAACGCGCAGAAGCACGCAATCAAGACAGGTTCAAAAGGAGAACATGATGACCCACGCTACGGCTACACAACCCAAAAGAGAGCAGAAAGTCGACAAGAATGCGATACGTCCATTCCGGGTCAACATTCCAGAAGAGGCACTCACCGACCTTCGTCGGCGGATCGCCGCGACCAAGTGGCCCGACAAGGAACCTGTCAGTGATGCGTCGCAAGGCGTGCAGCTCGCGACCATTCAGAAACTCGCGCGCTATTGGGCGACAGATTACGACTGGCGCAAGGTCGAGGCGAAGCTGAACGCCCTGCCGCAATTCATCACCGAGATCGATGGGCTGGAGATTCATTTCATTCACGTTCGTTCCAAACATGAGAATGCTTTGCCAGTCATCGTCACGCACGGTTGGCCCGGCTCGGTCATCGAGCAGTTGAAGATCATCGATCCCCTGAGCAATCCCACTGCACATGGCGGCAAGGCATCGGACGCCTTCCATCTGGTGATTCCGCACATGCCGGGTTACGGCTTCTCCGGCAAGCCGACCGAATCCGGGGGCGGCTGGGACCCCGCTCGCATCGCACAGGCCTGGGCGGTGCTGATGAAGCGGCTTGGGTACACGCGATATGTCGCGCAAGGCGGCGACTGGGGCGCGGTCATCGTCGATGTCATGGCCACGCAGGGACATCCGGAACTCATCGCCATTCACTCCAACATGCCAGGCGTGATTCCACCCGAAATTGACAAGGCTGCCTGGGCTGGCGCCCCGACGCCAGCCGGTCTCTCGGCTGACGAGAAACTCGCGTACGAGCGCATAAGCGCTTTCTATGCGAGCCTCGGCTACGGATATCAAATGGGGCGACGTCCGCAGACGCTTTACGGGATGGCAGATTCCCCCGTCGGCCTGGCAGCCTATCTGCTTGACCACGACGAGCGCAGTCTGGCGCTCATCTCACGATCCTTTGATGGAGTCCCAGAAGGCCTGACGCGCGATGACGTCCTCGACAACATCACGCTCACCTGGCTGACGAACACGGCGATTTCCGCCGCCCGTCTCTACTGGGAAAACAAATTCGCCTTTGTCGATGTGAAAGGCGTCTCTATTCCGGTTGCCGTGAGCGTCTTTCCCGATGAGCTCTATCCAGCCCCGCGGAGTTGGGCCCAGCGCGCGTATCCCAACCTCATCTACTACAACAAACTCCCCCAAGGCGGACACTTCGCGGCCTGGGAACAGCCGCAACTCTTTTCCCAAGAGGTTCGCGCCGCGTTCAGATCACTGCGCTAAATTGGAGCCAGGTGGGAATACGCGCACAACGTGTGCCCGTATTCCCACAGTTTGCATGATCATGGTGAACCTGCTCCCGCTGATCGTTGGCGCTGCACTGCTGCCGCTGTGGATCATCATGACGCTGCTGCTCTTGCGCGGCGAAGGCGGCGTGATCAAGGCGGCGACGTTCGCCGCGGGCGCGATGGTCGTTCGCGTCCTCAAGGGCGCCCTGTTTGGTTACGTCTTCGGCGTGGCGGCCCATGCCGAAGGCGAAAAGGAACGCAGCATCATCGCCTCCACCCTCCTGCTGGTGGTCGGCATCATCATGCTGATCACCGCCGTCACGACATGGCTCAAGCAAGACGATCCCGATGCCCCGCCGCCCAAGTGGATGGCAACCCTCAGCCGCATGTCACCCCTCACCGCCTTCGGCATGGGCGCGCTGATGATGGCCATCTCCATCAAGCAATGGGTCTTCACCCTCTCGGCCATCGCCGTGATCTATGAAGCGCCGTTGGGTCAGACCGCCCGCGTGATGGCATATCTCCTTTTCGTCGTGGCGGCACAGTCGCTCTGGTGCTGGCGCCCATCGTCAGCAGCGCTATTGCGCCCACACAGTCGGCCATGATGCTCGAGGCGATGCAAGGCTGGTTGGAACGTAACAACCGCGTGATTACCATGATGGCTTCGTTGATCTTCGGCGTGTGGTTTCTCGGCAAGGGGGCGACGGGCTTACTGGGCCACGACAGGGCAGCGAGCACGACCAGCGCGAGTGACAACCCCAATGCGGTTTGCGACCCTAAACAGACTTTCCAAATTTGCCTTCGCATTGGTGCTGGCTACAGGCAGCGCAACTGGCCGGGTGGCGGCCGATGCTCCCGTTGCCTCTGCCATCTCAGCTGAGCACACAACCACCGCCCCTGTCAGCGACGCCGCCGCACGCGAGTGGTCCTTCTCGCTCTCAGCCTACACCTACATCATTCCCGATGATCGCGACTATGTTCAGCCGACGTTCACAGCCGATTACGACTGGCTCCACCTCGAAGCGCGCTACAACTACGAGGATCTCGACACCGCTTCAGCGTGGATCGGCTACAACCTCAGCTTCGGCGACGAACTTACGCTCGACTTCACGCCAATGATCGGCGGTGTCTTCGGCGACACCACCGGCGTCGCACCCGGCTATGAAGTCACCCTCGCCTGGCGCCAGCTCGAACTCTACAGCGAAGGCGAATACGTCATCGACACCCGCGATTCATCCGGCAACTTCTTCTATACCTGGTCCGAGCTCACCTTCTCGCCCACCGACTGGCTCCGCGCCGGCGTCGTAATCCAACGAACCAAGACCTACGACACCGACTTCGACATCCAGCGCGGCTTGCTGGTCGGCCTGACGTTCCAGAGCATCGACCTGACCGCCTACGTGTTCAACCCGGATGATGACCCGACGGTCGTTCTGGGTATCCGCTTTCAATTCTAAGGCACTCAAGGATGCTCAGTTTGGTCGCGATCAATTCCGCGCGCTGGACGCTCGCGCGGCGCCAGCGATCGTGCCGCGATGATGCCCGCAAACATCAAAAACGGATCGCCCAGTTGATCACCAGTCCGTGGAGGATCGTGTCCCACACGAACTGATCAGTTCCGCTGCCACTGGAATAGTCATCGCCGACCGCCAGGTACCCAAACTGCAGGGAACTGGGCGAGCTCCCGATGTAGAAGTCCCACGAGAGCAATCCCGAGGCTGCCCATACGAAATCGGACGAGACCCCGAAGCCTCCGACACTGCCGTCGAGCACGACCGACCAGTTTGGCGAGAAGGGCAAATCAAGCGCCGCGCCGATGATCGGATCCACCCAGTCCTTGTCGTGATCGATTGTTGGAAGCACCGCGAAGTCGAAATCGATTCCGACGCTCGTGTAGCGCCCGCCCGCATACACATCCACTTTCCCATCGCGCGCTGGCTGGTCGGCGCGCGAGGCGGTTTCCATCGGCCAGCGGCCGACTTCATAGGCAATCCCAAAGCTCAGCAGGGCAAGCTCGGTATCAAGTTCGGCCGTGCCGAACGGCGTGGGCTCGTCAACCCCGATTTTCGTGTACATGCCGGCGACGAAACCACTCCACTTCCCCGTGCCCATCTCAAACGTCCCCGAGATCCCAATGACCGAATCGGCGTCCTCGAGAATATCGGTGAACGACACGCTCACATCGGTCGTGAGGCCGCGCGCCCCGACCGTCCCATCGATGCTCGGAGCCCAAATCGCCAAGCTCGGCTGGAACCACCACGCATCCGGGTCGGCAACGGCCGCCAGCGCCGGCTCAGCGGCCGGCACCAAGTCAAAGGAGACGTATGAGGAATCGCTAGCGATCGGCGCCGAAGTGGCTCTCGAAGGCGTCGCGGACGGGACCGCGTTGCGACCGGCCCCTTCATCGGACTGTTGTGCATGAAGGGCTCGCGGGCCCAGCGCGAGCAGCACCACGGCGGCGGCCAACAGACGGAGTTGCGATTCTGACTTCATGGCTGTTTCCTCCGTCAATCCTTTGTGTGAGCGCGCAGGCAGTCTGAGCGGCACACTACTCACCACGTCCTCTTTGGCAATAAGGCCGTTCCCCTAAAGAAATATCCAAATGCGCCCCCGGCTTCACGCGACGTCCCCAAGCTCTGCAACATCGACCTAGACCAAGCCTTTCTTGCCCCTCCCTATTTAGAGCATCTGCGACTTGTGATCGACGCGGTCACTTCGCAACTGTTTCGTTCTCCACCGCGATCACGCCCGCATACAGGCTTCCGTCGGTATGCCAGGGGTCGCCGCCTCCGTTGCGTCCCTCGAGTTTCGTGTGAAAGCCGTCCACGACGAACTGCTCGGTGAGATCGCCGGACTGTTCCAGGCATTGCAACAGATAATCGCGCTCGGCATCCACATCCTCCCCGGTGACGTGGGTGATCTGGCCCGTGGTACGACTCATTCCCACGTGCTCGTCGTACACGGCCGACCCGATCCAGATCGGCCGGCCGTCCTCATCGACCGTGCCCGTGTCCCAGAATCGCACGTGATGCCGCCGCCGCGGGTCATCGCCAACAAGCTGCTCGAAGGCTAGGTCTTCCCTGCGGCCGAACAAGTACAAGCTGCTGACCGGGGCGTCCTGGTACGGCCGCTTGAAGACCGTCGCCTCCGCGATCTCCAGGCAGCTGCGCAGGCTGAGCAGGTCGGCTGGATGCCAACCGCCGGCCAGCATGATCTTGATCAACTCTGCCTTTGTGCCGATCAGCGCCACGTTGAGCGGGTCGCCGGGAATGCCATCGGCCGCGTACGTGATGTTGGGGATGTCTTCAAGCGAGGGATGGCGGTGTGCGTAGCGTTTCCAAAGGTTGGGCAGAATGATGTACGCCGCCGCCGCGTAGGCCACAAGCACTCCCGCCGCGAGCACGGCCAGACGCCTTCGACCGCTCCAACGCTTGGTAACCGTCGACGTCGGCTGGCCAGACACGCGATGGTTCCTCAATCGCACCATGCTTTGCAAACCCGCTCGACCACTCGTTTGCCCGCGCCGCTATCCATGTTCAACCTTCAGCCTCCCATCGCGCACCGCCTTCATCAGGCTCTTGTGGTCGCGTTCGGTTTGATCGGCATAGGCGACCGCAAAGTCGGCGATGGCATGATCGAATCGATCGCTCTTGCCAAGATATCCACTGATCTGGGCAGGCTGGCCCGACCGCGCGTGCGCCTTCGCCACCGCCCAGCCGCAAATCTCGGCGTACTGCAGCATTTCGCTCGGACTGAAATCCTCCACCAGCGGTTTGACCTTCATGTCGTTGAGCTGCCGCACGTAGAAGTGCCGGCCCTCGGCGCCAACCGTCCAGCCCAGAAACAGATCGCTTGCCGACTGCAGGAACCGGTACCCGTTGACAACTCGCTGGCCGTGGTTGGGATAGGCACTCTTTCCGGCATACGGCTCCAGCACCGACGCCCCTGCCTCTTTGAATTGAAGAAAGAGCGGATCCTGTTCACTGGCCAGAAGGAGCGCGATCCCGCAACGAGTGCCAACGCTGCCAACGCCGACCACCTTGATTGCGATGTCAAGGAGTTGGTATCGATCCAGCAACACCCTTCGATCATCCTCCAGGGTTTCCCGGTAGCGGGCGAACGCCGCTTGAACTTCCGCGAAGAGATTGTCATGCCCTCGCTCACGCCAGTGAAAGATCAAAGGAGGGTTGTCTTTGATCTTGGGCAACTGCCCGACAACAGTTGCGAGCTTGGGAAAATCATGTTCGAGCACATTGCGCTTGTGCGCAACCGTCACTCGTTTCTGAGCACGCTTGCGGGCTTGACGATCCCTGATCGTTGGAATCAGGTCCTCGACATCCATGTGCGCATACCACAAGTCCAACGTCCGCATCCGGCTGAATTCCCTCATTCGCTTGCGATAACTCCCAACGCAGGAAAGCACCGCATCGCGGGCGCACTCTTCGCTGAAGCCGTTGTCCCGGCAGGCCAGAACAAAACTTGCGGCCAATCGCTTCACATCCCACTCCCACGGCGCCGGCAAAGTCTCATCGAGGTCGTTGATGTCGACGATCTCGCGACGCTCCGGCGTCGCGAACCCACCGAAATTCAGAAGGTGACAGTCGCCGCAGACATGCACGCGCAGACCAGACACTGGCGTGTGCGCCAAATCGGCCGCCATATTCAGCGCCGCGCCTCGATAGAATGCGAAGGGCGATTGCGTCATCCGTCCGTTGCGAATCGGGATCAACTTCGCGATCCGCCCCTTGCTCGATTCCTGCACCAGTGCAACAGGATCGGGACGGTTGTCCGGCGCCTGCCACACCGCATGCGATCCGCGCGGGCACTTGCTTCGCAGACTCTTGCCCATCTCATGAAGCTCGGCCACCGATGGACCCAACGCCAGCGAAGGAGGAGCAAGCGTTTGTCTCGAGGCGGGAGTTCGCCTCGACCTGGACACCGATGGGGGTCGCCGAAACCTGCGTGCGGTTCGCTCTTGAAGCTGAATCATGTAGGGATTGAAACCCCTGGCTCGAATCGAGACGACTCGAATTCACCAGTAATCGACTTCGTACTGTCGCGCGTCAGCCGAAGAGGCTGGTGGAAATCCACCGCCTCACGCCCGAAAGAACGCTGTAATCAGCGCCAGAATCCCCAGACCAGTCATCATCGCCGCCAGCAGCAACGCCAGCGAGAACGGCGCTGCGAACTGTTGTGCTCGCAGTCGCTTCATGCTCCGCCGTTGTTGCAACGTGGCCACGCCGAGGAACCCCACGCCCATGAAGATGAAGATCAAGCCGTACGTGCGCGGTCCCAAAAGGTGCGAGACTGGCCTGCCCGGCTCCTCCTGATACATGAACTCGAAGAACTTGTAGAACCCGAATCCGAAGGTGATCAGCGAAGCCCCCGTCCGCACCCACGCCATGAGCGTTCGCTCGTGGGAAAGATAGGTCCGCTCCGCCGCCAGTTGCGCCTCATCAAGGGGCGCGGCGGGCTCCTTGACTTGCTCACGTGTCACGGCGACGTGGCCGGATACGGCGGTTGGCTTCAACCCCGCCCATCGTGCGATGCGAGTGACAGGACCGCGAAGCAGGCAATACGGAACTGGGGCCAGCAACGTCGCGACGATCAGCAGTTCCCCAGCGTAGACCGCTTTGAGCACATCAACCTGGTAGATCACGTCCAAGATCGCCGACACGATGAACAGCGTTGCCACGTCCTTCCACCCGTTGCGCGGCACGTCGCGCCGGTGTGCCGGATTCGAGAGGACCGTCCACAAGAACGGCGGCCGGCCCTCTCGAGCATCCCGCAGTCCCGCTCGCGTCGCCAGAACGATGGCGACAATGGGCTGGATGATCACTCGAAAGTCCAGCGGCCCGGTGATCCGGCCCAGGAGATCGTGCCATGCGCGAGCGAACACTTCATCCATTGATAGCGACCTCACGTGAGTCGCCGGAGGTTTCTCACTCGCCCATCGACGTCCTCAAGGTCGGCACATCGGTCCTAGTCCTCCGTCGTGGCGACTGCTTCCGGAGCGGGTCCATGCTGAGCAGTCATCTGCTCCTTCCCGAGCTTGATCGTGACCTTGTTGATCGTGCCGGTGAAGCGGAACGGCAATTTGTAGTCCTTGTCATCCACCGGCGTGCGGGTATCGACGCCGACGTCGAACGTCTCGTCAATCGTCACGAGGAACGGAATGGTGCGCGGGACCTTCTTGCTGGCGATTTCCTTGCCGTCCACGCTCAAGACGCCGGTTCCACCCTTGCCGAATCCCGGGCCGTCATATTTGAAGTCGAACACAATGGTGTGTTTGCCCGACGTCAGTGCGTCCTGGGATTCCCAGCGGAATCGCTCCAGATCGAAGAAGTTGTACGTGAATACCGGCTTGCCATCGAGCAGATACAGCCCGTAGCCGCTGAAGCGACCGCCGTCGGTGACAATCATTCCGTTGCCGCCATCGGGCACGTCCACCTCCGCCGTGATCGTGTAAGACTTGGCGAGGATGTTGGGTGCATCGCCGTTTGGCAGGCCGGGCATCTCACCTGAGTAAGTGAATTCGGTTCGCCCGGCGGTGTAGCTGGGCTTGGGCGCCAGAACGCGCTCTAGGAAGTCGTTGTCCAGCGGGAATACGTTGTACTTCGAAGCTTCGACCAAGAAGAGTTCTTGCATCTCTCGCAGCTTGTCGGGCATCTTCGCCGCCAGATCGTTGTTCTGGGAGAAGTCCTCAGCGATGTTGTACAGCTCCCACTTGTAGCCGTTGACGACATCGGGCATCTTGGCCAGGCCCAATGACCACGGCGGCTGGGGCGGCGTCGTGCACGCGTACCAGCCATTGTCGTACATCCCGCGGTTGCCGAGCATCTCGAAATATTGCGTGGTGCGCGTTGATGGCGCGCCGGTGTTCGACTTGTCCCATGTGTACGCCATGCTGACGCCTTCAATGGGCTTCTGTGCGACCCCGTTGAGCATCGACGGTGCCGGGATGCCCGTGGCTTGGAGGATGGTTGGCACGATGTCGATCACATGATGAAACTGTGTGCGGATGCCGCCGGCATCCATGATGCGGTTAGGCCAAGCGATGCACATGCCCTGTCGTGTGCCGCCGAAGTGCGACGCCACCTGCTTGGTCCATTTGAACGGTGTATCGAACGCCCAGGTCCACCCGACCGACATATGCGGCGTGGTCTGGGCGGAGCCCCACAGATCGTAGAACTTCATCTGGTCGGCGACTGGAACGTTGACGCCTTGAATCGCAGCCAAGTCGACTGGTGTGCCCATCGTGCTGCCTTCAGCGCTCGTGCCGTTGTCGCCGCTGATATAGATGATGAGCGTGTTGTCGAGCTTTCCCATGTCTTCGACGGCTTGAATCACGCGACCGATCTCGTGATCGTTGTAGGCCACGTATGCGGCATACACCTCGGCCTGGCGCGCAAACAACTTCTTCTCTTCGGCGCTGAGCGTATCCCACTTCGGCAGCTGGGCGCCAGCGTACTCGGCCTGTCCGTCTGGCCAGGGCGTGAGCTGGGCTTTAGCCGGGATCACGCCCAGCTCCTTTTGATTGGAGAAGATCTGTTCGCGCAGCTCGTTCCAACCCATGTCGAACTTGCCCTTGAACTTCGCGATCCATTCCGGCGTCGGGTGGTGTGGCGCATGCGTGGCGCCGGGGACGTAGTAGCAGAAGAACGGCTTATCGGGCGCGGCAGCGTTGAGTTGTCTGAGATACGCGATGGCGTCATCCGCCATGCCGGTGATCATGTTGTACTTGGGATCGTCGCGGAACGGGAAGATCTGGGTGGTGTTTCGGAAAAGGAACGGCGTCCACTGATCGCTTTCGCCACCCATGAAACCGTAGAAATACTCGAACCCCATTCCGACGGGCCATTGATGGAACGGGCCGGCCGCGCTGTATTGATAATCGGGTGTGTTGTGATTCTTGCCAAACCACGATGTGGCATAGCCGTTGTCTCTGAGGATCGCGCCGATGGTGCCGTTATCGACTCCGATGATTGAGTTGTATCCCGGGTAACCGGTGGCCTGCTCAGCGATGACGCCGGTGCCACAGGAGTGATGGTTGCGCCCGGTGATGAGCGCCGCGCGCGTAGGCGAACACAGCGCGGTGGAGTGGAAGTGGGTGTAACGCAGCCCCATTTTCGCGACACGGTCCATGGCAGGCGTGGGGATGACGCCACCGAATGTGCCGCAGACACCGTACCCTTGGTCGTCAGTCATGATGAGCAGCACGTTCGGCGCGCCCTTGGGCGGGACAACATTGGGCGGCCACCACGGCTTGGAGTCCTTGGCGCTGAGGTTGATGTCGCCGCCGAACGGTGGTGGCGGATTCGGGAGATACCTCCCGTCAATGGTTGTGGTATTTCCGGGGGCGCCGGGCGAGCCGGGCGCTTCTTTCGGCTCAGGCCCTTGTGCGAACGCCGAAATCGCGAAGCTGCTGGCGAGTAGGGTGGATACGGTGAGCTGTGTTGATTGATTCATGGTGTTGTTCCCATCCTTTGATCGGTCTGGTGTTTCCAAACAAACCACCGGGCGGCACTCTTGGACTACCCGCCGTGATACTGGTCAAAGTACTGACCGTGCTTGGTTCTTGATCGCGGCTTCGATCTGCTTCCTGGTTCTTCTCGAGGTTGAACGAGCCGGGCGTCTGGCCTCGACAGTTCCTTCGCAGCTGCCGTTCAGTCATCGATTCCCTTTTTCAGGCTCGGCTTGGCAGCATGATGAAAGACGATCTTCGCTGAATCCTCCTCAGCGTGCAGCTGGTTGATTCCCGCTGGGGCCCAAACGCTTTCGCTCGCATCGGTCGGCAACGGCAGCGTCGGCGTGGTCATCTTCGCCGGTCCGGTGAGTGCGTACGCCTTGGCATCCAGCACAAGCCAGATGACGTAGCGCTCGATGCCGCCGAACTCCGTCTGCTCCACGAAGACGAACGTTCCCGCACCAACCGGGTTTTCCTTGGCGCGCAGGTCGGCGGCTTCGATCTCCAGTTCGGTTGAGACCATCGCTCCCGCGACCAAGTCGATGGGCTCCTTCTTCACTTCGACTACCTCGACTTCGCCCACCTCCATGATCGGCTCTTGGATCACCTCTGGGATGACCTCGGCAAACACATCCGCTGGAGCCACATACGGCTCGGCTGGCGGAACGTAGCCCAGAACTTGTTCGTGCCGCGACCCGATGTAGTACCACGCCCAGCGCGAAGCCTTGTCGTTGAAATCCCAGACATCGAGATTCGCGACCTGTCCGTTGCCCCAGATTGGAACCTGTTGCTTGTCGCCATCGGCGTCTTGATAGAGAATCACAACCACACCGGGCGGCAGGCTCCAACGCATCGCGGTCAGTGAATCAGAGAGGGCGCCCGTCAGTTCATGCAAGGTGTTGGCGGCATTCGATGTCACAGAATTGACCGTGAAGGTCGTGGCCTCGAAGTTCTTGCTCTTGAACAGTTGAAGAGTGCCTTGGGGCACCGGGGCGGTGCCCGCCGAGGCGCCAACGGGAATTACTTCGCCGTACCGGACGAATTCGGTCGGCTCGACCGCGCCGCCCACATAGAACCAGGCCCATTCCGATGCCTTGTCATTCAAGTCAAACGCGCTGAGGGCATCGATCTGTCCGCTGCCCCAGAGCGCCAATTGCTCGCCCTTGGCTCCGTGGTCCTCATACAGCACCACCAGCACGCCTGGCGGCAGGCTCCACCGCAGCGAGCTGAGCGAATCTTTGATGCCGTCGGGCAGGTCATGAGCTGTTCCAGCCGCCTGTGTGCCGATGACGTTTATCAGAACGGTGTCACCTTCGAGATCCCGATCGCGAAAGAGCTCTATGGTGTCAGCGGCGGTGGTGGCGGGCTCGACGATGACCACGGCGCCGGGCGGCCGCTCGATGTACGCCTCGCGCACCTCCACGACCGTCTGGGCCTGCATCGCGCTGCACAGGCCAAGCGCCATCCCAGCACCGGCCACGATTCTGCAAGCGTTGAATTTCAACATGACAGTGCTCCGTTGCGGCGCCGCGATCAGCTCACCCATAACAGCGGCTGTGCTCGATCGGGCGGCGCCCTTCTGTTTTTATGGATACGCCGCGGAATAGGAGCTAGCAAGAGACGTGGCGCCGACCGATGTGCGATTCAATTCATTTGACTACGGGGGGCTCGATGCACGAGAACCGCACCAACAGCCTCGACCGGAAGGTCACGGCAGTGTCCGGTGCCCCGGAGTCGCGGTGCATCCTGAATCTGCCGAATATCCGCTGTCATTTATTCGAGCCCCGGAGGACAGGGCGAGCACGCTGTCGGACTTATTGTCCGAACCGATGTGTATGATCAGCGGTGGAATGAATCTGAAGATCGTGCGAGCCTCCGCTCCTGACCAACTGCAAACGGTGCGTGCGCTGTTTCAGGAGTACGCTGAATCGATGGGCATCGATCTTTCGTTTCAGCGTTTCGAGCAGGAGCTTGCCGACCTTCCCGGCCAATACGCACCGCCATCGGGCTGCATCCTCCTGGCGCTGGTAAACGACGAGCCCGCCGGCTGCGTCGCGCTACGACCGCAGTCGTCGGATGGCGCCTGCGAGATGAAGCGGTTGTACGTGCGGCCGGAGCATCGAAGGAGCGGGTTAGGCCGCACGCTTGCCGAGCGAATCATCCAGGAGGCTCGGAAGCTCGGATACGATCGCATGCGGCTGGACACGATTCCCTCGATCATGGACAGAGCCGTTTCGCTGTATCGTGCGCTGGGATTCGAGACGATTGGGCCCTACTGCGACAATCCCATCCCTGGCGCGATGTTCATGGAGTGCCGACTGCCGCCGAGCAAGAAAGTCACTGGCTCGCCCCCGGTCACGGAAAGCGTCGATGTAGAATGGCTGGCCGACTCGTGAGAAAGGATTGGCCATGCACGCATCATCGATTCTCATCAGCCTGATTCTCCTGACCTCCACCTTGGCGCCTCGGGCACCTGCGAACTCATCCATCACGGTCAACTTCGACAAGAACGCCACGGGCAAACTTCCTGAAGGCTGGAAGGCTGAGGGCACGAACCAGAAAGGCCCGGTGGCGACGTGGCAGGTGATGGCTGATCCCACCGCGCCGTCAGGTCCAAACGTGCTGGCGCTGTCGAAGATCAACCACGATTCCGGCGACACCTACAACATCTGCTGGAGCGACAGGATCACATTCAAGGATGGCCAGATCGAGGGGCGCTTCAAGGCGATCTCCGGCGAAGAAGATCAAGGCGGCGGCGTGATCTGGCGCGCCAGGGACAAAAACAACTACTACATCGCGCGCTACAACCCGCTGGAGGAAAACTACCGCGTGTACTTCGTCAAGGATGGAGCGCGCAAGCAGCTGGCGACGCAGAAGATCGCCATTCCCGCAGGCGAGTGGCACACGATGAAGATCGAGCACAAGGGCGATCACATCGAGTGCTCTCTGGACGGCAAGAAGCACCTCGATGTGCACGATGCAACTTTCGCCAGTGAAGGCGGCGTTGGTCTGTGGACCAAGGCCGACGCGGTCACATCCTTCGATGATCTCAAAGTGACGCCCGCAAGCGATGATGATCACGTTGATTGAGTGACGCGGCGTGTTTCTTCATGGCCTCATCGATGGCCTTTTTCAGGCTCAGCGTGTCAGCGCTTGGCGTGGGGGATATCGGGCGGTTGTGTATCAGTAGCGCTATGCGCGCCGCTCCGCCCTGGCATAGGAGACGGGGGTGGCGCTTCCCAGCGCCGCGCCGATCAATGTGCGTCTTGTCGTTCTCTCCTATGTTCTTCACAGAACCGTTCGCGGTCGGAGTTCGCGCTTATTGTGATTGACCGGACTCGAAGGCAAAGATGCGCTTCCAGTCGTTCTTCATGCTGATGACCGTCCAGCCGCGCTGCCGCGCTTCGGACATGAGCTCCTCGGAGAACGTGCCGATCTTCGAGTCGGCGCCGTACTCAAATTCGCGCTGGGTGTCGTCGTGATGCACGAGCATCATCAGCCGCGCGCTTCCGGGGGCGCCGGCCCCGGTGTACTCGAGCATCTGCTGGTCGCCGGTCGAGTTTCCGAACGCCGCAACCGGCCGCTTCCCGATGATCAGATTGATCGCCTCGGGCTTGCCGGTCTTGTCATCGATCAAGAGGACCTCCGGAAGTTTGACAAGCACCGGCTCGCCGTCCTTGCCGTACTCGTACTTGACCTTGGCGGCCGAGCCAATCACCTGCTCCGGCGGCACGCCATACGTCTTCTGGGCAAAGGCGCGCACGAAGTCCTGCCCGCCGCCGGTCACGATGTAGGTCTTGTAGCCGTTGGCGCGAAGGTGTTGCATGATTTCGAGCATCGGCTGATAGATCAGCTCGGTGTACGGGCGCTTGAAGCGCGGATGTTTCGCCTGAGCCAGCCACTGCGAGACGAGTTCCTTGAATTGCTCAACCGTCATTCCGCTGTGTGTTGCGGCTACGACCTTCTCGATGTCTTGAACTGTGAACTTGGCCATTGCCTGGTGATCGCGCGCCAGGATGGATTTGTATGGCTCGCGCTCCTTCAGCTCAGGCTGCTTCTCCACCAGCGCGGGAACGCGATCCATGGCGAACATCACCTGCGTATAGGCAGGTTGCTCAATCCACAGCGTGCCATCGTTGTCGAACACGGCGATGCGCTGGTCCGGAGGCACGAATTGGGGACTCGACTTGTCGGTGGTCGTTCGCACGAAGTCGAGGATGGCCTGTTTCGCCGGGCCTCCGTTCCAGGCCGGAAGCGGATCAGACCCGCTCTGCGCGCCGGCAAGAATCGCACAAAACGCTGGAACGACAATGGACAGCGCGATGAGCGATATGAGTCGAATGCGCGCGGGGTATGTTGCATGCATAGTTCGATCCCTTCTGTTGAAGCAGATGCAGGTAGCGCGAGTGCTGGCCCCACTCCAGAGAAGCGACGGGCGGTCCTTTCGAACCGCCCGCTGTGGTTGCCAGCGTTTACTGTCCTTCGCGGGACTTGATCGCCGCGTCGACCTTCTTCTTCACCTCATCCAGATTGAATGAAGCGGGGTCCTGCATCGGCGGGTAATCGACCGCGGTCTTGGCCAGCTTCCCGACGTATTGCTGGACCATGACG
Source organism: Phycisphaerales bacterium (assembly GCA_022616475.1). Classification (GTDB taxonomy): domain Bacteria; phylum Planctomycetota; class Phycisphaerae; order Phycisphaerales; family SM1A02; genus JAKEEP01. The sequence goes on along the minus strand of JAKEEP010000111.1, from coordinate 357 downwards.
AAGCGCCAGAACTCGCGCGCGTAGAAATCGTTCATGTATCCGCCGCCCATATTGTTCAGGCTCTCTTCACCGATCGATGGCGTCCGCTCGAATGGATCCTGGCGGATGTTGACCATCAACGGCATGTCGGTGGTGACCTTCGGTCCCGGCCAGCCCTGCGGCTGCTGGTAGAATTGGAACTTGAAGTCATCGACGCGGACAGCGCCCAGGTGCGGACCGCCGAAGTAGAACAACTCGTGGCGCTTCGACGGGCCATAGCCTGTCAGCATGTCGATCTGGTTGTAGCCGTCGAGGTGGTTCTTGTAGCTCCGGTCGCCGATCTTGGCGCCCTTGAGAAGCTGGTCGGTGATGTCGGGG
>JAKEEP010000110.1 GCA_022616475.1 Phycisphaerales bacterium | reverse complement strand
CGCACCAGAGTTGGGCGGTGCTTTTGATTGCGGTGTGCTTGGTGATTGCGCGGCGCAAGGGCGCTCGTTTAAGCCAAGAAGGTGGGCGGTGCGCAGCGTAGGCTGTAAGCAGGCTGCTCGGCAGACGAAACACGAACATGAGTTGCAAATTGCAATTCGCGAGTGATGTTGTGCACGAGTTATCCACAATTCATCCGGGATCTTGCATCGCAAGGGAACTTTGGTAGCGTGCGCCGGCGCTCAGAGTCTTTCGCACGAGCAGTTCTTCATTGAGTTTTCCGGCAGGCTGAAACGCAAAATAAAAAAGAGTGTTACCTGGCGGCGTTGTCCCTTTTGGAACGTTGAGAATGGGTAACAGCGCAGCGCCAAGTTGCACGAGCACATGGGTGCGCGAATGCGAGGAAAGGAGGTGCGCACAATCGAAACCGGCTCTATTGGGACCGTGTCCGGGCAGGAGCACGGCGTGATTGTTCAACAGAACTCTGCGCTCAATCGCAGTAGAAACGAAGGAGATTTCCGATGACGAGAAAGAAGAGGCAATTCGTGATTCGCGTTTATCTCGTGGGTGTAATGATGATGCTCTTAAGCCTCATCGCGACTCCATGTGTAACTGGCGCGCTATCGAGTCGTTGACCTCACTGAGCTGGGTTTTACGCCAGACATGGAAGATATGGGTTCCATGGGAATCAACAACAAGGGTCAGTGCGTGTATGGCAAGATCGTGAGCAGCAACATCAACGCCTGGGTCTGGTTGCCGGAAGCCGATGCCGCCTATCCAAGCTTGTCAGTCGGCTTCAACAATCTCAGTTCCATTTCAGGCTCGGGCAATGGCATCGCATACGACTTGAATAATGCAGGCGTCGTAGTGGGCCGAGATGGCGACGATGATGATAACGGGTCGCAAGCCATTGCTTGGAAGCTGACCACATCTGGCGCGCCTGCGACGAATTTGGGCTTTCTGTCCAACGGCGCATGGAGCGTGGCCCATGCAATCAACAACAACAGTACGCCCCTGATCGTCGGCACTTCAGACACGACTGGAAGTTGCATTTGCGGCGGCGGCGGCACAGGTCATGTCACAAGAGGCTTTCAAATTGCATTCAGCTCGCCCCTGGGATCCATGACTGTTTTGGGCGCGAACTTCCTGACGCACTCATCGAGAGACGAGCGCGACATCATGACAGACAACGGCGGTGTGATCAGAAGTGTCGGAATGTGGACGTGCAATCAGACTGATCCCTGTGACGATTGGAATCCTGGCGATTGCGACGACAGCCATGCTGCCGTGCGGTCCGGCAACACGGAGTACTTAGATCTGGGGGATGGCTCCGAAGCGAGGGGAATCAACGATTCGTATTTGGCGGTGGGATGGGGATTCGACGGCGCCGATTGCACCGATCGGCGGGCTCTCCTTTGGCCGATGGCGGGGTTCACAAACACGATTCTTGGGGACACGATGCCGTCGGGACAGTCCGGTCAGAATAGTCGCGCCGAGGCAATCAATAATCATGCAAGCACACAAGTTGTTGGATGGAATAGTGATCTTGCGCTCGCTCTGCTTTGGGAGAAGCCATCGTCCACATGGACCGTGACGGACCTCAATGCCTATGGGTTTCCTTCCTATGTCATTCCACAATGCAGCGCGGATACGTGGAACATTAACCAAGCCCACGACATCAACGATTGCGGCTGGATCGTGGCCTGGGGTACGAAGGTTTCGAACAGCGCCAAGCACGCGCTTCTGCTGGTGCCTTTCGGCGAATGCCGGTGGGATGTGAACCAGGATGGTGCGGTCAACACGACTGATTACAACTATGTGACCGATCCATCGCGCCAGGGATCGTGCCCATCGGGATCAATCTGCTGGGCCGATGTAAACGACGATTGCCAGGTTAACTCGACGGATGCAACTCAGGTCGCCAGCCACTTTGGAACTTGCGGCGACACAGGTTGCGATGGGGGCGGGAGCCAATCGTTCATGGGCGGCGGCGATCCGCCGGTCGCTGCGCCGATGGATGAAGAACTCATGGGCTTCTGGCTGGAATCTGGCGGTCATGATGCAATCGTGAATGGTGAAGTCAGCGATGAGCAGATCATCGCAGCGCTTCAAGAGGAGAGCGACGAAGCGAAGTTGATCGCTTTATTTGCCTTGCTCGCTCAGTAATCTGGGGTAGATGTAGTCCGTGGCGGAGAAATCGGCTACGGACTCTTCAAAGGAGGCAGCGATGAATCCGATGGTCCTAGCACTGCTAACCACTATAACGATTCCGGCGACACATGCATGCGCCGACTTCGTCGAGTTCAGCGATCGGGCGGAATGGGTTGCTGCGATTGGGGGCTTCGAGCAGATGCAGACAATCAGCTTTTATGGATATCCATCAGGCACGCCGCTATACGATCAGTATGCCGATCTGGGAGCGCTCTTCCCTGATGGGAATGATTACATCGCTTCCAGTTCGGCATATTTGCTCGACGGCGCCGGAGCGATAAGCTTGTTTGGTCCCATCACTCTTGAATTTGAAGCACCGCGGACCTCCATTGGAATTCATTTCCCCGGATTTCTGATTCTGAAGCTCTACTCTCAAGGTGCTTTGATTTACACGAGTAACGAATTTGGAGTCGGCGGCGCGGGTTTTTTTGGCGGTGTCATCTCGTCAGAACCCTTTGATCTCGTTGAGATCTTCGACCCATCCGGAGATGTTTCGATCGACACGGTCCACTTTGGCCTGCCGGTGCCCGGGCCTGGAGGCCTCGGTCTTCTTGCAATTGCCGGCTTCCTTTTTCGCCACCCGCACCGACGGTGATGAAACATGACAGACCGAGCAGGTATGACCGTCGCAGTCATGGTCGAGGAATCGGCCACGGATCGTTTATGGCTCTGAAGGAGCGAGAATCACCCATGAAGACTGGAACGACCCTAGGCATACCGTTGGCTGTGGCAGTCATTGCGTCTTCGACCGGCAGCGCCGATGTTGTAGAGTTCACGAATCGCGCCGAGTGGGTTGCAGCCATCGGCGGATTCGATCAGATGCAGACCATCAGCTTCCTGGAATACCCCGCAGGCACATTCCTAAACGATCAATACTCGAATCTTGGCGTGTTTTTTGCCGATGGGAATGACTACATCACCCAGGCCGAATCCTTTTTGCTGGATGGTGCGGGTGCGACAAGCAATATTGGGGCAATCACACTTGAATTCGCAGAGCCACGAGCATCTATAGGCGTCCACTTCCCCGGCCATTTGGTGGTGGAATTGTACTCCGACGGCGCGCTCATCTACGTCAGCAGCAAGTTTGGGGCCACTGGCGCCGGATTCTTCGGCGGGTTGATTTCAAGCGAGCCATTCGACAGAGCTGAGCTGATCGACCCCATTGGGGGCGTGAATGTGGATACGTTGCATTTTGGTCTGCCGATTCCTTCGCCCGCAGGGCTAGGAGTTCTTTCGATCGCTGGCTTGCTCGTGCGCCGCTCACGCCGACGCCCATGAGCCATGATGATCCCGCCGTTCATTGCCGTTGCTTTCCTCGCGAGTCTGGTTGGCACTTCGGTGGCGACGGCCGATGTCGTGGAGTTCACCGATCGCGCTGAGTGGGTCGCCGCAATCGGCGGTTTCGAGCAGATGCAGACAATCAGTTTCTTTGGATATCCGTCTGGCACGCCCTTGTACGATCAGTATGCCGATCTGGGAGTACTCTTCCCTGATGGGAATGACTACGGGTCCATCTACGATCTACGATCTGCGGTTGCGGCTGCGACCTAGCGCTTGATCAGCATTTGCGCGATCGTCGAGCACTCCAAGCAGGCCCAGCCCCGTATCCGGCGAATCGAACAATCGTTCGATGGCCAATCGGAGGTCATGTCTGATTGGATATCTCTTCACGAGACACTCGGTTACGGAAACAGCTCCCCGGAAATTGCCAGATCGGATACTGCTCGAAGTCTGTGGGAGAGTAACTTGCGATAGGGCTTATTCAGTCTTCCCATGTTTTCAACGATGCTTCATCAGCATCTGATGCACCTGTCGGTCTTATCGTTTGATGAGCATTTGCGCGATCGTCGCAGCTGCATCGGGCAGCGGATGGGATTCGAGCGCTTTGCGCATGTTCTGGCGGTGCTTGAGTCCGGCCATCAATTCCCCGAGGCCGGGGCCGATGGACTTGGCGTTGGCGGCGGGTTCGATGCGATCGGTTGCCAGCACGGCGCCGCCAAGGTCGACCAGGGGCTGGGCGTTGTGCTTTTGGTGCATGTCCTTGTGATATGGATAGGGCATGAAGATGGTGGGCACGGCGTTGTGGGCGGCTTCGGCCACGCAACTGGCGCCGGCGCGGCTGATGGCCAGGTCGGCCGCGCCCCACGCAAGGCCGATCTCATTCAGGAACGGCTCAACCTTCGCGGTGATGCCGGCGGCCTTGTACGCCTGCTTCACTGCGTCGTCGGCGCCATCGCCAGTCAGGTGCACCACCTGCCAGCGCTTAAACATCGTGGGATTGGTCTTGGCAAGCTCGATCATCATGGCGTTCAGGCTGGTGGCCCCTTGAGAGGCGCCCGTGATCAGCAACGTTGACGTGTCTGCATCGAGGCCCAGGAGCGTTCGGCAAACCGATGGCTTTCCTGGTGCGATGGCGCGGCGACGGATGGGCATGCCGACGATTTGCTTTGCGAAATTCGGAAATCCGGGCAGGGCGATGGCCGAGATCACTTCTGTGCAGCGTTTGGCGATCCACTGGTTGGCGCGGCCGGGCGGGGCGTCGAGGTTCACCAGCGTCACGGGCACTCGGCCGGCCTTGGCGGCACTGACTGCGGGAGCGGCGATGAAGCCGCCCAATGCCACAACGTGATCCACCTTCCGCTGCCGCAGCAAGCGCTTCACAATCGCCCGGCTGCGCACGAACCCCCGCGCAAATTTCCAGGCTGGCAGCGGCCGGAGCGATGGCGGCGTGGCGGGGAGCGCGACGAACTCGGCCTTGGCATCGCTCAGCATCGATAAATCAATCGCGCGCTGCGAGCAGACAAAGATCGATTTCGAGTTCGGGTCGATCTCGGCCAACCGCTCGGCGATGGCCAGTCCCGGGCTGATGTGCCCGCCCGATCCGCCGCCTGCAAACAGAACTGTCACGCTGGGCTGAGCGTGATGCCCATTATGGGCCACATCGGGCGCGGCAACCGCTGCAACCGGCGCGGCACTTCGCGTGCGCACCTTTTCCTTGCTCCGGCCCTTGGATTTTCGCTTGGAGCCGGAACGCTTTCGCGTTGGGCGGGCATCTTCTTGCTCAGCAGGCAGCGCGTTGTTCAAGCCAGACTCCCGATCCAGGATTTCGTCACGCTTATGGACTACATCGGCCAGACGGCCGTGGGAGTTCAAGCCCCCCTCCCCCGGAATTCAAGCCCCCGGAATTCAAGCCCCCGGAATTCAAGCCCCCGGAATTCAAGCCCCCGGAATTCAAGCCCCCGCCCCCGGAACTCAGGCCCCCGGAATTCAGGCGAGAGCTCGTGCGGCGATGATTGCGTCGGCTTCAGCCATCATCTGCTGTCGCCGGGTTGCGAACATGGCTTCCTTCTTGGCGAGTTCGCGATCCATGGAGACGAGCAAGCCGATGCCGAACGCCGTCAGGGCCCATCCGGTTCCGCCCGAAGAAAGGAGCGGCAGCGCAATTCCCTTGGTTGGGGCCGAGCCCGTCACAACCGCAATGTTGATCAGCGCTTGCAATCCAACGGTTAGCAACACACCAAAGCCCAGCAATCGCTGAAAAGGATGCTCGACGCGCCTCACGATCGAGAAGCCGCACAAGAGCAGGCCGCCGTAGAGGGAGATCACGACTGCGGCGCCAACAAGGCCCATTTCCTCGCAGATAATGGCGAAGATGAAATCAGTGGTGTCTTCGGGCAGGTAGCCGAATTTCTGAATGCTGTTGCCCAGACCGCGGCCAGCCAGTCCGCCGCCGCTGATGGCGCCCATGGATTGCAAAATGTGGTAGCCGATGCCCTGGGGATCCTCATAAGGATCGAAGAAGGCCTTGAGGCGGTTCAATCGGTAGGGGCTGCTGAGCACGGCGGCGATGAATCCCAGCGCGCCGATGGGCATGAGCATGGCCGCATGCCACCACTTGGCGCCTGCGGTGACGAGAATCCCCAGGCTGACCATGCCGATGAGCACGGCGGTGCCCAGGTCCTCGCCGGCGATGAGCGCACAGACCAGAAGGACGACGACCATCGGCGGCACAAAACCGTTGATCAAATCGCCCATGACCGCCGCGCGCCTGGTCGCGTACCACGCCAAGGCGATGATCAATCCCCACTTGGCGACTTCGCTGGGTTGGAAGCCGATGATTCCAAGATCGATCCAGCGCCGCGCGCCGTTGACCTCGCGGCCAATCCCCGGAACGTGCACCAGCGCGAGCAAGGCGATGATGACGATCATCATCCATGGAATCGGTGAGGCGATTCCCTGGGGCCGGTAGAAGAATCGATGCACCGGCACGCGCGATCCGATGAACATGAAGCCCACGGCGAGCGCGGCCAGCAGCGCGATTCGCCCGAATAGAACATCCTGCAAGAGCAAGGGTTGCGTCGGGCCGACGGTGAGCCCGGCCGACGTCACCATCACCACGCCGAAGGTCAGCAGCGCGATCACAATCAACATCAGCCCGTGGCCTGCTCGCAGCATCGAGAAATTCATCGGTTGCGATCGGCCTTGGCCGACAGTTTTGAGTGAGTCCGGGGAGGTTATCAGCGGAGGTCCGACTCTCCCGTTGCGGATCGGGTGGCGTGGTACCCGCCGCGGGGAAATCGCGCGGGACACAGGAGGCGGATTCCGCGGCGGGAACCACGCGGTGCGAGCGCGCGATGAGTCGCAGACGTGGTTCTCGCCAGGGCAGCGAGTACCACGCCACCCTCTTTGCGGATCCTTAGGCTGCTTACAGGCCGCGCGTGCCCAGGCGGACCGCTTGATCGTCAATCGCTACAGACTTGATGATCGGAGCGGTTTGCGCCCATTGGCCGGCGGCGTTGCGCGTGCAGCCGGCGCAGGCGAGGGTGAGGGCAATCAACATTGCCGCCGCGCCGATCGCCGAGGCTTTGAGGCGCGGTGAAATCGCACCGGGAGAAGATCTGCGGTTTGCAGCGCGGGTCCGGAAGCTCATTGGGACTTGATCACTCATTTTCCTTCTACTCCGTTGGCACGGCTGGTCTGTAGGAACTCCGCTACGCAGACCCTTGCTACGATGTTCTGTTCCATTTGCCGATGATCGAGATTCTCACTCCAACCAGCCCGGCCGATCGGCCAGCCAACGCTGCTCGCGCGGCGAAATCTGTCTATTTGGAAACCTTTGGCTGCCAGATGAACGAGCTCGATAGCGAGCTGGTCCGTGGCAGCCTGATCGCACTGGGATACACCTTCACTCCCAGTCCGCACAAGGCTGACGTCATCCTTTACAACACTTGCTCGGTGCGCGAGCAGGCCGAGAACAAGGTCTGGAGCCGCGTGGGCCTCATGGGCCTGCGCAAGAAGGAAGGCGCGACGTTCATCCTGGGCGTGATCGGCTGCATGGCCGAGCGCGAAGGGGCCGACATGATGCGGCGCTTCCCGCAGATCGATCTGATGTGCGGACCAGGCGAGCTCGACAAGCTGCCGATGCTGATCGACAACGCGCTGAAGACCGACGAGAAAAGGTGCCAGGCGCCTTTTTCGGAAGTCGCCGAGGAACCGCTGGATGTTGACGGAAAAAGGTGCCAGGCACCTTTTTCGGGGCGCGTGGCGCTGCAAGGCAACAACTCGCGGCGATCGACCACCCTGTCGGCCGCGAACGACAACTTGGAGATGCTCGATCTCTCGCGGGCCTTCGATCCCGATGCAAGCTCAGCGGGCGGCGCGGGCCGCAGCGCCTACGTGCGCATCACGCGCGGCTGCAACAAGTTCTGCACGTACTGCGTGGTGCCGTACACGCGCGGGGCAGAGGTTCACCGGCCGCCGGATTCGATCATCGATGAATGCAAGAAACTCGCCGATCATGGCGTGATCGAGATCACGCTGCTGGGCCAGACGGTGAACCACTACATCTACACGCACGG
>JAKEEP010000109.1 GCA_022616475.1 Phycisphaerales bacterium | reverse complement strand
GGGCCAAGACTCGAGTGTTAGCTTTTGCGGCTCTGGCTGTTATCGGCGTTATCACCGTCATTATTTTCTTGCGAAGCGGCGATGCCGCGGATGGGAGCTTGCTTGCCGGATCGAAATCCCACGATTTCGGTGCGGTGCTCGTTGGCAATGGGACCGTCAAGCTCAAGCACACGTTTAAGCTCGTCAATGTCTCGGGCGAGCAACTGGAGATTGTCAGGGCCGTGCCGACGTGCGGTTGTACCTTTGTGGAGGAATTGCCATCTGTGGTTGAGAGCGGGGAAGCAATTGACGTGCCGGTGGTATTGGAACTTTCGACCCCACGCCATCGGGATGTGCAGGTGCATCTGGTGTTCAAGAATCATGAATCACTAGCACTCCGGCTTTCAGCAACCGGACGGCGAACTATGTCCGTGATGTCAGCACAAGACTCGGTTCTGCTCAAGCCGTCCGAGGCGAAAGAGCTTCTGATAGTCGCCGTCAGTCAGGACATGCCAAAAGCACTCTTGCTGCAAGCGCCCGACTCTATCAAAGCGACTTTTGATGGGTAGCGGCCGGTAACAATCCAGAAAATCGCTCATGGAAATCGCGTTCGCTGGCACGGAACGATATCGGTGATTGCAGATGGAACAGTTCAGCAGTCGGAGAGTTTGCGAATTCTCTCAGACGACATCGATGCCGTCATCGACCTCAACGGCCGCCCTTGGAGGCGATATGGCAGTTAAAAAGCGCGTTGCCAAGTAGCTGGCGAAGCGGCTTGCGTTGAGTGGGCGGGGAGTCTGTAGTCTTGGCCGCAGAGGCTTCGTGCGGGCGAGTACGCCCGCTCTCCCCCCACGCTGCGGCGTTGCTGAAATTGCACACATTGGGGCCAGTTAGTGCGCTTTCGCTTCTTCTCCGCCGCCATCTCCGTTGCGCACCCGGCTCTCTTGAATCACGAAGCCTGCCACCGCCGCCACCGTGACCAGCAGCGGGACCAGATGCTGGTTGTTGGCAAGACCCTGACGCACGATCGGCTCCCAACCGGGCACTTGCATGAGCAGAGTAATAACGCCCAGCACCACCATGGCAGCACCGCCGATCGATGTGAACAGCACGACCACCAACCTGAAGACGACAAACGAGAGCAACGCCAGTGCGATGAACCCCATGCACGCGCCGGCCCATTGAGCATTGGGCGGATTGGCGTTGGCCAGCGTCCAGGCGTTCGCGCCTAGAAACGCGCCGGTCAACCCGCCGAAGATCGCGACCGTCCAGCGCAGCATCGGCGTGGCGATGCACGCGAACAAGACGCCCAGGGCGATCGCCACGATCGCCGACTTTCCCATCTGCTGGCTCAGAATGTTCCCCACGCCAACGCCCAGCATGAATGCCAGCGCGATCACCACCCATTTGTGCCACTTATAGCCGTTGAGCACGCACAGGAAGCCGACGACGACGATCATCGACGCCGCGATCATGGGCAACTTGGCTAGATTGTCCAACAGTTTGTCCGGCTGCGTCAGGATGTCCAGTTGACGCATCGCGTCCTGGAACGTGTTCATCTGCATGGCCAGCGTGAGGTCGGCAGCGCCAAACGAAAGTGGTGAAGTGATCATGCGTGGACCCTCTGAGTCAAAGGCCAACGCCGCAGTCACCACGATCATTTCAATTGAACCGAGGCAGGTTCCCGCTGATCGGACTGTAGAGTGGCTGAGGCTTTGGCTCCTGCTTATCGGCAGGCAGGCTGCCCGAGCCACGGAATATCCATTGAACAATTCCGCCGACGATCGAGGTTATCAGCCACACGATCAGCCACGTCACATTTGAAGTCGGCAGCCAGGGTCCATCGGGCACTTCGAAGCGGAGCGCCAGCACGCGCATGCCGCCCAGCCACAAGAGCGAGCCCGCCATCGAGGTCATAGCGGTGGCGCTCACCGCCGGCGTCACGATGCCCAGAACCAGGCCCACGAGGCTCCCGATGACTGCAGCCAGGATGAGCGTGGGCCGCAGCGAATGCGGCGTCTTCTCCCATTGCTGGGTCGCGTAGCCACGAACGTTGTTGAATGTCAGCCAGGCCTCTTCGAACTGTCGTTCCTCTTGTTCCGAAAGCGCCAATGCCAGCGCATCCTTTGCGCGTTCCACGTCTTCGGTTACAGGACTCGCTTGCCGGTCGCCGCTCTTGAGGTAGCGATCGTAATCGGCGCCGGTGGGAGGGTCGACTTTCGCCGACTCAAGCGTGCGCCCGCTTTCCTCGGCAGCCGACGCAGCGATGGCGACAATGCTCAGCGGCGCCGCTAACCCGATCACGACCATCATCGTGACCGCCACCGCGGCACGGTAAGCGAGGATGCCGACCGTCAACAGGATGCCGCCGCAAACCACAGCGCAGATCAGTTGCGAGAACCCCTCGAGGATTTGCACCTCGAGCATCCAGCCAAGAGACCAGCCCACCAGCATGCCAAGAAGGGGAATGCCGACGCGCAGCACGCGCTGGCCGCCGCTCCAGAGCACGAAGCCGATGATGACCACGAAGCAGATCGGGAAGAAGCCGCCCCATGGCAAACCGTTCACGAATTGCGCCAGCTCGTTGAACATTCTGCTGCGATCCCCTATGTCTGCTCAGCACTCGCGCTGTTTCAGGGTACGAAGTATCAACAAGCCAGATCGTCCAAATGGCGACGCCGCGACAGTTCTCCACGCTCGTGTCGCCTTGCACCTGGCAGCACAAATTCATTGTGACGGTTGGGCGCCTTGCCTAGCATCGTCTGTGGGCCCCATAACTTCTCCTACCCCGGCTGCTCGAGATCTCAAACACACCAATCGCCTGCGCAACGAGTCCAGCCCGTATCTGCTTCAGCACGCGCACAATCCGGTTGATTGGTATGCCTGGGGGCAGGAGGCCTTCGACGCGGCGCGCCGATCCAACAAGCCCATCTTTCTCTCGATCGGCTACTCCACCTGCTACTGGTGCCACGTCATGGAGCGCGAGAGCTTTGAGAGCCAAGACATCGCCGCGATCATGAACGAGCACTTCATCTGCATCAAGGTCGATCGCGAGGAGCGGCCCGATGTGGATGACATCTACATGGCCTCCGTGCAGATTCTCAGCGGCCACGGCGGCTGGCCCATGTCGGTGTTTCTCGAGCCGCAGACACTCAAACCATTTACAGCCGGGACATACTTTCCACCCGAAGACAAGTTCGGCCGACCGGGATTCCCGAGTGTTCTTCGCCACATTGCCAAGGCGTGGGCCGATCAGCGCCAAGCGGTGATCGCGCAAGCCGACCAGGTTGCCAACGCCGTCGCTGAGCATCTATCGCGGTCAACAGCGCCGGTACCGGTGGGATCGCCGCAGGTTGAGCGCGCGATATCGGAGCTCTTGTCATCGTACGACCCCAAGGACGCGGGTTTCGTGGCCTCGCCCCAGCGCGCGCCGAAGTTCCCAACACCGGTCTTTCTGGATTTTCTCATTGGCGCCGCGTGGGAATCGCAGCCGGCGCGCCAAGCAGTAATCCAAACCCTCGACCGCATGGCCATCGGCGGCATGTACGACCAGATCGGCGGCGGCTTTCATCGCTACAGCACCGATGAGAAATGGCTTGTACCGCATTTCGAGAAAATGCTCTACGACAACGCCCAGCTTGCGTCAACCTATGCGCGAGCCCACGAGCTGACGCGCGACCCATACTACGCGCAGATCGTCCGCGAGACCCTCGACTACGTCCTGCGCGAGATGACGTCGCCCCAAGGCGCTTTCTTCAGCGCGCAGGATGCTGAAGTGGATGGGCACGAGGGACACAATTATCTTTGGAACAAAGAGAATCTGGTCCAAGTCCTCATGTCGAACGGATTTCTTGACGGCGACGCTGAGTTTGCGCTTGATGTCTTTGGACTCCAGGCCGGCCCGAACTTCATTGATCCTCATCATCCGGAAGACGGCCGCAAGAACGTCCTCTACCTGGTTGACAAGCCTGACAAGATCGCGGAGCGTCGAGACACGACGGTGGAAGACGTGAACGCCATGCTCGGGTGGACAAAGGCGGCGCTACTGACCGAGCGGAAGAGTCGGAAGCCGCCGGGAACCGACGACAAGATTCTTGCCGGCTGGAATGGCCTAATGATCGCCGCAATGGCCGATGGTGGCCGCGTGCTGGGAGAGAGTAAGTACATCGATGCCGCCGCCGCGGCCGCATCCTTTGTCCGTCAAGACATGCGAAGCGCTAGCGGCGGACTGTTGCGCACCAGCTGCAGCGGCCGCGCCAAAATCGATGCATTCCTTGAAGACTACGCGCTGATGATCCGGGGATTGATCGCCCTGCACCGCGCGACGAACGATCGCAAATGGATTGACCAAGCGACAGAGCTGGCCCGGTTGGCAAAAGACCGCTTCTGGGACGTTTCCGGGGCCGGGGGTGGTGGCTACTTCGACACCCTCGCAAATCAATCCGATCTCTTCGTGCGCACTAAGTCCGTGCACGACGGCGCCCTTCCAGCCGGCAACTCAGTCATGCTCCTCAATCTTCTTGACCTGCGCGAGTTGACGAACCAAGATGGCTACCGAGACGACGCGATCGCAACTCTGCGAGGCCTCAGCGCCGCGATCTACCAACATCCGACCGGGTCAGTCCTGTCGGTGCTCGGGTTGAAGCGAGTGATTGACCGTCACGCTGATCGATTGGAGTTTTCGGCGCCGCCCCGCCCGAGGTCCTCGCTTCAAGCGCCGGTTCCAGTGCACATTGAGATCCAACCCGCGGAAATAGAAATAAGGTCCGATTCAACAGCCAGGTTTGAAGTCGCGCTTCGCATTCAACCTCCATACCACATCAATGCACACCAGCCCTCATCCGAGTTTCTCGTTCCCCTCAAAATTGAGCTGACCGGCGCTGAAGGCTTGAACGCAGCAATCGATTACCCCGCCGGCCAGACACATGAAAGCACCAGTGGGGAAGAGATTCCTGGTGTGCACACAGGCACGATTGCGATCCCAGTTCGCCTGACGCAAAGCGGCAAGCTGGCCGGTCGCCCGCACTTGGCTATCACATATCAAGCGTGCACCGACACCGAATGCCTCGCGCCGCAGACCTCGACTGTGCCGCTTACGATCCGCGCCGCACCCTAGGCCGGTTTACCTTCTCCGCGTCCTCCTTTAGCATTGGCGAAGCTCGCTTCAGCAGGCTTTTCCGAGTCATTGAGCGCGCCGTGAACTCATGACTCGTCATTCCCGACTCGACACTCGTCATTCCTTCCATGCCCAAGCGCATCTCCCTCATCTCCACCGGCGGCACCATCGAGAAAACCTACGATGAGCTCTCCGGCGTGCTCCACAACCAGGTCAGCGTCCTCGATGTCATGCTCGCCACGCTTCAACTTCGCGGCATCCAGATCGAACGCGTCCCGCTCATGAACAAAGACAGCCTCCACATGACCGAGGCCGACCACAACCTCATCGCCGACACCGCCGCGAAATACTCGCGCTCTCACGACGGCATCGTCATCGTCCACGGCACCGATCGCCTGGCCAAGACCGGTCACCGGATCGTCGAAAGACTTCATCCCCCGGAACGCCCGCGCGTCCCCATCGTCCTCACCGGCGCCATCCGTCCCTGGGAAATGCGCTCGACCGACGCTTTGCAGAATCTCACCGAGGCCCTTCTCGCGGTGCAAATCCTTGCGCCAGGCGTCTACGTCGCCATGCACAGCCAAGTGCTCCAGTTCCCCGGCGTCGAAAAGGACCCCGTCCTCGGCACATTTGTAAAAACCGTCCCCGCGCGAACTGCTTGAAATTGCGATCACCCGCCTCCCGTCACGCGCTGAACCACCCAAACCGGATGTCGTCTCTCAGCCCTTGGCGCCCACCACCGAGTGCCGCGCGATGGTCAACCCGTAGGCATAAAAACCCCAGCCTCGAACGCCATTGGCTGCTTGGGCACTTGCCTCTCCAACCGCCTCCGTTTCAGAACAGCAGCTGAAGCTGACTGCGGATCACGATCTGGCCATCTTCGCCCGGCGCGTCCGTACGCCAGCCGGCCGAAGTCTGGGCCCACGAGCTGCTCACGGGCTCGAACGAATAGCCGATGTCGTTCTGCCACTTGAGGTTGTGGCCGGAGTAGTACTTGTTGATGCCGACCGTGACGATGCTCAGGTCGTCGATGGTCGGGTTATCCAGGTCGCCCCATTCGTAGCGCGCGACCGTCTCGAGATCCTCAGCCAGGAAGAATCCGCCCTGGATGAGGAACCCAAGCTGATCGAGCGCGCCCGGCGTCCCGTTGATTTCCAGGTTGCGGTAGATGAACTCGCCCGCAATGCTGAAGCCGCTGAGCTTGAGGGTGGCATCGAACGTCACGCCCAGGTTATTGACCTCGGCGTTGTTGGGGATGATGGGGGGTACGCCCGTACCGTACTCATCGTTCTGATAGTCGACGCCCGCACCCAGCAGGACCGAAGTCTCGCTGTTGCGCCAGCCATCGTAATCGTCGACGGCTTTCCAATCCGGTCCCGCAGCAAGCCACTCCGCCCGGCCGGTCAACGCATACTCGGTGTCTTGGGCGTTCCACGGCGCGCTGCGCGTGTTGTTGCCGTCGTTGAAGGTGGCGTACGCGCGCCATTGATCGGCTTCGTAGCTCAGCCACACGCCCTGCGAGATTCCGGCCGTGAACTGCGAGTTCAACAGCGAGCGTTCCACGAGCATGAGCCGCCGCGATGAGACAAATTCTTCGCGCAGGTAGGGCGGCTTGAACTGCCCAGCCCGAATCTTCCAACCGTTGCCGAGGTCCTTCTGAATGTACACAAATTCGCCGGTGACAACAGTGCCGGTGCTTCGATCGGCCTCGATCTCGAACTGGTATTCCCACGATGGGTCAACGATGTTGCCCGACAAGAAGAGCTTGGCCCGTCGGATTTCGAAGCCGTAGCGGTTGTCGTCGACATCGCCGATCACGAAAGGGGGAGGCGGCGGGTTGTCCTGATGGTTATACACGAAGCGAACCTGCATCTGCCCGGCAACCTTCAGCAGGAAGTTGCCATCGGAGCTGCCGACGAAGAATCCCTTGTCGTACCCCGCGACCGCGCCGCTTTCAAGCAAGCTGGCGCGGGTGTCGGCGTCGGCCAGAACATCCTGCACCAAACCGCGAATCTCATCGGCCCGCTGCTGCGTAAGCCAGTTGTCATCGCTCTGCGCTGTCAGAGCATCCACCTGCTCCTTGAGGCGCTGGACCTGATCTTGCAGCTCTTTGATGAGCTGAGTGGAGTCTGCCGGCGGCGCGGTATCGGTGGCGTTTGCTGTGGCGATCGACATCAGCAGGGCGGTCAACGTATGCATGAATGTGAATCCTCTTCGGGGTCAACGGCCAATGTGCGAACGCCCCGAAAGTCGAGGCAGTATAGCGGGTAGCCGGTAGATGTCAAAGCGGTGAACGAACCGAAATGCGCCCAGCCATTTTGCGGCGCGCCTGCGATTGTGCGTAGAATGTTCGCGTTTGAATTTTTGAATGGAGACTGTCATGAAGCGGGCCATGAACGCGATTGCTGCCGTCGCACCGATGCTGTTGCTTGGCTTGGTTGCGATGAGCCCGCCGAGTGAATCAGATTGCAAGGACGGATCATCCACTCAGCCAACCAAGGCTCGAACCGCCCCCCAGACGGTTGAGATGCCCACGCTGGCCGACACCAAGGCGCGCGATGACCGCGGCTTGCACAACGTCGTGGCATTTCACGAGACATACCTCTCCGGCAGCGTGCCCGAAGGCGATGAAGGGTTCGACACCCTCGCGGTCATGGGGGTCAAGACGATCATCAGCGTGGATGGCGCGGTGCCCGATGTCGCCCTGGCCAAAGCGCGCGGCATTCGATATATCCACCTTCCGATTGGCTACAACGGCTTCGACGAGAAGCGCAAGCTCGAACTGGTGCGCGCCGCCCGCGATGCCATGAACGTTGGCCCGGTGTACATCCACTGTCACCACGGTCGGCATCGCAGCGCCGGCGCCGCAGCGGCCGTGGCCGCGAGCTTGGGCTGGCTCAAGCCAATGCAGGCCGTCGAGCGCATGAAGGTCTCCGGCACGGCCCCCAACTACAAGGGCCTATACAAGTGCGCGACCGACGCCACCGTGTTGGAGGCCGCGGCAATCGACGCTGTGCCCGCCGACTTTCCGGAAATATCGCAGCCCGCGACGTTCGTGAAGTCGATGGTCGAGATCGATCACATCAACGACCACCTCAAGGCGATCGAAAAGGCCGGCTGGACCGTGCCCAAGGATCATCCCGATCTGGTCCCGGTCGCCGAAGCGGGGCGCATGGCAGACTTGTTCCGCCTGTTGCTCGAGACGGAAAAGGTCAAATCACACCCGGCGGACTTCCGTGATGGAATCGCGCTCAACGGCGCGCACGCTCAAACGCTGGAAGACATGCTCCTAG
>JAKEEP010000108.1 GCA_022616475.1 Phycisphaerales bacterium | reverse complement strand
CGCAGGGCCAGCTTGCCGAGGTGGTGTTGGTCGAGCGCCCGGTGCGCGTCGGCGGCTTGATCGAGACTGAAGGTGCGTGCGACGTGCACCTCGAACGGCCCCGCCCCTGGAGTCTCGATCCACTGATTCAGCTTGTCGATCGCCTGCGGATCGGGCGTGCCGTCGTAGCTGCTCGTCTTCACGCCTGGCCGCGTTTTGGGCTTGGGATCGACTCCGTTGGGGTAGGCCACGCGCCCGCCATCGCGGATCGCCTGGAGGGCGTTGTCGGCAGCCTCGCCGCCGGCAGTGATCAGCGCGGCGTCAAGTCCGTTGGGAGCAAACTGGCGCGCTGCGGCTGTCACGTCATCTTTGTGCCCATCAACAACCGCGTCGGCGCCCAGCCGCTTGGCCAGCGCCACGCCGTCATGGCCCGAAGCGACCGCGAACACGCGGGCGCCCATCCGCTTGGCGAGCTGAACCGCCAGGTGACCGATGCCGCCGCTGGCGCCGAAGATCATTACTGACTCGCCGCGCTTGAGGCCCAGCGTGTCGTCCAAGCCGCGCAGCGCGGTCATTGCGTCCCACGGCATCACACCCGCCTGCTCGGTGGTTAGCATTTGGGGAACGGGCGAGGCGTCATCTGCCTTGATGGCGGCGTACTGCGCGTAGAACCCGCCCTTGGGGTTCGTGAGGCCGAAGCCGTACACGCGGTCGCCTTGCTTGAAGCGGCTCACGCGATCGCCGACGGCCGCCACCGTCCCGGCACCATCCGAACCCAGGACGTAAGGGAACTTCGGCTTGACTTTGAATTCCTTGGCGAAGCCCCCCTCACGCTCGAACGGATCCCACGCGCCCACGCCCGCCGACTCGACGTGGATCAAGACCTCGCCCGGCCCGACCTCAGGCACAGGAAGGCTCTGCACTTTCATGTTCTGGGGTCCGCCGAACCGGTCGATCGCGACGGCCTGCATGGTGTTCTGCTTTGTCTGGATCATTGCGTGCTCCTTGATCACGTTGTCATGAGTAGTCGCGCAGCGCCGAGGCGCGGCATCCAATCGAGGGCATCAACCAAGTTTACAAGGCGTGCACCGCGCGAGAGTGTCAGGCCGATTGCCTAATCACACGACAGATTGGATTGAAGTCGACAGTTATTGGTGGCCCCTCTTTGAAATCAAATCATGGACGCGGCACGCCATCTCTGACAAGCGGAGGAACCTCAACAATCGCGTGCGCACCTCATCGATTCGAGGATGCAGCCAGAGCAGGTGACTCGCATCGTCGATGAGGAGTGATTCGGGGCGATCTGCGGCACTGATCACGGCCTCTGCGTGAGCGATCGGCACGTTGCCGTCAATCCTGCCGTGGATCACTAGGACCGGACACGTGATTCGTGCGTCGATCTGTAGCCCCAAAGACGCGAACTGCACAAGGTCGTTGCTCAGCCCAACTTGGCGTGGACTGATCGGAAAGGAATGTTCGAGGAGGCGCCCTACCCAGCGCATGCGCTCAGGAGTCTTGCGCAGCTCGCGAACCCGCCCGCGAGTGTCGCGCCGGCTGGCAAGTTCGGTCATATGCAAAATGTAGCGCGTCATAAATGCGGGCGCGATCCCGAATAGTTGCAGCGCCAGCCAACTGACCAGATCAAGCAGCCAGCCCCCGGCGTTCGAGAACAGCAGTCGGCCGAATAGAGTTTCTGTTGTGATCGCCGGCTGCACGTGATGGCAGCTGATCGCGCAGACCATCACCAGCGCGCGAACGCGGTGTGGATGTCGCGCGGCCATGGCCACGGCAGTCGGTCCGCCTCCGGAAAGTCCAACCACGAACGCCGTGGCGACATTCTGCGCATCGAGCAGCGCGATCATTGCATCGGCCGCTTCATCGGTGGTCTTTCCCACCGACAGCGGAGTTTGAAGATACCCAGGCCGTGATGGGGCAATCACGCGAAACGTCGCCGGAAGATCAAGGTCCTCGGCGATCGCCATTCCCTGATCCCATCCGCCCAGACCGCCATGAAGCACGAGCACGACCGGCGCTTCGTCCGGCCCGGCGAACGCACAGTCGATCGGCCCGCGCGCCGTTTGCGCCAGCGTGCCGCCGAGAAGGCGGCCCATCGACTGCCTCCGCCAGCGCATGAATGCAGCCCCCACCGCGACAACGGCCAGCAGCAGGGCGGTGAGGACGCTGTAGAAAATGGGTCGCATGCTTGCCATGCTCCGAGGCGAGCGCGCCTGTTATATCCTCCTTACTCAGATGGGGGGCGCCCTATGCACGTCCTTTGGCAATGAGCCGGGCGCACGACATCACCACGACCGCGACGTTCTACTTGGCCGCGATCGACGACATGGCTGATCGCGCACGGAAAACATTCGCGGTCGCCAGTTGATGCCGCTTCGTATCCACTTTGCGTCCACTTTGAGGTCAACCCCGCGAGAGCGGGGTTCTTGAACGCGCGCGAAAGGACTCGAACCTTTAACCCTCGGCTTCGAAGGCCGATGCTCTATCCAATTGAGCTACGCGCGCTTCGCGGTTTTCACCCATGATAAGGGTGCTCTGGTGGAAAGCAAAGTCGGCAGCGAAGCGGGCCGGTGGCTCGTTGTGGTTCAAGTTGTGGTAGTTTGTGGGATGGAGCGAAGTCGTGCCCGAATGGGACTGGCTCAACGGCACATGCCCCGTTACCCTGCCAACTCAACGGAAGGAGATTGACGGCCATGGGTCTGATGGACGACAAGCGCGGCTTGATTGTCGGGATCGCCAACGATCACAGTTACGCTTACTTCATCGCCGAGTCACTCTTGCGCGAAGGGGCGCAGTGCCTGTTCACGCATCTACCCGGTGAGAAGATGGAGCGGCGCTGCGCCAAGGCAATCCAACAGCTTGGCATTGAGAATCCATGGCTAGCGCCGCTTGACGCTGCATCAGACCAGGAGCTGGATCGCGTCTTCGCGAAGATTGCATCAGATTTCGGCAGGATCGACTTTCTGGTGCATTCGATTGCTTTTGCCGACAAGGATTGGCTGAAGGATGGCCTGTTCGTCAAGACGCCCAGGGGCGTCTTCACGCAGGCGATGGACATATCGGCGTACACGTACGTAGCCATGGCCGATCGTGCCGCGCCGCTGATGACCGACGGCGGGGCCATGATTGCCATGAGCTACTACGGAGCTCAGAAAGCTGTGCCGGGATACAACGTGATGGGTGTCGCCAAGGCTGCTCTGGAATCCGCCACACGCTATCTCGCGCATGACCTGGGGCCAAGGAACATCCGTGTCAACGCCATTTCCGGCGGTCCGCTGCGCACCATGTCGGCCCTCGCTGTCGGCGGATTCTCTGAGATCCTGGGGTGGGTTGAGAAAAAGGCGCCACTGCGTCGCAATGTCACGGGGCGCGATGTCGGCGATGCGGCCGTGTTCCTGCTCAGCGATCTCTCGGCTGGAGTCACGGGCCAGATTCTCCATGTGGACTGTGGCTACAGCGTCATCGGTCTGTGATCCCTGAGGATCACTCGTCGTGCAACCGTGCGTGAGGTGCGCGAGTCGGGCGGCAAACTAGGGATTTCATCCTATGGCGGGCGGGAGGTGCCTCTCGTATAAAGATTGTGAAGTCCGCAACGCCCATGCCTGTAAAGGTAGGGCGGGGCGGCTTCATTTTTTTAGCGCTCCTCGACATGAGGGGCGCGCGGCTCGATTGGAGCCTGTTGGGGTTGCAGCCGCGCCGTTGAAGTTTTCGAGCCAACGAGAACACATTCGGCGCGGCTGTGCTCGCATATGCGATCACCTCACTTGGTTCCGACCAGAAGAAGTGGCTTCAGACAGAAGCCGCCGATCAAACAGCCATGGACCGTCGTGCAACACGTCTGCGGTCGGAACCAACCGCTCTCGTACTCCCGCAACCAACGTCGGAATGCCCGCTCCGGTACGGGCGCTCACATAGATCGCGGCGCGACCGTCCCCACTGGATGGATCAACGCGACGCTCTTGTTGGTCAATCTTGTTGACGATGCGAAGATCCGGTTCACGAGGCAAGTCCGGCCACAGAAGTTCGTGATCGCCCATCGCGATCAGCAAGTCGGCGCGGTCGATCAGACGCTCGGAGATTTCGATTGCCCGTCGCTCAATCGGGTCAGCGGCATCGCGTCTGCCGGGGGTGTCGTGCCAATCGACAACCAGCCCGCCAAGATCAATCTGGCCGGCTGTGTAATCTCGCGTCGTGCCCGGCATATCCAACGTGATCGACATTGAGCGCCCCAGCAGCGCGTTGCTCAGCGTGCTCTTTCCAACGTTGGGCCTCCCGGCCAGCACAACCATGGGGGGGTCGAGCAGTCGATTCAGGCGAAGCGAGCGCGCCTGATCCTGCTCGCCGAAAACCGATTGTCCTCGCTCGAATTGCCGCCAACGGCGTGGTTGATCCATGAGCAGATCAATGGCCAGCGGGCTTCGGGCGCGCGCAACCGCGACGAGTGTCAGCGCCTCGTAGGTATCGGAGGCCTCGGGGTACAGTTGCCGCGGATCGACCGATGGTTCAAATGGATCAACGATGATGCTGACGCCGCATTCAATCAGGGCGTGAGTCAGGCGTTGAAGCACGCGCGGTCCGCCATGCGGCATGAGCTGAACCAGATCGTCTGCAAGCCGCACAACGATCCCCGAATCGATTCCGGCCAAGTCGACCAAGCGCAGTTTGTGCAAGGGCCAATCGTCGCAGGCGGTGATGGCGCGGAGAACTGGCAGGCACTCGCCCATCAATTGCACGATTCCGATCGCGCCAGGGGAATTGGCTGTGGCGCAAACGAGACGACACCGCGACGTGTGCGCAGTCGCAGAGTGGCCCAACGATGCTTGGGTCTTGCTTGAGCGGCGATCAACCGGTGTATTCATCGCCACGGCGCTCGGCTTCCACATCGTCCGACAGCGCGTGTTTGGCGGCCGAAGCTATCCCAAGCAGCGTCAGGTCCGGCACGATTCGATCCACCAACTCTTCCTTGTCGAACAGAACCGGGGCGTCGCCGCCGGTCGCGATCACCAGGGGGAACGCGCCGTAGTGCTCGGCGTATTGCTCAACGAGGCGTTGGACCATTCCGCGGATGCCGTGGAAAACGCCCTGGTACATGGCTTGGGAGGTGTTGCGCCCGAACGGCTCGGGTTCTGGAGCTCGGAAGACGAGATCCGGCAGCGCGGCAGTATGCTCGTGGAGCGAATGAAGCTGCATGGCGGCGCCTGGTGCGATTGCCCCGCCATGAAACGTGCCCTGGCCGTCGACGAAGTCAACGGTCACGGCAGTACCTGCATCGACGACAACGCAGGCTTGCTTGACCCGGTCAAAGGCAGCCGCGGCGTTCAATAGGCGGTCTGCCCCGGTGATGGTCTCCGGATCCAGTTGCTGACCGATGGGGATGGGGACGTCTTCGCCAACGCGGTAGACATCGACCGACAGCTGTCCCTCGATGGCCGAGACAACACGTTCGGCAAACGGGTCATTGACCGAGGCCAGCAGGACCGCTGCTCCGGGCAAGTCGGCAATGTCCTTCCAGCGTCGAGTAACGGCCTGAACAACGGCCGCCAGGTCATCGTTGGACAACCGCTCGGAGTGCTGCAGTTCACCCTGCTCGACCTGGCCGATCTGCGTCCGGGTGTTTCCAACGCTGATGGCGATGATGTTCTGCCCGCGCGTCATCGTTCCAGCAGTGTAGGCCAGACCCAACCGGATATGGAAAACTGGGCAAATCTGGTGTCGGGGCCGCTGGCCGTTTGATTGTGCCGAACGACGATTTTGCCGCCCCACCTAGAATTCATGGAATTATTCCCACCGATTAGGTTTCATACTTAATAGCGGAAGGTGCGCTGCTTTCCAAGGGGAGAGGGCATTGATCGGAGATTTGCAATGCCAGTCTGTGCGAAGAGACCATGGGGGCGAATGATTCAATTTGTTGTGGTCGCGGCTTTGACCACGTGTCCGATGGTTACCACGATGGGAGCTGACCAGGCCCACGCTTCGGCACCGCTGTTGGCCAAGGGCAAAGGCGGAGGCGGAGGCGGAGGCGGTAGTGGCGGGGCGAGTCGTGGGGCCGGGGGCGGTGGTGGGGGGATGAGTCGAGGCGGCGGTGGAGGGGGATCCGTAAGTCGCAGCCAGGGCGGGGGGCCCAGCCGACAACAGGCCGCGCCTCGTTCGGGCAATGTGAGTCCTTGGCCATCGGTTGGTCGTTCTGGTGGAAGCGCTCCGATTGTGAGACAGCAGCCGACACCCCAGCCGCGGGCCGTTGCGCCGGCTCGGCAAGCGCCGCGCCGCGAGGCAGCGCCGCCCCCGCGCACCGTTCAGCGCGAAGCGCCGCCAACCCCGCGATCCAAACCAACTTTATCGAAATCAAGTGGTCGCGATGGCGAATCCCGAACCAGCGTGGGAAATGGCAAATCGTCAAGCAAGGGTCGCCAGACTGTTCGGAAACCCCAAGTCGTTGACCCGCCTTCATCGGGCAAGCCGCGCGAGCAAAATCCCAGCACACCGGATCGCGACCGTGATGCCGGCAAGGACCGGTCGTCCAAGGATATGCTCGCCCCATCGCTCCCTGACAACCGAGCTGACAACAAGAGGTCGAGCCGAACTCCGAGAGTTGCTGACAAGGCTGATTCACCCAAGAGCAACGATCCGGCCTCGCCTACGGCCATCGATAAGCTTGAGCAGAAATCGAAAAATTCGAAATGGAACAACGGCACTGAAGTCTGGTCGGGAAAGAAGAAGTTCAAGGACCCGGTGGTCGCCGTCGCCAACGTGAAATCGAAGGCGAACGTCAGGCCGACGCTGTCGCACCAATTCGCCGCTTCAAAGCAGAAGCAGCACTTCACCTCGCTCTCATCGTGCGGACATTTCGGATGCCGCAGCCATTTCTCGTGCGTGCGGAGCTTTCACAGGCCGGTGTTCTTCTCTGGCAGCCACTGCGGGTCAAGTTTCAATCACTTTGGATCGTGCCATTCGGGCAGCAGCTTTGCGTTCAGCATCTCCTTCTCCACATGCAACCCATGGTGGTACGACAACTGCAACTGGGGCTGGTATGGCTACGACTCTTGCGGCTACCGGCCCAGCTGGTGGTACTCGTACTACTATCGCCCCTGGGTTGATTATTGCTGGTGGTATCAGCCGTGCTATCGGCCGCGATCGTACTGCTACCGGCCGCTGTATTACCGAACTGCGTTCTACCCGGCTTACTACAGCGCGTACGACTACAGCGTTTACGATTCATCGTACGACCGAGGCACATACGACTCGTACGACACGGCGAGCGATGGCGTGATCGACACGTATCCGGCGCCGCCCGCCGACGCGTTCGCCAACCTCGATGCCGCCTGGGATTCTCTGAACGATGGCGATGTGCGCGAGGCGCGCCGTGCATTCGAGCGCGCCGTAAGCAACTATCCGAACGATGGTCTTGCCCGCATCGGCTACTCCCTGTCAACAGCCATGTTGGGCCGGCATCAGGAAGCCGTCCAGGCCATGCGCCAGGCGCTTCGCGATGATCCGGATTCACTGAACGAGGTTCCGCAAACAGATTCGCTTCGGCAGCAGCTGAATCAGCTTCTCAATGGTTATCAGAGGCTCACCAACGACCTTCCGGATGATGTCGATGCGATGTTCATGACCGCCACGGTGCGCTATCTGCTGGATGAGAAGCCGCTGGCGCTGTTCATCGTTGAGAAGGCGATCGAAAAGGGCGATGTCGATCCCAGCGCACGGAATCTGCAGTCTCTGATTCAGTCGGCCATGGATGACGAATTGGACCGCGATGATGATGGCGCCTTGTTCGAACAG
This sequence comes from Phycisphaerales bacterium, assembly GCA_022616475.1. Taxonomy (GTDB): domain Bacteria; phylum Planctomycetota; class Phycisphaerae; order Phycisphaerales; family SM1A02; genus JAKEEP01. The sequence continues at coordinate 3,744 of JAKEEP010000108.1, read as the reverse complement.
CCGGCCCCTGAGGCGCAGGCCAGCGCATCGGTCGAAGTGCTCTATTGATCGGCTGGGGAAGGCTCGCCAAGCGTCCGCGAGAGGACTCGAACCTCTAACCTACGGCTTCGGAGGCCGTCGCTCTATCCAATTGAGCTACGCGGACCTGACTCAATCATAGCCAAAAATAAGTCTCGGTTACGGGCGTCTGCGCCGCTCCAACTTTGAGGAATGTGCCGGCTGGGTCGTCGATTCAACGGCTGTCAAACTTTTCCCAGGCGTCAAAGGCGCGCCGATCGGCATCGGCATCCGTCTTTGCGCTTGTCCAATCGAGGCTGATTTCGCATCCTTAGAGTGCACGCACAGGTGCGGCCATCGGCTAGGTGTGTGGAGGTGCGGAAAGCTGGTGCGCTGTGAATCGACGAACAGGTATTCGGCTGCTTGCCTTAGCGACCTTCATCAGTTATTGGGGGACAGCGGCCTTTGCACAATGCGAAATGGGGCAGTTGAACGCGGGCGATGGCGCGGCGGGTGACCATTTCGGCTATTCCGTCGCCATGAGCGGCGACCTTTGCGTCATTGGCGCACGATTGGATGACAGCCCCACCGTCAACGGCGGCTCGGCGTACGTCTTTCGGTATGACGCCATGTCCTTGAACTGGATTCAGGAAGCCAAACTCACTGGCGCTGATACTGCCACAGGCGATGAATTCGGCTACAGCGTTTCGGTATTCGCCGGCGCCGAGTTCAACAACGGTGAGGACCTCATCGTCGTTGGCGCCCGCCACGATGATGATGAAGGCACCGATTCGGGCTCGGCGTACGTCTTCCATCACAACGGCACATCTTGGGTCCAGGCGGCAAAGCTCACTGCGGCCGATGGCGCAGCGACTGATCGCTTCGGCGCGGCGGTTTCGATTGCCGGAGAGTTTGTCATTGTCGGCGCCTTGGATGACAACGCGCCCGCGACCAACAGCGGTTCGGCTTACATCTTCCATGAAAATGGTGGGACCTGGTCCCAACAGGCCAAGCTGACGTCCTCTGATGCCGCATCCAACGATCAATTCGGTCGTTCCGTTTCGATCGCAATCGGTCTCGACGGCAATTCGGCCGTCGCGCTGATCGGTTCCTGGCACGATGACAACCCCGCCCTCGACTCGGGCTCGGCCTATGTGTTCCGGTATGCCGGAAGTTGGGTGGAGGAAGTCAAGCTGTTCGCACTCGATGGGGTGACCACCGACGAGTTCGGTTGCGCCGTGTCCATTCGCGCCACCTCAAACGGCGACCTGGCGCTGGTTGGCGCGCGCAACGACGACGATCACGGCGCCAACTCTGGGTCAGCTTACATGTTCCGCAAGGACGGCTCAATCTGGACTCAGGAGGCGAAGTTGACCGCGTCCGACAGCATCGCCGGCGACCAGTTCGGATTCAGCGTGGCCTTGACTGCGATGGGCGAGGCCGCGGTCGTGGGCGCCTGGCACAACGACCAGTCGGGCGCCGATTCGGGTGCAGCGTATGTCTTCCAGCGGCAGCCGCAATCGAACTCGTGGCCGCAAATCGACAAGCTCCAGTCGTCAGACCAGGCTGCGGGCGACGTGTACGGTGCGTCGGTTGCCGCAAGCAACGACCGCGCCGCGATCGGCGGTTACCAGGTTGACTTTGCCGGCGCCGATTCGGGCGCCGCGCTCTTGTTCGCGGGTGTTTCCGGATTCGACGGAAACGCCAACGGGGTTGCCGACGGCTGTGATGTGCCGGGCGATGCCGACGGCGATGGGACCGTCGGTTACCCCGACATTCTGACCGTCATAGCCCACTGGGGAGTTTGTCCCGCCCCACCGACGCCTTGCCTGGGCGACATGAACGTCACCGGCACGGTCAACGTCCAAGATTTGCTCATCGTCATCGCGGGCGGAAACTGGAACTGACTGGCTCGCGATCCCGAGGGCAACCAGGGCGGCACTAGGATGCCCAAGACGTCACGCATGCGCTAGAATCCGCTGACGCCCCGGACCGTGGCAGAGGGCCAGCGAGCCTCTCTGCCAAGGGCCGATCAAGGAAGATGGGTTCCGACATCGCTTGAGCTCGAATGTGATGGCTCGAGTGTCTGGGAACCCGGCAAAGGGCTTGACGCGCAGAGCGATCGTTCGCCAACAACTAGATTGCGACACTCGCGCAACCAACCGGTTCGACGCCAACTGCGTGGTCTTGACCTCATTCGGGCCGTTCGCGCCCCACGCGAATGAGACAAGCGACGCTTCATTCCAATGGAGTCACAGATGAGAAGGTTCATGATGGCACTCTGGCTAGTTCCTGTTCTTGGCGTCATTCAATCGGGGGGGGGCGATCCGAAACCAGCGGTGATTCCCATCCACGTGCGATTTGACACGATTGAAACGCTTCCCGACCAGGTCATGGTCGATGTTCCATCAAAGAACCTGAAGGACAGCCTGTCCGACTTCAACGCGGTCCAGTACTTCACCTCCGGGTCGGGGCTGGACAACGAAGACGGGTCGATCAATCTGGATCATTGGCGAAACTGGCTCGATGCCAACGTGCCGGTGGACTTTGACGGGCTGATCTTGCCGGCCCCTGAAGGGCTGTGGATCCACAATCTCTACGGTTGGGAAGGCGACGGTCCGCGCGATCTGGCCATAGCACAGGGCATGGAACTCGTTGACGTTACACGCAAGAAGCGGCCGGCGGCCAAGGTGAGCATCTACGGAATTCCCAATGCACATTTAACCGCCGATCAGCAGGACACGCAGCCGGAATGGCGCGAGCGCATGCAGGCCTTCTCGGACCTTCTCAAGCACTTGGATTGCCTGTGCCCATCGCTCTATCTTCCATATCCGTACTACGATCCGACGAATCCATCTCCCTTGCTCCGCAACATCAACTACTCACGGGAGGTGATCGAGTTTTGCCTTGAATTCCACAGCGAAGTTTGCGGAGTCTGGACAAATCGCTACGGCGGCAACGAGCAGCCGTGGACCCTCTGCACCATCGACCCGATGGAGGCAGCGCTGTGTCTGGCGTCAGCCAAAGGCGCCGGCATGACTCAGCTGGCGTATTGGAACAATGACCCCATCAACTGCTTGTGGATGCCCGGAATCGACAATCCAACGCCGGACGAAATTTTCATCGTTCAGCGAATGACCGACTTGCTCGACTACCACGGTCTGACGGGCATGGAATACAACGAGCTGGGCATGCAATCGCATCTGGGAATTATGAACAGCGTGCTCAACGACGAGCCATACTTGGGTCCAATTATCGAACACGAGGTTCTCGATTAGCCCCAATGAGAGACTCGCGGGCAACCGTTCGCGTACAGCCGAGCGGTGGATGGCATTGATTGACCGCTTCAGACCCTCAATAATGCCGCTCTCTCGCTGGGACAGGTGGCAGAGCGGTTGAACGCGCCGGTCTCGAAAACCGACTCAAAAGGCTCGAAATACAGGGTGTTGCGGGCACTGCTTGCGCTGCGCTTGCGCATCGGATTCGCACGTTGGGCCCAGTCGACGGCCAGAATTCAGTTCGAGATTGACTGCTCCCAAGAGGTCTCGACCTGCACAAGATTCGTTCCCAGATTGGCCGCTGCGATTGCAACCGTTGAATCTCCGCGAGCCTGCGAGAGTAGAGCCTGCACGTCGGCGTCCACTGACTCACCTTTTTTCGCGGCAATGCGCTCGTGGACCAAGGCATTGCGAAGCTGAACCCATTGAGCCTCGGTCCGATCGACTGACTGAAATTCCGTGGGAACGT
>JAKEEP010000107.1 GCA_022616475.1 Phycisphaerales bacterium | reverse complement strand
GGTAACGGTGGTCACGGACAGCCAATACGTGGCGACTATTTTGAACGGCGGCAAGGCCAAAGCCAATAGTGACCTGGTGTATGAAGTGCGTACCAAGGCCCGCCGGCACGAGGTCACAGTGCAGCAGGTGCGCGCGGCCGGCTTCTGGGAGCAAGGACGGAAAGGTGTCGTGCATCATCCCCACCAAGGCGCTCAATCTCTTGAGCAAGCTCATTACCGATCCCGAAGCGCCGATCAAGCTGGCGATCGAGGAGAACCAGGCGCTGTTCAGCGTTGGCGATGGTTCAGATTCGTCGGGCGAGGCCGCAGTGCTCTCGACCAATCTCGTTGAAGGCGCGTTCCCGCCGTTCGAAGATGTGATTCCCAAGGATCAGGACAAGAAGGTCACGTTCGACGCCGGGCAGCTCAACAGCGCGATCCGTCGCGCGGCGCTGCTCACCAACGAAGAGTCCAAAGGCGTGCGCATGAGCTTCGCCGACAAGAAGCTGACGCTGACCAGCCGCGCCCCGGAAATGGGCGAAGCGGAGATCGAAGTCGACCTCGACAAGTACGATGGCGACCCGCTGGAGATCGGCTTCAACCCGGGCTTCATCACCGATGCTCTGAAAGTGGTTGACGGCCAGGAAGTGATCGTCGAGCTCAAGGCCCCCAACAAACCGGGCGTCCTGCGCATAGGCAACGACTTCACCTACGTCATCATGCCTGTGAATTTGCAGTAAAGGGTCTCGCTGGTGAAGCGCGGTGCCACGACTCATCGGCTTTGCCGCGAGTCGTGCGGCTGCAAAGTTCGTGCGTGGTGTCATTCACCGGCATGCGCGTCTTGAGCAACGGGCACGTATCGGCAAACACAACGACTCTGCACGACCCACCCTCCGGGATGGGTCGTGGCACCGACAAAGAAACTGCCTTTCAGAAAAAGAAAGGCCTGCGGACTTTCGTCCGCAGGCCCGCTGCATTCTACTGAAAACGCGAATCCGAACGGCTCAGTTGCTCGTGCCCTTGTCCTTCTCCTTGTCCTGGCCTTTGGCTTCGCCCTCCTTGTAATGGACTTTGCAACCATAGGACTTCACATATTCGGGTGTCACCGTTTCGCCGGCCTTGATCTGCTTCACGGCGTTGATCACGTAGTTGGTGATCTCATCGCCCTTCTTGTCCTCCTTGGCGTTGTTGTCGAGCGCCCCCTGGTAACGCAGAACGCCTTTGGTGTCGATCACGAACACGTGTGGCGTGGTCCTGGCGCCGAAGGTCTTGCCGACCTTGCCGTCGGTATCGAGCAGGACGGTGTAGTCGACGCCATAGTCCTTGAGTGCGGTCGCGTTGGCCTCTGCAGAAGTGTTGTGCGTGCTGTTGACCGCGATGAACACCACATCGTTCTGAGCCTTCAACTCCTTGAGCATCGCGGGAATGCGCCCATCCTTATGCGCGCCCTTGCAATACGGGCACTGTGGGTTCACCCATTCCAGCACCACGATCTTGTTGGCCAGGTCGGTGGACTTCCATTCCTTGCCCTTGATGTCCTTGGCGGTCCAGGTTGGGGCCGGTTGGCCGACCTTGGCGCCACTCTCCGCCTTGCCTTCCTTGTCGCCGGCCATGACCGACAATCCGCCGGCCAAGGCAAGACTCAAACCGAGAATCGAGATCAATTTGCTCCGTGCATTCATTTTCCAAACTCCCTTATGAAACGAGTTTTCGCTCGATCACCTCGAGCATTCAAACCGAACGAACAAAAATCCGAAGCCGCTACGATGCAGGCAACGGAATCTCAAACTGGTAACAGGGATCGCTTTGGCTTGTGCCCAGCCCCGCGTCGCCCGCGACCACCATCTTCTTCCCCATCGCGTCGTTGGGATTGACCGTAACCGGAACCTTGAATTGAAGGACCGAGCCTTCGACCGACACCGCGGCCTCGCCATAGGTGACGCCCGGGACTTCGAGCGGGAAGAACTCGCCGGTGGTCTTGCCCTGCGAAGGCAACCTGACCGTGAGCGTTGAGCCGTCGAACTCGGTCTTGGCGCCGGCCGCGTCATTCAGCGGCTTGGGCAGCCTGCTCTTGAACACGGAAATGATCGGATCAACGGTCGAATCTCCGTCACCCTCCGGAGCGCGTCCTGACGCCGTTTCGACGTTGATCATCTGCAGCGGCGGACGGCCGATCATGCAGATGTCTTTGCAGACCATGTAGTTGATCTTGGCGCTGAACGCTGCAACGCCGCCGAGCGGCTCGATGGGCGCGGTGACTTCGACGAAGATGACCGTCTGCTTCTCGTAGCCGTAGGTGACGCCCTCTTCGCCCTTCATCGCTATGGGCCTTGGATAAAGGGTTTTGCCGACGCCGTAGCCGGGCGGAGCCGTGACTTGAATGGTCGTCGGACCGCCGCTGGCGCCTGAGTTCTTCCAATAGATGTGCCAATCCGGCTCGATATCGAAAATGAACGCAAGGTGAAACTTCTGACCCTGGTGCACGCGATCGACGTCGGCCGTGCTGCGGATCTGCACCAGTTGCTCAGCAACCTTTCTGCCGCCGGGGGGTTTGACCTCCGGAACCGGGCCTGTGGGCCGCCGAGGCGGTGGTGTGGGCAACTCCTGCGCGATGGCGACGGAGACCAACAGTCCGATGGTGACAAGGGGGAGCAGCTTGTTCATTGCCCAATTCCCGGCTTCATAAAGACACGCACGTACCACCTTTATTGCCACCCTTCCGGTATTGCCACCTTCCGGCTCCAGGTGGAATCGAACCTGTAGTGTGCCAACCGGGCGTGCGGTCTCGCTATTCAGGTCAATCTTCCAAACGTGGCAGTCCAACGAGGCGATTTCGATACTGTTCAGCTACTTTTACCCGAATACAGGCAGTCCGTTCAACTTTTTGCCAAGCTGTTGAGTACCCAAGCCATGATGACGCTCAAAAAAATGAGGTTTGCACGGTTTATCCACATCGTTTGGTCTTTGTTTTTGCTCGCCGGGGCGATGAGCGGCACAGGCTGCAGTTCCAAGCCGAGCGACAGGGACTTGGTTCTACTGGGGCCCGATCAGGCAACCGAGCTTGTCGCAGGCAAAAGAACGCTGCTGGTGCTGGGAAGTGAAGAGGCCGTGTGGGTCGATGCGCGCTCGGAAAGCGACTTTCGCACCGGCCACATTCCCGGCGCCATCAGCTTGCCATACGAGCGAGTCTCAGCGGATCACAAGCAACTGGATGACTACGACATCTTGATCGTGTACGGCAACGACTACAACGATCCCCGCTCGGTGGGCATGAGCAAACGGCTGATGGAGCTTGGCCACAAAGATGTGCGCACGCTGCAAGGCGGCTTCCGCGCCTGGAAAGAAGAAGGCAACCCAATCGAACCCGCCACGGAATGATCCCGCTTCAACGCGAGCCTCGTTTAGCCGCGAGCCGATAGGCGAGCGCTCCGCCCCGATGTGCGATCACCGCAGCATCACAGCATCCGGCTCAACGACCTCGTTCCGCTGATTCCCTCGAACAGATGACTTGTAGCCCGAGCGCAGCGCGGCCGAGGCAAACTGCCCGTCCGGCCGCATCGCGATCAGCGCTACCTGATGCTCTGGCTTCACATCGTAGTTGTCGATGATGCGCTGCAGAACGCTTCGCGCCGCTTCCAATGGCTCTTGGCCGGCGCGCATGAGTTCGACCGCAAGAAAACTGCCGCACACACCCATGATCAACTCACCCGTGCCGGTGGCAACCGCCGCGCCGTGCTCGGGATCGACGTACAAACCGTGACCGATGATCGGCGAATCGCCGACACGGCCGGGCAGCTTGAACGGCATCCCGCTCGTGGAGCACGCGCCGGCGAGCACGCCGTGCGCATCGATGCACAGCACGCCGATCGTGTCGTGGCCTTTCCATTTGGATTCGTCATCGCGCGATCGTCCCGGGGGCGGCTCAGGTGCCGGATGAAAAAACAACCGGCCAGCACGCGCTCCGTCGTTTGGTTGGCCTCGCGAAGCGCCGCGATCGATCGGGCGCGGCGCGCTGTAACCCTTGTCCCTGGATTGATCGACCGTGCCGCGCTCCTTGAGCCAGCGGTGATACGCGTCCTGCGCGTCGGCCGCCAGAAGATCGGCGGGCATGAATCCCTGCGCTTGAGCAAAGGCGTCAGCGCCATCGCCCGACAGCATGACGTGATGAGTCTGCTCCATCACCTGGCGCGCGATCGAGACCGGATGCATGAAACGCCGAACGTTGCACACGCTGCCGCAGCGATTGGGCGCCAGCATGATGCAGCCATCGAGGCTGACGTGCCCATTTGAATCTGGCAGTCCACCAAAGCCGACCGAATCGACTTCCTGATCGGCCTCGAGAACCTGACACACACGCTCGACGGCATCGATGCTATGCCCCCCGCGCGCCAGCCCCGGCCATGCAGCCTCATTGCCGCGCTGACCGAACGACCAGGTTGAGAGAATCAGCGGCACGGTCACGGGGCGCTCCGGTCCATGTCTTCCATATCGGAATCTTCATCCTGATAGATTCGAACTCGCCCTATTTCAACAATCCATAGGTGCCTATCAATGGTCGCCTGGGATAGTTGCACAGGAAGGGTTTGGATGAACGCCACGAGGTGGCGGTGCGACAACTTGGGCGGCAAGCGCAATACCGCGATGCCTGCAAAGTCACGCGGGCGAAATTTCAGTGGGTTCGCGAAGTCTAGGTCAAGCGTGACCAAGCACCTGCGTTCCGTCCTGCATACTTCAATGACGCCGACGTCGCTGGCACCAGCGAGCCCTTGCTCAGCAATGGTTCCAACATCGTGTCCAACCCCACGCAGCTCCGCAGCGCCTCGTTGCCCCAAGTTCTCATCGAGCTTGAGTCTCACGCCGGCCGTCTCAGCGGCACATCGACGAACCGCTCGCGGCTCATTTCAGCGCCGTACGCAATGCACGCGCGCACATCTTCCTCCGTCAAGCCCGGATATTCCTGGAGAATCTCTTGGATCGTCATCCCGCCCGCAAGGAAATCGAGGATGAGCGAAACCCAAATTCGGTGACCGCGAATGCACGGCTTTCCGAAACAGACGTTCGGATCAATCGAGATTCGTTGCAGCAGCTGATCGCGGGTCATACGTGCATCGTATCGCCGCCGGCGTGACCAGTCACTGTTGCTAGACGCGTTAAGTTGGCTCTCTGCTTTACGTCCCGCCGTTTTCCTCCACCGGATCCGCGTACAGCACATACGTGCTCGACGATGAGAACGGCCGGTTCAGCGCCATCTCAATCGTGCTCGTGAACGGGTACGGCACCTCCGGCCGCGCGTTGTTGATCTGGATCGTCTCGTGGCCCACCTGGTTGCCGTTCTCATCGAAGAAGGTGATCGCCACGCCCACGTTTCGCGTCTGATTCGACGCGTTGAGCACACTGCCGGAGATCGTCATCTTCGAGTAGTCCACGTTGGTGGCCGTCGTCGTGCGATAGTAGCTGCCTCCCAAAAACGGGTCGTACTCGATTCGCGTCCGCGTCGAGTCAGTCGTTTCATACGCGTACGCCATCTTGCTCGTGTACACGTCCAAGCCCAGTGGCGTGAAACCTGCCCGGCGATACTGGGCCACCTTGGCGGCCTGGGCATCACGCTGAGCCTTTTGCGCGCGGGCGGCATTGAGCCGCGCCTGACGCTCGGCCTTCTCGGCCTGCACGCGCTCGCGGTTGGCTTGGGCCTCCAGCCGCCGCTGCTCGCGCTCGGCAATCTCCTTGACCGCTTTGTACTTCTGAAAGTCGTCGCCGTACTCGCGATGGTCAGCCATGAATTGGCGCAGCTCTTCCAGCTCGCGGTTGGCCTGGGTGGCCTGCAGGTTGCACTCGGCCAGGTCTTGACGCAGTCGCGTCACCTGCTCGCGCAACGCATCGATTTCGTCCAGCAGCACCTTGAACGGATCGCGGCGCGGCGGCTCAACATCACGATCGGGCTCGGCCGGTGTGATGGGGGGTGCCGTAGATGGCTCCGGAGTTTGCGGGGCCTCTTGAGCGGCAACTCCAAGGCACATCGCGATGGCTGATGCACCGACCAGAAAGATCCCCCAATAGCGCAGCTTGAACATGGCATGCTCCAAAAATGATGACGGACCGCTTCCGGGTTCGCTAGTTTGCCAACCGCGGAATCGCCGACGTTGTTCATCATTATGATGCCCTCGAGGCCCAATTCAGGCGGAAACCGGTGGTTTTCACTTGGCCGGGACTTGGCCCGGGGCCTGGGTTTGGGCATCGATCGGCTCGGTGGCGCGATCGCGAAGCTGACGGGCTCGGTCGAGCAACCCGGCTGGATCGTCGTTGCGCGGCTCAAGCTCGTAATGCCACTCGATTCTCGCCTGCTTGCGCCCGGGAGTCAGCTCAGCGAGCAGATCGAACGGGATGATGTCCCACAACGGGGGATCGGCCTTGCCATGCGTGAGCAGGGGCTCGAATCCATCGGCGACCAAAACGACGTCATAATCACCGTAATAGATGAAGTCGACTTCAACCGGCGTTCGCCCGATCTCGCGGCCGTTGAGCCACAAGAGCGCCCCGGGGGGATCGGAAGTGACGGAGATGGTGCGGCGAACGCATCCGGGCATGATGAGCCCGCCCAGGATGATGCAAAGAACCGTCACGTTCCGTGCAGTGCGGCACATCCCGGGATTGTAATCGACCCGTCTGAGGAGCGTTGGGATTGTGACGGGGGGGACTCGGCCGTCCGATTTCCACCTAAGAATTTGGGAGAAAATTCCTTGACACCGCCCGATCTACTCCTAATCTTTTAGGAGTATTCCGGATTCCGGGATTCCGGATTGCGGGGGGGGTTGGAGGCCGCACGTGCCCCGCAAGCCGCGCACCGCGCTGACGAAGTTGGAATCCCAGATCATGAACGTAGTCTGGGATGCGCAGCCGCGCGCGATTCGCGTGCGCGAAGTCCTGGAGGCGTTGAACCGGACGCGTTCCGAGCCCCTGGCCTACAACACCGTTCAGACGATGCTCACGATTCTGCGCGACAAGGGCGTCGTGCAGATCGCCCCCGGAACCCCCGGAAGTGGCCGGGGCCATTCGTATCGCGCCAAGGTCTCGCGCGCCCAAGCGTCGCGGCACATGGTCCGCGACCTGGCGGATCGGCTCTTCGGCGGGCGCGTGCAGCCGCTGCTTCACCAGTTGATTGAGCAGGGGGGGCTCAGCGCCGCCGAGCTCGAAACGCTACGCGCCTGGGTTGAAGCCAAGCTGCGCGATGCCAAGGAGGAAGACGAGCAATGAGCGCGTCGCTGGTTCAACACTTGGCGCTGGGGTCGGTCGGTATCGGCGTCCTGCTGCTGGCGGCCCTGGCCGCCCGATGCGTTGCTGGCCACAATCCCATTCGACGATATGGCGTGATGCTGGCGTTTCTGCCCGCGGCGCTGCTCGTTGTGCCGCTTCAACTGCTTGCGATCAACTATGCGCCGGATTGGGCGCGTACGGGTTGGAATGGGCAAATCGAGGATTTAGCCGGACCGCAATGGGTCATCTGGCTCAGCGCCGGCGAGCGCTTGCCGCAACAGAACCATGCGGACATCGAACCAGCGGCTGCTCCAGGCGATCTCGCGAGGAGCACGTCAGATCCGTTGGCGCTGAGCGCGCCGATCGTTCACCGTTTGATCGTGGCGGGTTATTCGACAGGCTTCATTATGATGCTGGCGCGGCGCGCCGTGCAGCGGCGAAGAGCATCGCACATCGTCAGCCGCAGCCGGCCGGTAACCAATTCCCAAATACTGGAGATGTGGCGCACCCTTTCAATACAGGTGCGCGCCGGTCGCGCGATTCGCCTGATGGAAAGCGCCGAACTGAGCGCGCCGGCATGCTCGGGCTGGTGGAGGCCGGTCGTGCTCATCCCGATGCAGCGCGATTCCGATGAGGATCTGAGCCGGCTCCGCTTTGCGCTGCTGCATGAGCTCATTCACCTCAAGCGCGGCGATCCATTGGCCGCGGCGCTGCAGGCGACGCTGCTGGCGTGTTTCTGGTTCCACCCGCTGGCGTGGTTGTGCAATCGCACGCTCAACCGCGATCGCGAGCTTTCATGCGATGCGCTGGTGGTACGACGAACCCGGCGCCCGCGCAGCTATGCGCTGGCGCTGCTGGAGTATTGCCGGCCCGGCGCGATCGAGCGCCTCGCCGCACCCCTGGCGGGAGTGACATCGTTCATCAATCTTCACAGGAGACTCAAGATGCTTCATTACGCAAGCGAGACAGGTTCAACCACCAGGCGATGGCTCACCGTCGCCGGCGCAGCGCTGGGAATTGCCGTGGCGTTCACGCTGCACGCTGCATTGGCGGCCGGCAGCGCTGCGCCGACTGCTGCCAACGCTGAGAGATCGACGGAAGAATCAAGCCCGCCGGCAGAACAAGTGGTCGAGGTGAAGGTGCTCGATGCCGCTTCGGGCGTCGTCAAACTCGCGGAAATCGCAGCCTTGAAGGAAAAGCGGAATCCACTGCGCCTGATTCAGATGCTCGAGGCGATGGGCCAGCCCGTCAACGGCGACTCGCTGACCGAGCAGGAGACGGTTGCGTCGGCCAGCTCGGCGAGCGTGAAGGTGAACGTCCTGGAGGCAGCGGAGTTCAATTTGAATCTGCCCGAGGGCTCAGAGCTCAAGGCGATCATCAAAGGTCGGCGCGTGACCGTCGATCAGGATGGCGACGTCGTGCGAATCACCATCGAGGGTGGGACCGTCAAGATCGTCGATCCTGAGGGTGTGGCCCGCGTAGAGGCCGGCGCGGCCGACGGCGGAGCCGGCGCTGTGCTGCGTTTGCGGGCGATGATTGCCAACGATGAGGTGAACCTGGTCGCCAGCGCCGAGTGGGCTGACAAGAGGGTTCCAGTGCGCATCACGATCGATGTCGACACCGGCAGGCCGGCCGAGGAGATCCAGCCGCCGCACGGCGCTGTCCGCTGGTGGCTCTTTGGAGACGGCGGCGAAGGCAATCCCGCGAAGCTGAAGATCCAGTGGATCTACGACGTCGACCAACTGCGCCGCGAAGCGGCCGAGGCAACCGAGCCCCAGTAGCCGCGGAAGGTTAGAACCCTCTCCCTCTGGGAGAGGGCAGGTCTCCGCAGGCGACTCGCCGTGGCGAGGTGAGGGCCGGTCGCGCGACGAGCGCACAAATTGATCGGAACGCGTCTGTTGCAACAGCCCTCACCCCAACCCTCTCCCAGAGGGAGAGGGAGAGAGCTCACCCGAACTCATCTCCCCGGAATGTGCTCGCCAAATACGCTTCGCGAACCAAGTCGTCGTTGATGATCTCGCGCGGCGTGCCTTCGCGCAGGTTCTTGCCCTCGTGAATGATGCAGGCCCGGTCGCAGATGCGCAACGTCTGCTGCACGTTGTGATCGGTCACGAGCATCGCGATGCCGTCATCGGCCAGCCGCCGAACTTCGTTCTGCAACTCTTCAACGGTATGAGGATCAACCGCGGCAAAGGGCTCATCCAGCAGCATGAGTTTGGGCTTGGTCACCAGGGCGCGGGCGATTTCCAGCCGCCGCCGCTCACCGCCCGAGCAGGTTCGCGCTTGATCCTTGGCCTTATGCTCCAGGCCGAATTGCTTGAGCAGTTCCTTGCAGCGTTTCTCGCGCGAGATGCGGCTTAATCGCTGGGTTTCGAGGATCGCCAGGAGATTTTGCTCGACCGTCAAGCGCTGAAAGACACTGGGCTCCTGGCTGAGGTATCCCATGCCGGCCAGCGCGTGCTTGTACATGGGCTGGTCGGTGACATCGTCGTTGTTGAACAGGACTTTGCCCGATTCGGGAGTGATCATGCCGATGGTCATGCGAAAGCTGGTGGTTTTTCCCGCGCCGTTGCGCCCCAGCAAGCCCACGATCTCGCCGGCGTTGATCTCGAAGTTCACGCGATCAACGATTCGCCGGCCGTTGTAGCTCTTGACCAGGTCTCGGGCGATGAGCAATGCCATGGGCCAGAGTGTAAGCGGATCGGCGCGGCAACGCACATCACCGTGTTTTCGAACGCGGGGCGCAAGGAAAGGCCGCCGCGGACGACGGCTTCCACCGCCGACTCAGGTGATGAACCGGATCGTCATCGGATAGCGGAAATACTCGCCGTTGCCGGCGGCGACCGCGCCGCGGATGAGATTGATGGTGTTGACGATCAACCAAACGGCGGCAGCCAGCCAAGCGAGCCCGAACGTAAGAAACCCGGCAATGAATCCGCCACCGCAGACCGCCAGCGCCGTCAGCAAAACGTTCATCAGTTCGCGGCCATGATCGTCGTTGAAGGTCGAGGTGTCTTTGCGAATCAACCAGAGAATCAACGGCGCCAGAAACGCCAGCGGGCCGACGATGACAAAACTGAAGGGCGACAGGTGCATCGCCACGCCGAAGTGCCGATCAGCATCGCTCAATCCACTGTCGCGCAGGCGGCCGTTGGACCCCTGCGAGGCACCAGCGCCGTTGTTCGAAACGGCTGTGTTCGGCTCAACGGTTGGATTGGCGACGGCCATAGACGGGCTCCACTTCCATCATCATACCTATTGGGCTTGCCGAACCAAGAATTTCACGCAATCAGACGCCATTGAAGCGGACCAACGGTGCCACGGCCAGCGAAGCGCAGCGAAGTCGGCCGTGCCCGAGTCCCCCGTGCGCCCGGCCACTGCCGACGGCGCGTCTCCGGTGCTACGGGTTATCCCGAAGGGTGAGCGGTGCCCCGAGTTGAACAACAATTTCCGTCCCACTGTCTGGTGTTCACGCCGCAACCGGAGGCGATGGCTCGTCCGCCGATTCAGCATCCTGATCGGAATCCGTGCCGTCCCCGGCCTTCACCCGCTTGGCCTGCTGATCCCACTTCTCCGGATGCAGCCGCGACGCCAACGCGCCGATAATCAGGTCCAGATTCTTGTGCAAATAAGCATCGAGCTTGAGCCGTCTTCCGTCGCGGTGCACGGCGTGCGCGATCGATTTGCTCATCCATCGCTCCATATCGATGTCGGCGATGTCATCCAAACGCCAGGCGCCGGAATTGAGAACCGGATCGCCTTCAAAATGCAACACGCCCGACTCATCGAGGCGGTAGACCTGGCGCTTCGCCTTCTTATACAGCCAGAAGAAATAGAACGTGAAGGGCAAGCACGAGATGAAGAACCACTGCGTGGCGCGATTCCACTTGTTGACCTTCACCGGCGGGCTGCCGCCCGGGGCCAGGGCGGTGAGTGCTGCGCTGACTCGGTTGAAGTCGTCGATCTCCGATTGCGAAGGCCTGGTGCCGCGCTGCAGATGTTCGAGCTTGCGGCTTTCAAGGCTCTCGAGCTCGGTCTTGAGTTGCTCGTAGCGATCGTACCGGGACTGCTGAGCGGGAATGGCCCACACGTAGTCGTACACCCCCCAGAATCCAAAGACAATGCAGAGGAAGGCGACCAGCAGTTTTTGGGCCCTGTACAATGGTGCAACAGTCGTGGTGATAGGCATCAGCGCTCTCGTGGACATCCCTTCGGGGGGGTGAAAAAATGGCTGTGCGAACCGTGCCTCGGCCCTGAAGTATGGAGGTCATCGGCTCGCCGCGAGTTTGATGGAATATCTCCTGGCCGTGCGAGTCTTATGGTAGTCCAGACGGACCGGCGGCGCAGAAAGTTCGACCGGCCTTACGGGGTTCCGGG
>JAKEEP010000106.1 GCA_022616475.1 Phycisphaerales bacterium | reverse complement strand
TAGCCGGGCAGCTTCACAACATCCCAGGCGGCGCTGTTGAGGACCTCGCCGTTGGCCGGGTCGTGGAGGGCCGATTGGAGCACGAGGGTGGCGAGGCGTTCGGCTTCGGCGCGTCGGCCTTGCTGGGCGTACAGCTCGGCGAGGCGCCCGGCCGCGATGACGGTGTTGCCGTTGGTCTCACCGCAGAAGGCGCGCAACCGCTCGAAGGCGGGAACCAACAGCGCTTCGGCCTCGTCCAAGCGGTCCTGATTGATGCAAATGCTCCCGAGCACGCTGTGAAAACAATCGACGTATCCGGTGCGATCGGGGGGTCCGGCCTCGAAGATTGCAATGCCCTCGCGAGCATAGGCTTCGGCTTGCTCAAACTGGCCAAAGGCGTTGCAGTGATTGGCCAGTTGCCAGACGGGATTGACTCGCTTGTAGTAGTGGCGGCAGCCGCCGGCGCGATCAATGGCGAGCCCCTCGAGCAGGAGGCGATTGGTCTGATCGACTGGTCCGCCGCGGTTGCGATGGATGGTGGCCCAGTCGATGATCACCTCACCGATGCATGCGGCGACGGGATGGTCGTCGGCAAAGACGGCACGGCGAAGGTCGAGGACGCGATCGAGCGCGGGCGCGATATCGGAATCGGGCTGGCGCACCGCCGAGCGCAGGTCGCGGATCGCGGCGATCAATTCTGGATGCGATGGTCCAATGACCTGGTCCAATGCGGCCATGTTGAAGCCGCGCAATCGGCCGGCCAGGCAGCGGGCGAGATTCACGCGATGGGCATCGGCTTGCTCGGGCTTGTTCCATAGCTCGTAGAGCTCGACGAACAATCGAGCGGCTTCGGTGGCTTCGGCGCTGGCGACGCCGCGTCTGGCCAGAATGGTTGGCTGATGTTCCTGGAGCAGCGCTTCGGCTTCGGCGAAGCGATGCTGTTCGATGCGGCAGCGGGCCAGTCGCCCGTGGAGGGCGGCGAGGTACCAGTGATTGGCGGGCAGCACCTTTGAGGCAAGGTCAAGGGCGCGATTCACCAGCTCTTGGGCGTGCTCGAAGCGGCGATCGGTGATTTCCAACAAGATCAGCTCGTCGAGCGTGTGAACGATGCGGGTGTTGGTTTCTGGAAGCTGCCGGCGATAGATTTCGAGCGCTTCGTTGAGGTAGACGGCGGCGGCCTGGGGCGCCACGGACCGCGTGGCCCTTCCTGCGATCTGGAAATGATCGCCCAGGTAGAGCCACATCGGGTCGTCGGCCGGCAAGTCGTTGCGCGCGTGCGTCAATGCCGTGTGGAAGAATTCGTCGGCTTTGGCACGATCGAAGGGACGTTTCCAGTGCTTGACGAATCCATCGAGGGCATCGGCGACCTGGGGCTGGCGCTGTTTGATGATCCGCCGGCCGACGCTGAGGGCTTCATTCTGGCGGGTGGTGGCGCTGGGATCACTCAGTTCCAGCAGCACGCGCCAATACGGCCAGAGGATTTCATACATCGCCTGGCCATCATCGGGGGCGATCCGGCGCTGTATTTCGAGGGCTCGGGCCAGGTGGACATCGGCGCCCTCGATTTCACCGCGCGATGCGTAGGAGCGGCCGATGGCGGTGCGAACGACGGCTTCGGCCTGGGGCTGGTCGGCGAAGGCAAGGCCAACCTCATCGGCGGCGCGATCCAAGAGGGCATCGACCGACATGCTGGCTTCCTGGGTGATGTCGACGTCGGTGAGACCTAATGTGCGGATGAGGAAGGCGCTGACCGACTGGGCGCGGGCGGCGTGGTCGGTGGCCAGGGCGCCGGCGCGCTCGGCGGCGGTGCGCGCCTGATCGGCTTCCTGGCGCAGCGTGCTCTGCTCCTTGGCCGACTTCTGCGCGGCATCGCGCTCCTCCAAAGCCCAGAACACGCCGAAGGTCGTTCCGATGAGTCCGAGGACGAGCGCCAGGCCGGTGGCGGCGGCGGCGACGACCAAGCCGCGCCTTCGCCTGACGAACTTCGCCAGGCGGTACATGGTTCCCGGCGGGCCGGCCGACACTGGTTCGTGGTTCAAGTGACGCTGAAGATCGAGGGCCAGGCCGTTGGCGGTCTCATACCGGCGAGCGCGATCTTTCTCCAGGCATTTCATGACGATCCAATCCAGATCGCCGCGAAGCTCGCGCCGCAGGCGATCGGGGTCGGTGCAGCGCTGACGGGCGATGGCTTGGATCGAGAGCGTCTCATGGCCGTTTTCGCTCGAAGCGGGCGCCGGTTGAGCCTGTCGCGCTGCGCTGCGCCAGAGATGCGATCGGCTCAGATCGGCGATGCGCGAGCTGGGGCGCGCCGGTTCCAGTTCCCGAAGCGTGCGCTGGAGATCGCTGGGCGTGGAACCGTTGGGCGTGCGCGAATCGAACGGAGTGGTGCCCGTGAGCAGCTCGTACAGCAGGACACCCAGCGAGTAAATGTCGGTGCGAGTATCGACATCGACTCCGCCCATCTCGGCCTGCTCGGGACTCATGTAGGCAGGCGTGCCAATCAGATGACGATCATCAGTGCGGAGGGTTCGTTCGGTCAGGCGATCGCGCATGGCCTTGGCGATGCCGAAATCGATGACCTTGGGCGCTGGGCGGCCGTCCTGAAGTGTGACCAGGACGTTTGACGGTTTGAGGTCGCGATGGATGACGCCTTTTTGATGCGCGTGCTGGACCGCCTGACAGACCGCCGCCAGCAGTTCCAGACGCTGGCGGGTGGTCAAGGAGGCGGCATCGCAATAGCGGGTGATGGGCACGCCGTCGACCAGTTCCATGACGAAGTAGGGCCGGCCTTGATCGGTCGCGCCGGCCTCCAGGACGCGGGCGATGCCGGGATGATCCATCATCGCCAGGGCCTGACGCTCGGCCTCGAAGCGGGCGATGACCTGCTTGGTGTCCATCCCAAGTTTGATAATCTTGAGCGCAACAGTGCGGCGGACCGGATGCTGCTGCTGGGCGAGGTAGACCGAGCCAAATCCACCCTCGCCGATCAGTCGGATGAGCGTGTAGGGGCCGATGGTCTGGCCGGCGCAATCTTCGGTCTGATAGCGTTGGCCGTTGCATTCATGGTCGTCGCCGGATGCGAGGTTTTCGCGGATCCAGGGAATCGCCGCGCCGGACTGGGAGCGATCCAGGAGCTTGGCGACTTCACTGCGAAGCGTGGAGTCATGACCGCACGCGCCGTTGAGAAACTCCGATCGGCGCTCGGGCGGCAGATCAATCGCCTCCTGAAACAGCTCCTCAACGCGTTGAAACAGCTCCTTGTCCACGCAGATCATCTTCCTGCAATACGCGAAAGGCACACGTCAAGCCCATCAATCTTCGGCGGGGCGATCAGCCTGGGCAGGCGAGCCGGCGGACTGGGAAATCTGCTCGGCCAGCCAGGCCTTGGCAAAGCGCCAATCGCGTTCGACGGTTGGAACCGAGACGCCCAGCGCCTCGGCGATTTGGTTGTTGTTGAGGCCCCACACCACGCGCATCTTGACGACGTCGCCCTTGCGCGGGTCGAGCGAATCGAGCTGCGCCAACGCCACACTGAGCGCTTCGACTTCGATCTGGTTTCGCTCAGTTTCGCCGCGCTCAGTGACGAGGCGGTCGTCGAACTGAAGGATGACGCGGGTGTCGGAGCCGCCGCGCTTGAGGGCATCGCGTCGGCGGCGATAATCGATCAGCACCCGCATCATCACGGTTGTCGCGATGGCGAAGAACTGCCCGCGATTGTCGTAGCGGTTGCGCTGCATGATCAGCTTCATATAGGTTTCATTGACCAGGGCGGCGGGTTCGAGGGTGACGGCGCCGGCGCGGTCGCCGAATTGCCGCCTCAGGTGTGCCTGTGCCATGCGCTCGAGTTGGGCGTAGACCACGCGCATCAGCTCATCGAGCGCGCCGGATCGCCCTTCCCCGGCTTGCTGCAGCAGCAGCGTGATGTCCGCCAGGGCCGTCATGAACGCATTGTACCGCTCGGCGCGCCAGCTCCGTGATGGAGTTGGAGTTGCGGTTCCGCGTAATGAGCTTGACAACCCGGCCGGTGCGCTTGACGGCACGGATTTGCACGCCAGCGGCACCCCAATGGGTGCTCAAAACGCGCCCGGCACGCCCGCGAACGCAGTAGGAACTTCCCAAAGGAGCTTGTCATGACCACCTCACACAGACGGATCGTGCTCGTCATTCTGACCTGGGCCGTGGGGAGCGGCGGACCCCTGACCGCGCCGACCAGGGCCGACGTGGTGACGGCGATCTACAACGGCCCAACCAACTTCAGCTACCAGATCACGCACATGCCCGATCTGGATCAGCGGCGCAGCCTGGCGATGCATCCGAACCCGTACGGATTGCCGGGCAACGGGTCCATGTACTGCGTGCCGACCAGCACGATGAACATGATCATGTACGTGGCGAATCACGGCTTTCCGGCGGTTGCGCCAGGCCCGGGCAATTGGCAATCCAACGCGCTGTACAACGACGCCGGGGAGGCGATCGACACGATGGGAATCCTCATGAACACCAGCGCCTCCGGGGGCACGGGCGGCAACGACGCGTTCAACGCGACAAAGTTGTGGATGGATTGGGAGTCGGGCAAGTTCACCGTCACGGCCTATTTCCCAACGCAGAACTTTACGCCGTACTTTTCGAACCTCACTGAAACCGCAATTTGCGGCAGCCTGATATCGCTGGCGTTTGGGCGATACACCGTTGTGGATGACGGGTCTATTTGGATTGAAGTGGGCGCTCGCAACGGCGGCCACGCGATGACCTACGTGAAGGGGTCGAGCAACGGGTTCAACCACACGTTTGCCGTGCGCGATCCGGCCGATGACGGCACGAACTCCACACAATCGCAATTTGTCAACCGTGAATTCGACGCGTGGAACTACCAGATCATGTTCTGCCCGCAGGGCCAGAATTGCTATACGCGTTACATGACGGCGCTGAATTACACCGAGGGCGATGAGCTCATTCGACTGATTGACGGCTACATGGGCATTCGGCCCAAGAGCGGGTACGGCTTCACGAACACGGGGATCATCATGGTCTACGCGCCGTGGCTGCTGAACGGTTCCAACGGGGACCAAATCGCTGAGTACACGGTGTCGGCCAACGCCAACCTGCAAGACGTGGCGATTGATCCGGACTTGGTGGGGTATGTAGCGCTGGTTCCGGGCGCGGCTGGGGCTCAAGACACGATCAAGCATTTCAATCCGCTCACTGGGCAATCGGAGGTTGTGGGGCAGATTCCGGGCGCGGACAAGTTGGTCTTCGGGCGCAAGCGCAATCTCTATGTGCTGTCGAACACTGGATTGCTTCACATGCTTGAGATTCCACCTGATCCGCAGCATCCACCGGATCCTCTGGTTGAATTGCCATCGCCCGTGGAAGCGATGACCTACGACGATGTGAAGGACGAAGTCGTGTTGCTGTCGGTTCCTGATCGGCGGCTCCTTCGCTATCCCGATGGTCTTGCTGATGCGCCGACGTTTCTCAACATTCCGGATGAGGTCATGTTGGGCGGCGGTGAGGCGGGGATCACGCTGAACCCAGTCGATGGCAAGTACTGGATCGTGACCGAAGGCTCCAACACTATTTACGGCCTGCAGCAGAACGCGGCGGGAGGGATCACGTTTGAGCCGATCACGATGGCGGGCATTCAGCATCCGACCGGAATTGACGCCGATGATGCCGGGCATCTGTTCGTGACCACCAATGGTGGAGTGGTCGAATTGCAAAAGAACGCAGCAGGCGCTTGGCAGATGGTGGCTGACGGCGCGTTCGACGGCATGGCGGTTGGGTCGAGCTTTCGCGTCACTCGAAGCCGGACGAACTTCGATCCGGAACTGCACGACGGCCCGGCGTTCTTCAACATCGATCCGGATGAGTTGCAGTTCGGGGAGGCTGTGCCGGATTGCCTGGCGGACCTCGATGGCAATTTCACCGTCAACGTGAATGACTTGCTGGCGCTGATCGGCAACTGGGGAGCCTGCGAGGCATGCTTCGCCGACATCACCCCGGTGGGTGGGAATGGGTCGGTGAACGTTGAGGATCTCCTTGCGCTGATCGGCGCGTGGGGTTCGTGCGAGTGATGGACCTTGTGTGTGGGGCTGGCCTGAACGATTGGTCGTTCTCAAACCAAGCTGAATCTGAGGAGCACACATCAATGGCTTCTATGCAACATCGAATTCGAACGTTCTGGGCGTGGGCTTCACTTGCTGGTGCAGCGGCGCTGGGGGCGTGCATCGATCGGGCGCAGGCACAGACCTCATTGTTCACCTATCAGGGCCGGCTGCTGGATGGCGGGGTTCCGGCGAACGGCGTGTACACGATCGAGGTGTCGTTGTGGAACGCGGCCAGCGGAGGGACCCTGGTTGCGGGACCGCTGGCCAGCGGCGTTTCGGTGACCGATGGTCTTTTCACGCTTCCCATCAACTTTGGCACCGACGCGTTCAACACCGATGCCGACCGATGGCTCGAGATTGCGATCAACAACGTGACGCTCTCATCGCGCCAGCAGGTGGCGCGGGCGCCGTTTGCGATGCGAACGCGCGGGATTTTTGTGGAAGAGGACGGCGATGTGGGGATTGGCACGACGGCGCCAGGAAGTCAGCTCCATGTCATCAACAACGCTCCGGGGGGAGTCGCCGTGTGGGGCTCCGACATCGGCGGCGGCAACGGGCGAGGCGTTTTCGGGGCCACCAATGATGGGTACGGCGTGTTCGGGTATGCGTCAACAGGAGTGGGTGTCTTTGGAGTCAATGTCGATCCAGCGGGCTGGGCGGGCTACTTCCAGGGGCGGGTGTTCTTCGATGACTTCGTCGGCATCGGAGCATCGACGCCGATCGGCGCGGGGCGTCTTGTGGTGGGCACGCCGGCGTTCCAATCGGGCGATTACGGCGGAATGTATGTCAGAACGGCCGGGGTAAACGCATGGCCGTTCTACGGCTATTCCGCCGGCGGAAATGCCGACATGTGGCATTACTACGAGGGCTCAACCGGGGCTTGGCACCTCGTCAACGGCGACCCTTTCAACCCCCGGCTGACGGTCCAGAGCAACGGAGAGGTCGGCATCGGGACGACGAATCCCGCGTTCCTGCTCCACGTCGATGGCTTGGCCGGCAAGCCCGGCGGCGGGTCGTGGACCAACTCGTCCGACATTCGGCTGAAGAAGAACATCGCCGATCTTGACGATGCGCTCGATCAGCTCATGAAGTTGCGCGGCGTGAGCTTCGAATACATCGATCCCGAATCGATCAACGAGCTTCCGGGCCAGCGCATCGGCATGATCGCCCAGGACGTCGAGCAGGTTTTCCCCGACTGGGTCGACATGAAGGAAGACGGCTACAAGACGCTGACGTATCGCGGATTCGAAGCGCTGACGGTTGAAGCGTTGCGCGAGCTTCGCCGCGAGAAGGACGCACAGATTCAGTTGCTCAGCGACCAGAACGCCGAGCTTCGCGCACGAGTCGACGCGTTGCAAGCAACGCTACAGGCGCTGCTGAATTCCCAGACAGGAGGCGTGCGATGAGGCGCTCGACATTGAAGGCCGGACTCGCGATCGCGCTGACCGCCGCGAGTGCAAACCTATCGGCCGCACGTGAAGAGGGCGGGATCGCTGGCGGTTTTGATCTGTCCTGGCACACGATCGACTGCGGCGGCGCGACGTTCTCGGTGGGTGGTTCGTTCGAACTCGGCGGAACGATCGGCCAGCCCGATGCGGGCGTCCCCTTGATCGGCGGCACATTCTCGCTCACCGGCGGGTTCTGGCCCGGTGCCGTCAGCGGGGACACGTGTCCGGCCGACATCAACGGTGATCTAGTGGTCAACGTGAACGATCTGCTGGCGGTGATCAGCGCGTGGGGCGCGGTGGGCCCAAACCCCGCCGACATCAACGCCGATCAAGTGGTCAACGTCATCGATCTGCTGGCGGTCATCAGCGCGTGGGGAACCTGCCCGTGAATGTTCAGGAGGCACGCCCGGCACGCCCAACCAACTGCGACTTGAGAAATGAGGAACAACCATGAAGCGTTCAACACATCATTCAATCGGACTTCTAGGTCTGGCTGGGTTGCTGGGCCTGACGACATCGGCTTTGGGCGTAAACCTGCCGCCCGGCGGGGCGGCGGCGCTACCCGGCTCACTACTCGGACCCGGCGTCGTCGTTTACGACGTGCTGGTGCCCTACGAAATCACCGACGCCGACGGCACCACGCTGCTGGCCGGCAATGTGCAGGACCGCGTCGTTCGCAGGCTCGACAACACGCTGATCTTCTCCAAGCGCCTTCGCGACACGCAAGTCGATACGATTGGCGCGCTGGTCGCCGCCTCGGTCACCAACTACACGGGGTACAGCTGCGATGTGGACTGGGACCCGACCTCGCAAGGCACGCATGAGCCCGGACTGGCCACGCGGAGCGTAAGCGGAGCGGAGATCACCTACAGCTTCGTGAACAATCCCATTCACGAAACCGAAGAGAGCCGAGCGTTCTTCGCGAAGACCAATGCGCTGCTATTCGTGGTGGCCGGCGACATGACGCTGACGCTGGAGAGCGGCGAGAGCACGACCATTACGGTCGCCTCGCCGCTGTTCGCCGATGTTGCGCCCGAAGCCCTGATCACCGAGCGCGATCCGCTGGAGTGTGTGTGCGACCCGGTGACGATCAGCGGCATCGCTGACGCCGGCGGCGGCACGTTCGATCACTACACGCTCGAATACCGGCGGATTTTCGACCCGAACTGGTCGCTCATCGGCACGTTCTTCGCCCCCGTGCCGGCGCCCGGCGGCGTCCTGGCCGTTTGGAACACCGGCGGGCTCATCCAGGACTTCTACTTCCTGCGCCTCACGGTCGAGAACACGCTCGGCGACATCGCGGTGGACACCACCATCGTCTGGGTCGATCAGCAGTTCGACAACCTCACGTTCGCCACCCCCCAGCCCGGCGATGTGGTCGGCGGGTTCGTCTGCCCGGGCGGCATCATCGACGACGGCGTCTGCGAGGAAGAGTACACGGTCGAGTATTCGCCTGATGGCGTGAGCTATTTCCCGATCGATCCCATCAATCCGATTTATCAAGGCCCGAAGATCAATCAGACCTTCGGCGTGTGGGACAGCACGACGGTGGCCGACGGGTCGTATTTCCTGCTGGTGGAGGCCGTCGACTCGTGCCACCATATTGCCAGCGCGCAGCACGAGGTGATCGTGGACAACACGGCGCCCACGGCGATCATCACCGACCCGGTGAACTGCGAGTGCGTGGAAGGCATCGTGCCGGTGATCGGGACCGCCGATGACGCCAACCTGGCCGGCTGGGCGTTGCAATACAGCGGCGGCGGCAACAACAACTGGGTCACGATCGCCACCGGAAACACGCCGGTGATCAACGGCCTGCTGGGCAACTGGGACACCAATGCGCTGCTGGACTGCCCGTACGTGCTGCGGCTGGTGGTCACCGACTCGGCGCAGCTGGACTGCAACGGGGCGATCCATCACCTTTCCGAGTTCATGGTGGCGGTGAATGTCGGCTGCAAGTCGTGCGCCGGCGACCTGAACGGCGATGGAGCCATCAACATCAACGACCTCTTGATTCTGATCGGTCTCTGGGGATTGTGCCCATGAGTGAACGGCGCTTGGCCGGCCGCTGAACTGGCACAAGCATCCGGCGACTGTGCGAGTGAGCAAGCATCAGCCCCGATCAGGAGCAGAAACATGATCAGGTTTGCGAATGCCACCTACGGAGTTCTCGCCTTGCTTGTGTTGGCGGCGGCGGCGCCTGGGCAAAGCTCGACAACGTTCACCTACCAGGGCCGCTTGATGGACGGAGGTCAGCCGGCCAATGGAAATTTTGTCGTTGAGTTCGCGCTCTTTGACGCCGCGATGTTGGGCAACCAGGTCGGCTCCACGGTGACGGTGAATCCAGTCGTCGTGAGCGATGGGTTCCTGACGGTCCAACTCGATTTCGGCGCCGCGGCGTTCGACAATAGTTCTCGCTGGCTGGAAATCACCGTTGATGGGGTTGTGCTCACGCCGCGCCAGCCGATCACACGCGCGCCGTACGCCATTCAGACACGCGGCATCTTCGTCAACGACGCGCTGACCTTTGCCGGCATCGGTCGACCGACGCCGGTGACCACCGCCGAAATCTTCGGCCTGTACCGGAACACGACCTTATTCGGGGGGATGTACGTCGAGACCGCTTCGACGGGCGAACCGTTTTACGGCTATTCGGCCGGCGGTGACGTGGACGCCTACCACTACTTCAACAGTTCGACGAATCGATGGCAACTGTTCGTGGATGGGGGCGAGCGGCTGGTCGTGGGCGGGAACGGCACCGTGGGCATCGGCACCACGGCCCCAGAGCGGCTCTTGCAAGTGAGCGGCGGCGACCCGGGCCTGGCGCCCAACACCAGCGCCGTCATTGTCGCCGAGAACAACTCGAACACCTACATCAATGTCCTGACGCCTGCAAACAACCAGAGTGGGATTCTGTTTGGCAATCCGATCGGAGGAAACGCGGCGGGCGCGATCATTTACAATGCCACGAACACGCCCGATGGTCTGGAGCTGAGGACCAACGGCAACATCACCAGGATGTCAATCCGCGACGACGGGCACGTGGGAATCGGGACAGCGCCGTCGTTTGCGCAGCTCGATGTTCACAGTGACGGCACTGCCCTTCACCTGTCGGGCGGGACGTTTCTATCGCCGGCACTCTCGGTCCTTGCGAACTCACCGTGGGCGGCCGCCCAGTTCATTGGGCACGTGGATGTTGCCGGTCTGCTGACGAAGTCTTCAGGCTCGTTCAAGATCGACCACCCCCTCGACCCCACCGGCAAGTACCTCTTTCACTCGTTCGTCGAGTCGCCGGACATGATGAACATCTACAACGGCAACGTGGTCACGGATGATGACGGGTGCGCGACGATTGAGCTGCCGGACTACTTCGAGGCGCTTAATCGCGACTTCCGCTATCAACTGACGGTGATCGATGACAGCGACGATTTCGTCCTCGCAAAGGTCGTTGAAGAGATCGAGGACAATTCTTTTCGCATTCGGACCAGCAAACCGAGCGTGAAGGTCTCTTGGCAAGTGACGGGCGTTCGCGACGACGCCTATGCGCGAATGAACCCGATCGTGGTGGAGCAGATCAAGCCCGATGGTGAGCGCGGGCTGTATCTGCATCCGGAGGCATTCGGCCGGCCGCGATCGGAGGCCGGGGTCGGTTGCGTAGCGACTAAGCCGGTTGATGGTCGGGTGGCGCTGGGCGCGAGCGCGATTGGTTCAGTCAAGCAGACAGGAGACAATCCATGAAGCACAT
>JAKEEP010000105.1 GCA_022616475.1 Phycisphaerales bacterium | reverse complement strand
TCGACGATGATCTGTTCACCCCGGCACGACTCGCCCTTCGGGACGAGTCGTGGCACCGCCCTCACCCCGACCCTCTTGTCTCCGCGGCGACTCTGCGACCAGAGGGAGAGGGAGAAGAGGATCAGCCGCGGACGAGCTCCTCGTTCGTCGGGAATCGCTTCAGGGCGGAGAGCAGTTGCTCAATCTGTTGCGGCGGCTTCATGGCCATGAGGCGGCGGCGCAGGGCGGTCACCGTCTTCAGTTCTTGCTCGCTCATCAACAGATGCTCTTTGCGGGTGCCGGAGGCGGCGAGGTTGATCGCTGGGAAGAGGCGCTGCTCGGAGATGGTGCGATCGAGGATGAGCTCCATGTTGCCGGTGCCTTTGAATTCTTCGAAGATGATCTGGTCGGCGCGGGAGCCGGTGTCGACCAGGCACGACGCGATAATCGTGAGCGATCCGCCTTCCTCGGCCTTGCGAGCGGCGCCGAAGAGTTGCTTGGGGATTTCGAGAGCGCGGGAATCGAGGCCGCCTGACATGGTGCGTCCGCCGGCGCCGTAGCGGCGCGAGTTGTTGAAAGCGCGGCCGAGGCGGGTGATGGAATCCAGAAGCACGACCACATCGCGTCCGGCTTCGAGCATGCGCTTGGCGCGCTCGATCGAGAGGATGCCCAGGTTGATGTGCTTGTCGACATCCTGATCGTTGGACGAGGCGAGCACCTGAGCGGGCACGTTGCGCTTGAAGTCGGTGACTTCCTCGGGTCGCTCATCGATGAGCAGGGCGATGAGCTCGACCTCGGGGTGATTGCGCTTGATGCCGTAGGCGATGTTCTGGAGCAGGATGGTTTTGCCGGCCTTGGGAGGCGAAACGATCAGGCCGCGCGTGCCGTATCCGATCGGGCAGAAGAGGTCGATGAGCCGGCAGGCGGGCGGGCAGCCGGGGTACTCGAGGCTCATGCGCGGCTGGGGATCGAGCGGCGTGAGGTCTTCAAAGCGCTTTCGGATGGCGTATTGGTCGGGGGGCAGGCCTTCGATCTGGATGATCTGCTCGACGACCGGGCGTGCGAAACGAGGCTTCTTGCCGCGGCGGCGGCGGGGCTTGCGCTCGACCACGTTGACCGTCAGGCGCTGGCCCTGGCGCAGGGGATAGCGTTGGTTCAGCTCCAAAGGAACGAACGGATCGCTTTGGCTTTCGATCAGGCAGTCGTCGAGTTGTCGAATTCGACCCTCGGCTCCAACGGGAAGCTCGAGGATTCCGCTAAGAGTTGTCATTCTGAAATCACGAAGAACGCGGCTGTGAAAAGTCGTCTTGTTCTGGAGCGATGCGCCGAGCCGTCTTCACGCTACGCGATGTGGGAGATCGTCTCTTTCAAGGCAACCTGCACGATCGCTTGTATTGGCCCCCGCGCCGTTCTTAGAGAAACAGCGACAGCGTCGCAAGAGATCAAAGCAATCCTGAACCCCTGACCCCGGACCCCCGGAACCGACCGACTGGCATGGACCGCGTTCCAACGCGGCCGCCTCGTCATGGATAAGTAGAGCAGACAAATTGAAGAATGTCAAGCCGATTGCGATGCGAATGAGTGCGATTGGCGTTCATCGGGCTGGATGATCGCTTTGAATTGTTTGGACGAGGGCTATGGCCACCTCGGCGGCCAGTCGCGCGTTGTTGATGAGCAGGGCGAGGTTGGCGTGGAGCGACCGGTTGCTGGTGAGGCGCGCGATTTCGGCCAGCAGGAACGGTGTGCGCGCGCTGCCGGCTCCCCCGGAAGCTCCCCCGGAAGCTCCCCCGGAAGTGCCCCCGGAAGTGCGCCCGGAAGTGCGCCCGGAAATGCCCCCGGAAGTGCGCGATGACGCGAGGCGTTCTGCGCTCGCGACGGCTTGCTCGAACTCGGCGCGATCGATGGCGAATTCATCGGGAACAGGATTGGCCAGAATGATCGCGCTGCGCAAGCCGAGCGTTGACCAGTGCTCGATGCACAACCGTGCGGCGGATTGCACATCATCGACGCACGCCCGTAGGGGTAGATCATTGCTGCTTCGGCATTGAAATTGCGGAAAGGAGTGCGTGCGGTAGCCGATTACAGGGACGCCGAGGGTTTCGAGGGCTTCAAGAGTTGCGGGCAGGTCGAGGATGGATTTGGCGCCGGAGCAAACGACGCAGACGGGCGTGTGGGATAGGGCGCGGAGGTCGTGCGAGATGTCGGGAAGCTGCTGCCAGTTGCGATGGACGCCGCCGATGCCGCCGGTGGCAAGGACGCGGAAGCCAGGAAGTGCTGAGTGCTGGGTGCTGGGTGCTGAGTGAGTGAGTGCGCAAGCAGTGAGGGTGGCGGAAACGGTGGTACCGGACGTGGCGCCAGTGGCGATGGCGTGGGCGAGATCGGTTGCGGATGCTTTGTCGGCGGTCGGATCAGTCGCCAAGCGCGACAGGTCGACTTGGTCAAGGCCGATTTTGAGGGTTCCGTCGATGACGGCGATGGTGGCGGGCCCGGCTCCGGCTTCGCGGACGGTGCGCTCCATCGCCAATGCGAGCTGAAGGTTGGCGGGCTGGGCGTCGTTCCATCCCGCGATCTTCAAATGGGGTGGGAGCTTGATTGGGTCGCGCGGCAGACCCGAAGTAGCTACAGCGGATTCGAGCGCGACGATCGGCGCTTGATCGCGCAACGACTGGGCTACTTCAGGATGGAGTTGAACGCGATGCAATGCGTGCAGCGCTCCCTAACGGTCGCGGCTCTGATCCGGTCACCTTCGCCGAGATCGCAGTCGGCCGCCCATGCTTCGCGAGGGCCGGGCCGAGGGGACCAGCCCGCCGGGGAATTTGCCTTGATCGCGGTCGCCAACCAGCGCCGGCGGAGGCGCGGCGACCCGGCTTTGCTCGACCCGAACCTGTTCAGCGCGGGCCGCGGCGCGCTCGCGCTGGATGGCCACATCGGCGGGAACTGGTCCGGGCTGGAAATCCTTGAACTGCTCGATCGGAATCTCGACGTTGGTGAGCATCTCGATCGCGGTCAACAGATCGCCCTGGTCGGGCGTCACAAACGACCAGGCGATGCCGTCCTTTCCAGTGCGGGCGGTCCGCCCAATTCGATGAACGTAGTTTTCGGGATCTTCCGGCAGGTCGTAGTTGATTACGTGGGTGATGTCATCGACATCGAGGCCGCGGGCGGCCAGGTCGGACGCCACCAGCACGCTCAATTCGCCGTCGCGCAGTTTCTGCATCACCCGATTTCGCTTGCCCTGGTACATGTCGCCGTGCATCGAATGGGCATCGATCTTGTGGCGATTGAGATAATCGGTCAGGGCATCGACGGTGTGCTTGGTGCGGCAGAACACCAGCGTGAGGGCGGGCTCCTCGTGCGTGAGCAAATGGACCAGGAGGCGGTTCTTGTCCCAGGGCTGAATGGGGAAGTAGCGCTGGGTCACCTGCGAAACCGTGAGGCTCTTGGATTCAGTTAGCGTGAGCCGCTCGGGATTGCGAAGATACTGGTGCGCAAGCTTTTCGATTTCCGCCGAGATGGTGGCCGAGACGAAGATCGTCTGATGCGGATGCTTCATCGTGCCTAGGATCTTGCGAATGTCATCTCGGAAGCCGATGTCGAGCATGCGATCAACTTCATCGAGGATGGCAACCTTCACCTGGTCGTAGGGCAGGAAGCCCCGTTGATGCATGTCCATCACCCGGCCGGGGGTGCCGACGATGATGTTGGGCCGCTTCTGGAGCTTGTTGATCTGCAGGCTCATCTTCTGGCCGCCGTAGACTGCAACATCCTTCAGCGAGGTGAACCGGCCGAGCTCGCGGATTTCATGGGCGACCTGGATGGCCAGTTCCCGGGTGGGCACCAGAACCAACGCGCCGAAGTGGTCGCTCTCGCTCAACAGGTGCAGGAGGGGCAGACCGAACGCGGCGGTCTTGCCGGTGCCGGTCTTGGATTGGCCGATGATATCGCGGCCGGCCAGGGCCATGGGGATCAGCCGGGCCTGCACGATAGTCGGGTGCACAAAGCCGGCTTTGTTCACGCCTGAAAGAACCGCCGGACTCAGCCCAAGGTCGGCGAAGGTCAACTGTGTATTGAAGATGTCGCTCATGCAGCTATCGGTAATTCGGTCATCGTAGGAGAGTCGATATGTCGATACCACAGTGTAGCGGGCGAACCTTCGGCGCGCCTCCAGAGGTGAATCCCGCGATTGAATCATCCGATGCGCGACGCAAGCGTTCTTCAAATCAATCTTGGCGACCTTGATCGCAACGTTCGTGTGCTGCGCGGCTTGATCGGTCCGCACTGTGAGCTGTGCGCGATCGTCAAAGCTGATGCGTACGGTTTGGGGGCGGCGCGTATCGCCAAGCGGCTGGAGTCGGCCGGGGTTGATCTGCTTGCGGTGTATACGCCGGAACAGGCGGCTGAGCTTTTCCGAGCTGCGATTACATCCCCGATTCTCGTGCTCATGCCGGTGCGTGAGATTGCGCGAGCGGATGAGGTTTATCGCGGGCTGGTTTCCGATCGATTGCAGCTGACCGTGCACGATCAGGGCCACTTGAGCGATCTGATCGCGATGACCGAGCGCTATGGCGTAACCATTTCGGTGCATGTCGAGGTTGACACGGGAATGAGCCGCGGCGGCTGCAGCATCAGCGAAGCGCCCGACGTGTTGAAGCGGATCTCGACGTGCCGGCGATTGCGCTTGGCTGGCCTATTCACACATTTTGCCAGCGCTGACTCGGACCTTGAATTCACCAACGCGCAGATGGCGAAGTTCGATGCGCTTCTGGCCCAGCACGCGCCGCTGATTCCCAAGAGTTGCCGCGTTCACGCCGCCAGCTCATATCCCGCGCTGCGGCATGCGCGGTATCACAAGTCGATGGTGCGCATCGGCCTGGCGTGGGGCGGCTTCGGATCTGAATGCATTCGTGGCGACATGCTGCCCGCGGCGCATCAGCTTCGACCGATCGTCAGGTGGCGGAGCGAAATTGTGCAGATCAAATCCATTGCGGCGGGAGTTTCAGTCGGCTACGGCTCGACCTGGACCGCCAAGCGCGCCAGCGCCATCGGGCTCGTGCCGGTTGGATATGCCGACGGCTATCCGATCGCTCTGGGATCGCGCAGCGGGCGGCACAAAGGCGCCTGCGTGGCGGTCGCGCCTGATGAGGATCATGAACCCATCGGGTTCGCGCCGGTTGTTGGCGCGGTCAACATGGATCAGATCACAATCGATCTGACCGATGTCATGTCGCAAGCCAAGCGCCGCGGCATTCGCATCGGCGTGGGGACGACCATTGAGCTGATTTCGCCGAATGTCGAGGCTCCAAATCACCTACCAAAGCTCGCGGCGTTGGCCGGCACAATCCCGCATCAAGTGTTGTGCGGTTTGAATCCAAGGTTGAAGCGCAGCTACTTGGCGCCGACGCCGGTGCCATTGCCGCCGATTGAGCGATTCATCGCCGGTGCAGCGCCGGCAGTGGCCTTCGCAAAGTAGTCGATCGCCGCTCAGCGAAGCCCGATTAGTTGCGTTGAACCCCCCTTTGCCGGACCAAGCTATGCTCATGTCATGAGCGGGCGATTCGATGCGATCGTCATCGGCGGCGGGCCGGCCGGCGCCATGGCCGCCCGAGGCCTGGCTCAATTGGGTTGGCGCATTGCTCTAGCGGAGCGAGGGCCCAGACACCGTAGCAAAACGTGCGGGCACTGCCTGCATTCCCGAGCGATCGATGCGCTTGACCGAATGGGGTTGCGCTTTCGTGACGAGGCGCCGACGGCTGGGAACTTGCGCCGATGGCGGGCTCACCTGCCCGACGCCGGGATCATTGACCGTCCGTTGTCTCCGCACGACGAGAAACGCGTCGGCACCCCGGGAGTGCTCGTCGATCGTTCGCAGTTCGACCAATGGCTCGTCGATGCCGCGCAGGCTGCTGGCGTTGAAGTGTTTCAACCCGCGAGCGCGCGATCGATCCGGCAAGGCAGCCAAGGGACAATAGTTGAGTTGGTGCAGGGACAGGAGCGTCTGGACGTTTCGTGCCGTGTGATCATCGGGGCGGACGGCGTTGGAAGCTGGGTGGCCCGTCGCGCGGGCTTGGCTGGAAGGGCGGAGCGCAGCGGTCGCAAGTTCGGCTTCTCGTTCGATCTGAAGGGTGACTCACATCGAGGGATCGATTCGGATGCCATCAACATGTTCATCGTTCCGGGCGGCTACTTGGGGGTCGTTCGCCAAACTGGTGGCGATCTTCACATCGCGGGACTCGTGAGCAACGGCGTCAAGGGCCCGCGCGATCCCGTGACGTTTGTCCGCAGCGCGGCCGTGTGTCATGGCGCACTTCGCGAAGTCGGCCTGGCTCAACTTCAGCGCAGCGATCTTGAGCGATTCAGCGCCATCGGACCGTTCCCGTGGCGGCCCCGGCATGTTGCGAACGAGCAGGCGGCCCTGGTCGGCGACGCGGCCGGCTATGCCGAGCCCTTTACCGGCGAAGGCATGAGCTGGGCGATCGAAAGCGCGGAGGCCCTGGTGCGCGTGGCCGCTGATGCCCGACCCGGCGCTTGGGACGCGCAGCTGGCCGACGCCTATGCGCTCGCTTGGCGAGAAAGCGTCGGACGCCGCCAGCGATTGTGCCGGTTTATCGGATTGGCGCTGGCGAATCAATGGGTGGCGAAGTTGCTGTTTTCCATCGGTCAACGCGCGCCGGCCCTCACGCAACGTTTGATCAATCGGGCGGTGGCAGCATGACAGTGGTTGATCGCCCCAGCGCGCCGGCCCGACAAGAACGGAAACCCCACAATTCCTGGGCGATGCAGCCCAGGTTGCTGGCCGTGAGCGTCGCGACGCCGGCGCTGTGCCGCTCGCAAGTCGAGATCGAGCAAACCATGGCGCAGCTCTGGAATCTCAAGGGAGTCGCGCTGCAGCGCTGGAAGCGAATCATCGAAGGCACCGGCATCGAGCGACGATATGGCGTCATGCCGCCGGAAGATGTCATCGGTCTGACCACCGCCCAACGCATGCAGGCCTATGAGCGCCTCGCGCCACCGCTGGCGGCAGAGGCGGCGCTGCGGGCGATTCAGACCTGCGGAATCACCGCCGACCGAATCACCGAACTGATCGTAGTTTCGTGCACCGGCATGTCGGCTCCAGGTGTGGATGTGGCCTTGATCGAACGGCTTGGATTGAGGCCGACGGTTCGCCGTTCGATGATCGGGTTTATGGGTTGCTTCGGTGGCATCAGTGGATTGCGCGCGGCGGTGGGGGCCTGCGCGGCAGATCCCGACGCCGTAGCGCTGGTGGTCTGCGTTGAGTTGTGCTCGCTGCACATGCGGGCCCAGAGCGATGCGCAGAGCCAGGTTGCGGCGGCGCTGTTCTCCGATGGCGCGGCGGCTGCGATCGTGGCTTCCGGAAAAAGGTTCCAGGAACCTTTTCTGGATATCAGCCCGGGAGACGGAACGGCTCATACAAAAGGGTTTCTGGAACCTTTTTCCGGTCCGCGCCTGACCGTTGGCACAAGCCTGCTCCTGCCGGAAGGCAAGGATTGGATGAGCTGGCGCATCACCGACACGGGGTTTGCGATGACGCTGACGCGCGATGTGCCCGTGGCACTGCGCGATGCGATCGGTGAGTTCGTTGCCGGCGCGGCTTTGGGGCGGCCTGCGACGCTCATCGTTCATCCGGGCGGACCGGGAATTCTTGATGCCGTTGATGGAGGATTGAATCTACAAGGCGCGTGCGGGTTGGATGCGGCGCGCTTCGTCCTTCAGCAATTCGGCAACATGTCATCGGGAACAATCCTGTTCGTGTTGCACGAAGCTCTGCGCCGAGGGTGTCGCCTGCCCGCGCTGATGCTGGCGTTCGGTCCGGGTCTGACGATTGAAAGCATGCAGATTCTTTCGGCCCAACCGGCCGAAGCTTCGCCCAGGTTGCCTGCGTGAGATAGGCTGCCCAGGCTGGCAATATGTTATTCATTCCTAACATTGGCAGACCAGGCAGATTTTGCGTGTCCTGATAACGCGCTGTGAGTGAAACAGCAGCGCATGCTCATGCGAAGAGAATGGCAAGCCGATAAACACGGTAGCGGCGAGAGCCGTGAAGTTCGGGAAGCCAAAAAAACTACGAGGGTCCGCTTCAGGCCGACCCACTTGGAACAGTGACTTTCCCGAACTTCACGATTCTCGGCAATCCGTAACACCAGACCACCCGTTCGTTTGCTGACCGGCCCGCACAAGCGGGCCGGCAGTGTTTTTGCGTGGCGCGGCGACTGGAAGGTGGTGCTGGGAGTACCCGAGAATTCGCGCCGCAGCCCCCACGACTCGATCGCCTCGGCAGCAACAGTGATTCCGGCGTTTTGTGCGAGGCGACACGAGTCGTGGCACCGTTTGCGTTGGCGAGTACGATTGTCGTATGCCCACCGCCATAGCCGCGCCGACTCGCCAGCGACCGATACGACTTGGGGTCGTCAGCTTCGTCAATACGCTGCCGTTGATCGACGGTCTGGAAAGGCTCAGCGATGTTGAGCTTCACCATTCGGTGCCGAGCCTTCTGCTCGATCAGCTCACCAGCGGGGCGGTGGATGTGGCGTTGTGCTCTTCGATCGACTATCAGCGCTCCGAGGTTCCGTTGCGTGTCCTGGGCGCCGGGCTGCTGGGCTGTGATGGCCCCACACTGACGGTGCGGCTGTACTCCAATGAACCGATCGCCGAGCTTCAGCGAGTGTATTGCGACACCGACAGCCACACTTCGATCGCGCTGCTGCAAATCCTGCTGAAAGAGGTGCACGGCATTGAGCCGGAACTGATTGATTACGATGCGCGCGAGCACGTGGCCCAGAACAAGCCGATCGAGTGGCCGCAGGCCATGCTTCTGATCGGCGACAAGGTGGTGACCGATTCGCCGCCGGCGGTGCGATATCCTCACCAGCTTGATCTGGGCGACGCATGGGTGCGGCACACGGGTCTGCCGTTCGTCTTCGCGGTTTGGATGGCGCGGGCGGACGCTGAACCTTCCGCATTGGCTACGGCAGCCGCCGTTCTGGACCGGCAGCGCCGCTATAACGCGCCGCGGATCGACACCATCATTCATCATCGAGCCAAGCCGCGCCGCTGGCCGGGCGATCTTGCGGCCGACTACCTCAAGCAGCACATCGCCTATGAATTCACGGCCGAGCGGCGTGCGGGTTTGGAGCTGTTTTTCACCAAGGCGCGCGATCACGGCTTGATTCGGGAGCTGCGGCCCCTTGAATTTGCAGTATGAGGCTTCGAGCATGCCCGTTTGGTGGCCGTGTGATTTTGGTTGAGGCGCCCTGAGCCGATGCCGCGGTTGGCCCGATTCAAGATCGCCGCCATCGAGGACTTGCTCCGGCAGCTGGAGTATGCGCCGGCTGAAACGCGGGCACGCCAAATGGATGCGGTCGAGCGGCTGATCGGCGATGTTGATCCGGCTCAGAACTATCCGCATGAATACGTGCTTTTCCGCATCACGGGCTACCGCTCGGATCGCGTGGACGAACCGGTCACGTACGTTGGACAGGCTCTGCTGTCGGACCTGACGAACCTGGTGCAGGTGTTGAGCCAGGGGTTGGAGTTGCCGGCCGACTACGCAGGGCGCCGGGCGTTCTCGATGGAGCAGGCGGCGGAGCGCATGCAGATCTCGCCCAAGACGATGCAGCGATATCGCAAGCAGGGTCTGGTCTGCCACTACGTTCAGTTTGGGGATTCCGAAGGCAAGCTTGCGTGCTTTGAGGATGCGATAGAACGATTTGTTCAGCGGCACAAAGGGAGGCTGGACAAGGCCGCGGCGTTCACACGCATCGATGGGGATGTGCGCGGGGCCATCATTGAGCGCGCTCGCACGCTGCGGCAATCCGAGCGATTGACGCTGAACCAGGCGGCGGGGCGTTTGGCGCAGGAGCACAATCGAGCTCGGGAAACGATCCGGATCATCCTCCGCCGGCAAGATCGAACTGCTGCCGAGCCGATTTTCTCGGAGCGCGGGCCGTTGACAGATCGAGAGATTCTGGTGGCTCATCGCGCCTGGCAGCGCGGGATCGAGCCGGCACGGTTGGCGCAGCGGCTGGGAAAGACCAAGGCGACTGTGCATCGAGCGGTCAATCACCGCCGCCGCGAACTGCTGAACACTCTGAAGCTTCACTTCGTCACACTTCCAACGTTCAGGTTGGCCGATGCCGCCGCGGTGATCCTCTCGGCGCCGGCGGCGGTCTCGGATTTGCGCAAGCCGCCAGGGGACGCCAACGCGCTGAGCATGATCGAGGGGTGGCGTGAGGCATCGCCGACCGCTGTCGATGACGAACACGCGGTGCTGGCGGCGTACAACTTTCTGAAGATGCGGGCTTCGACCGGGATTTCCAAGCTCGGACGGTGGCCACGCTCGGAGCAACTGGATCAAATCGAGACCGATCTGCGTTGGGCGGCTTTGCTGCGGTGGAAATCGATCGTGCTGGGCATGCCAGCGGCGATCGAGCGAATCGAGCAGAATCTGAGGCGGCCGCTTTCGAGCCAGCCGACCGAGCACATATTGTCCATGCTCAAACTCGGGTTCGCGGTGGTGTCGAGCGCGATTGAGACGATTGATCCGGCCCGCGGGCGAGGGCGGGGGCGGGGTGAGCGGGTGGAGCGCATCGCCGGATTCGCGATGGAGCGGGCGCTGGCACAGCTCGATAGCCGCGGCTTTGGGGCAAGAGCGTCGGCGAAGCACGCGGCGGGCTCGATTGTCTTTGCTCAGCTTGGCTTTGTGGATGATCCTTGGGAGCGCTGGCTGAGCCTTCGGGCTGACTTGCGGCGGCACGTGGCAGCGCTCAGCGAGCCCGCGCGGCAGGCGATCGCGCTGCGATATGGTTTGGGTGGCACGCCGCCGCTGACGTGCGCGGCGATCGCGGCTCGGCTGGGGATGAAGTCGTTGGGGGTTGTGCGTTTGCTGGCCAAGGCGCAACGCGAGTTGCGCGCGATGGCTCGCCGAGTGCTGAGTGGTGAGGGCTAAGCGAGCAACAGTGCGAGTTTGACACGGCGGTCGCGCGGGAGGTGATAGTCGGCGCGCGCAGAATTGCTGGAAGGGGATTAGTTTTTGCGCGCAGGAGTGCCTGACAGGGATTAGTTTTTGCACGCCCGTTGAGGGCTGTGTAGTTCTGAGCGCTGGATGGTGAGACGTGAGATGTGGGCGCGCAGACATAGAGGGCCCTTCGATGAGGATGCAAGGGCGCCCCCGGAACCCCCGAAAACAGCACCCTCCATATAGAAGGGTCGAATGCGCGATGCGCGCGCGCAGGGGATGTCGTGGGTTTGGGAAATGGCTATTTTTGTAGGGTGAAAAAGTTTGCAAAATAGAGATTTTGTTTTTTGGTTGCGCCCGGTTTGTGCGCTGAACGGGGCGAGGCGAGGGGTAGAAGGGCGCGGGAGAAGGGGCCAGAACACAGCAGTGCGTCATATGACGTATGAGACATTTGTCATGTGATTGATTTTGGATTTGGCCGGGGCATGATGAGCTCAGGATATCGCATCCAGCAACGTATACAGGAGCCAGCCATGCCGCGTCAGCTTGTCATCGTCGCCGCAATCATGCTGAGTCTGCTCGTGACTTCTGACGTGTTGGCCGTCTACAACGCAGATCTCGGAAGGTGGATCAGCCGAGATCCGATGCGGTACGTGGACGGAACCAGTTTGTATGGCTATGCCAGATCAAACCCACAAAACGCGTCCGATCCTTCGGGATTGAGCTGCAGCGGAACTACCAGCTGTCAAACACGGCCCGAAAATTCTCCTCCCGCGTCGATACCACCAGAAACCGAGCCATCTCGGCCCGCGTCGCAACCAGGCCAGCCACAAGAAATGGATTGCCCTTGGATAGCGTGCCTTAATTCAAATAATTCCTACCAAAGCTGCGTAAGGGGCTGGATATACATGCAGTTGTACGCGCACCAATGCCCATTCGAAATCACATGTTGGGATTGCAGTGGACACGGATGGGAGCTTCCAGGGCACATTAATATATGTGCAAGGGACCTTTCCTGCGACGACTTTGATACCGTTCTGACTCATGAATTGGTGCATTTGTATGACGATTGTATTCTTTTGGACGATGGATCGTGTCAGCAGAAGCTCTGCACCGAAGTACGTGCTTACTCTTACTCAGATTGCCATGACCCTAACCCGGGATTGCGACTCAAGTGTGCTCTTAAACGGGCAAAGGATAGCCTTCAGAAGGGGCAACGGGCGTGTTATAACGAGCTTGTCGCCGAATGTCATGGTTGGTTTGAGACTGATCCGGAGTCATACGGGTGCTGGCGGAAGAAAGCGCTAGCGTGCATGACACCATATAGCATTCCATGCACTCTGCCAC
The DNA here is from genome assembly GCA_022616475.1 of Phycisphaerales bacterium. Lineage (GTDB taxonomy): Bacteria > Planctomycetota > Phycisphaerae > Phycisphaerales > SM1A02 > JAKEEP01. Next base: position 7,849 of record JAKEEP010000105.1, on the reverse strand, counting down.
CGCCGAACCCGCAGGGGGGGAATCCGCCCGCAGGAGATCCGGGGTTTCAATGATTCGCTGCGCCCTGATTAGCGTAAGCGGGAAGACATTGGTCCATTGTCTTCTACTTGGCATCGCCACAAACGTGTTGCTCGCCTGGATGTGTTGCCTGATACCAATGGTCTCTGGCAATCCTGCAGCGCCCCGCCTCGGTTACGCTTTTGAGAATGGTGTGCGAGGTACATTTCTGCCTTGGGATTCACCGCAAGAACTGGTGATGTTTTGGGCGCGACCGGGTTATCGTCGCATTGCTGTCAGACATTTCGGGTGCGCATCACTCGAGAAACAACAGCTGTTTGGTGATTTTGCGGCGACTATGCAGCATCCCACGGTTGATGGGGAATCGATGTGGCGGTCGCCGGACAAGTTAGATCGCCGGCTTCGATCCTGGCTGCCTACACGGGTGACCGATCATGTGTCTGACGACGTGATACACGTCGACATTGCATGCGGCTGGCCAATGTTGGCTATGAGGTGTAGAGTGGCGGTCAATGCACGCGACGGACGACTCGTGGAAATGGACGACTACGCCATAAGAGTGGCAGAATCTCCACAACGCAGTGATGTACTCCCCTGGTGTCGCGATCATTTCTTACCGCTCTACCCAATGTGGCCTGGCTTCTGTGAGAACGTGCTGATATTCGTTGTTCTGTGGTTCGGGCTGTACGTCAGTTGGGGTGCTAGTCGCACATATTGGAGGATCCGGCGATGCCGTTGTCCGTCATGCAACTACAATCTGCTTGGCAGCGTAACGCGAAATATCTGCCCTGAGTGCGGGGATGCTTCGAGGGGCTATCTATCAACCGGATACACTGCGGGTGATCGGATCGCTGGGAGCAAGTGACTATCGGCGTAACGGGCAGAGGGAGAGGGAAAGAAAAAGCCGGCGATGCCATCGCCGGCTTTCCACGGTGAGATTCTGTGTGTGATCAGCGCTTCGAGAACTGGAAGCGCTTGCGAGCGCCGGCTTGGCCGTACTTCTTTCGCTCGACCTTGCGCGAGTCGCGGGTGAGGAAGTTGTTCTCGCGCAGGATGGGCTCGAGGGTTTGATCGTAGCGGCGAATGGCGCGGGCCAAGCCGAGGACGATGGCGCCGGCCTGGCCGGTGAAGCCGCCGCCGCGCACGTTCACGTGGACGTCCAACCGGCCCTTGGTGCTGGTCTTCTCGAGTACGTTGTTGATGTCGTTGCGGTCGCGCTCTTCGGTGAAGAACTGATCGTAAGGCCGGTCGTTGACCAGGAACTTGCCCTCGCCGGGCTTGACGCGGACACGGGCCACCGCGGTCTTGCGGCGTCCGGTTCCCCACCACCAGTTGCCGGCGGTGGGTTTTGTGATCACGGGCTTGGGAGCTTCTGCGGTTGTGATTTGATCGGTCATGCGTTCGTGGACTCCGGGGTGGGTCCCTTTGGGGAACAGTTGGGGAAATAGAGATCAGAGGTCAGAGGTCAGAAGTCAGAGGTCAGAGGTCAGAAGTCAGAGGTCAGACTTTCAGCTCCTGAGGTTGCTGGGATTGATGAGGATGCTCGGCGCCGGCGTAGACCTTGAGCTTCTTGGCCATGTGACGGCCGAGCTTGTTCTTGGGGAGCATGCGGGTGATGGCGTGCTCGACCACGCGCTCGGGATGCCGCCTCATGAGCGACTCATAGGTCTCGCGCTTCTGACCGCCGGGGTAGTACACGTAGGTCATCATTTGCTTTTGCTGCGCCTTGCGGCCGGTGAGAACGATCTTGTCGGCGTTTGTGACGATGACGAAGTCGCCGCAATCGGTGTGAGGCGTGTACTCGGGCCGATGCTTGCCCATGAGAATCGATGCGACCTGCGTGGCCATGCGGCCGAGGACTTTGCCCTCGGCGTTCACGTGGCGCCACGTGGGCTTCACATCACCGGCCTTGGCGAAATACGTTTGGCGAGGCATAGTTCACCTGCTTCTTGAGCAGAACTGGGTTCCAGAGAGAAAAAAACCGCCCCAGAACAGCTCGGGGCGAACAGAACAAGATAGCAGGTCCCGCTGAGCAGTCAACAATGCGGGTGCAACGGGGTGGGGTATGGTTTTGAGAGTCACACTCGCCGCGGCGAGTGGGAACCACGGACAGGCGAGACGCCTGTCCCACTGAATTTTCAGTCTGTGCCAGTACCGTGCGATGGCAAATCAGCCGATTCCTCAGTAATTGCATGCTCCAAGCCGGATGCTTGCCGCTAGGCTATCCAACCCTCGGGACTTTCGCTGAACGGATCGCTTGAATGGAACAAAACCCTCCGATAGAACCGCTTGAACCGCGTTTTCCCGAGGGCATTCCACCCGGCTACCCGGGCATTAACGCCGATCGGCCGGGCTGGGTTCGCCGCCCGCGAGGGTTCACTGGCCTTGCTTGGATCGTCATTGCCGCCTGCGTGATCATCACGCTTGGCATTCACGCCTTTGTCCCCGACGGGCCGACCGGCGGCGCCTCCAATGAAGAAGACGATCTGGGCGTCGCCCTCATGGAGTTGCAGTCCAAGTACCTGGTCGGCGTCGCGAATTGGTCGACCGTGTCGGCCGGGGACCTCAACCAGTACGGCACGCTCGATGAACTGGAGGTTGGTACCGTCGATCAGCGCCTGCGATACATCATTCTTCTGGCTGAGCTTCAAGGGGCTGATGCTGCGGCTGAAGCGCTGCAAAGGCTCGAGGACGATATCGAGAGAGCCAAGCGGAAGAATCCCGAGTTCGAGTTGACCGAATCACAAGAGGCGGTGCTGAAGGCTCTGCGAACGTTGCACGGCGCTGCTGAAGAATTCACCGATGAGTCGTCCGATGCCGCAGCCAGAGATCAGCGCACACCGGACGTGGATGCCTTGTCGCAAGCCCAACGCGACCTGCTGGTGAAAGAACTCGGTTGGTTTGGCAAGCTGGCCCTGGCGCCGCCGCAGACCGACGATACGGCCGCGCGCGAAGCGGTCCTCAAGTCGCCCCGAGGCATTTTCTATTTTGCGGTCGGGGGCATCATCGCCCTGATCGCCCTGGGGTTGCTCGGCTTCATCGGCCTGGTGGTCTTGATCGTTCTAGCGTTGACGGGACAGGTGCGCAGCAACTTCGCGCCTTCGCCGGTGCACCACGGCCTGTATGCGGAGACCTTTGCGGCTTGGATGGTGGTGTTCTTGGCGCTTCAAGTGGTAGGGGGTCTCGTGGGCGCGGTGATGCCCGAGATCGCGTTGATTGCGGTGGGATTGGCCTTTTTCGCGAGCCTTGTGACGCTCGGCTGGCCGGTGTTTCGCGGGGTGCCGTGGAGGCAGGTTCGCATCGACGCCGGATGGTTTGCCGGCCCCAAGCCCGCGCTCGAGCCGGTCATCGGCATCGGCGGCTACGTCGCCGGCCTGCCGATTGTCGCCGTGGGCGTCATCATTACCCTTGCGCTTTTCTTGATTCAGCAGCAACTCGCGGGCGAGGGCGAATTGTTCGACCCCGTCGGCGGTCCCGCGCACCCGATCGTCTCGGAGATCATCGACTCGAACTGGTGGGTGCGCGGCCAACTCCTCTTCCTGGGGTCGGTCGCGGCTCCCATCGTCGAGGAAACGATGTTCCGCGGCGTGCTTTACCGCCACCTTCGCGATGCGACGTCCAGAACCGGGATACTTACCAGCATCGGCATCAGCACGCTGATCAACTCGTTCATCTTCGCGGTCATTCACCCGCAAGGCTGGCTGGCAGTGCCGGCACTTATGTCGCTGGCGATCGCATTCTCGCTGACCCGCGAATGGCGCGGCTCCCTGATCCCGTCCATGATCATGCACGGAATCCAGAACTTTCTGGTGTTCGCGACGCTGATTGTGGCGCTGAGTCTGTAGGGAAAAGAGCGCGGCGAACGAGATGCGGCGAAAAAGGTGCCAGGCACCCTTTTTTTTGAAGATGCCACCGCCGGCGCAAGCGTTCTCAGGAAAAGGTGCCTGGCACCTTTTTCCCTATCACCGAATCGACAGCGTCGGCTGAACGTATTTGCCGCTCATGGTGGCAATTGAAACCTGCGCCGCGAGGGTCTGGCAGACATGGTCCAGCGTCGCGGCGATGTCCTTGATCTTCCAATTCTCCAGCGGCTGGCCGCGATCGCAGTTGATGCGCATCTCGGGATGAATCGGAATCGCCCCCAAGAACGGAAGGTTCATTGCTTGGGCCATCAATTCCGCCCCGCCTCTTCCAAAAATGTCGTACTCGCTGCCGTGGTCGCACACGAAGTAGCTCATGTTCTCGACGATCCCCAGCACTTCAACGCCTAGTTGCTGGAACATGCGCACGGCGCGGCGGGCGTCATCTTGCGCCACCTTCTGAGGCGTGCAGACCACAACCGCGCCGCTGAGCGGCAGGAGCTGCGCGAGCGTGAGCGGTACATCACCGGTGCCGGGCGGCAAATCGACGATGAGATAGTCCAATTCGCCCCAATCAGTCTGCATTGCCAGTTGCTTGAACGCGCCATGCGCCATCGGCCCGCGCCAGATGAGAGCCTTCTCCGGATCGACGAGTTTGCCGATGGTCATCGCTTTGATGCCGTGAGCTTCAAAGGGCATGAGGGTGTTGGCGTCGCGCATGCGGCCGGGAATTTCTTCCAGGCCGAGCATGGTGGTCATGGAGGGTCCGTAGATGTCGCCATCCAGAAGGCCGACCTTCGCGCCAAAGCGCGCCAGGCCGCAGGCGAGCACGGCCGCAACCGTCGACTTGCCGACTCCGCCTTTGCCTGCGCCCACCGCAATGATGTGCTTGACCCCCGGCAGCGGGCTCTGGCCATCGCGAGTCTTCTGATTTGGCTTGCGAACATCGGCCGAGAATTCGACGCTGACCTGCCCGATCTGGGACCCGGCCTCGCGCCCCTTGGCTCTGATGGCGCGCTCAATGTCAGCCTGGATTCGGTCCTTCATGGGGCACGCCGGCGTGGTCAGCTCGATATGCAAATACACATCGTCGCCCTTCATGTGCACGTCCTTGACCATGTTCAATGCGACCAGATCGCGATGCAGGTCGGGATCCTTCACCGTGCGGAGGGCATCGTGCAATTGCTGGCTGGAAAGCGGCATGGAAATGGTCGATTTCTGAATGTGCAGTTTAGGCGCCGCGGCCTCGTGCGTGCGGCTTTGGACGGCAATACCATTCGGCGAGCGGCGTTTTACCCGTGTAGCGAAACCAGGAGTCTTCCCATGACAGTTGGTCATTCAAGGTTACGACTTGTGCGGATTCTCGCCGTGGTTTCGGTCATGATCGTCGCCGATGCGGTTCACGCGCAAAGCGCGCCCGGGCCGGCCGAGTCAAAACCAGGCGATGGAGGCATCCTCGCCGGACCCAAGGTCGAGCCCGAGGCGCAGCATGAAGGCGACGGCCAAATGAATCCCCAAGGTCAGCGCACCCAGCGACAGGTCGAAGTTCCATTCGTTCAGTGGATGAGAATGGTGCGCCAGCTTGAGCTGACCGATGAGCAGAAGTCGAAGACCGATGCCGTAGCCGCGGAGTTTCGACAGGCTCAGGACGATTTCACCGATGCGCAAGGCGAGGAAGGCCGAGAGCTGTTCCGCGAAGCGCGCAAGGCCAGACAATCAGGCGAGCGACTCTCCCCCGAGCAGCGGCAGAAGATGCGCGCCATTGAAGAAGGCCGGCCCAAGCCGGGCCCGTATCAGGAGCGAATTTGGGCCGAGCTGACCGAAGCGCAACAGGGGGAGCTCAAACAAAAACTGGACCAGGCGCGCCAGCGCATGTCGCAGGCGCGCGATCGCCGAGCCGAGACTGCCGACGATTCGATGGATAACTTCAATAGCCGGCGTCGCAAGGCCGCCGAGGATCAGTCGATGACCGACAAACCGTCTGAGCCCACGACCATGGAGTCGTCGGATGGCAGCGACGATGCTGCGCCGCCAGCCCCGCAGCGGCGGCGCTGGCAGCGTCGAGGCGATCAAATCAAGCTCGATGAGATTGGTCAGCGCCGGCTGAAGTTCCTGCTTTCGAGGCAATCCGCTGACGCCCGTGAGAAGCATCCAACCGGCGAGCCCGCGCCGGCCGAGCGCCAGTTTCAGTTTGATGAGCCCCAACCCGGCGATGATCATGCTGAACAGCCCGAACAACGCCGCTGAGCTTTGTTGGCAAACTTGGAGTGACGCAGGCCCGCCCGCCTGTGCGAAGTACGACAGGCGAGACGCCTGTCCCACCGTCCAAACCCCGGAACAACGCGCCCGCGCGTCAAGTATCATCAGGGCTTGCAACCCCAATCGACTCATGCGCCAAAAGCGGTGAGGGTGGTCATTCAGCAGCCTGCCCTGCCCAAGTACCGCGTGCCTGTGTATGCCGAATTGGCGCGGCGTCCAGGTATCGATGTGACCGTGCGTTATGACGATTCGGCGCGCGAAATCGCCAGCGTTGCCCCTAACGGCTTCAACGCTGAGGTGGCTCCGATTCACAGTCTTCGAATTGGTGGGCGAACCCTTCGCTGGCATCCGGCGCAGGTGCGCAGCGCCACCCGGGCCGACGCCGATGTCCTCATCCTCATGTGGGACCTGCACTACGCCAGCCTTCCCATGGCCCTGCTCCGCGCTCGCATGGCGGGCGTGAAGACGGTTCTTTGGGGGCACGGATATTCCAAGACCGATGCGGCGTGGCGCGCCTGGCCTCGCCGCCAAGTCACCCGCGCAGCCAACGCACTTCTGTTCTACAACCACACCATCGCCAAGCGCTACATCGAGATGGGCGTCGATCCTCAGAAGATCTTCGTGGCTCCCAACGCGCTGGACCAAAGCCCGATTCAAAGCGCCCGCGAGCACTGGCTGGGCCGGGCCGATCAGCTTCGGGAGTTTCAGCGCCGCCATCAACTCGATCGCGGTCCGGTCATCCTCTTTGTCTCGCGATTCGACCCCGCCAATCGAACCGACCTCCTACTCCACGCCGCGTCGCGCTTGCGTCACTCTCATCCGACTTTGCGCGTCGTCCTTGTCGGCAAAGGGTCCGATGAAACGAATCTGCGCCAGCTCACCGAATCCCTCGGGCTTGGCGATCAGGTGTTGTTTCCCGGCGCCATCTACGATGAGCTCGAGCTCGCGCCGTGGTTCCTCAGCTCCACGCTGTTTTGCTATCCCGTCAACATCGGCCTGAGCCTTCTCCACGCCTTCGGGTACGGCTTGCCCGTCATCACGAGCGCCAAGCTCGATTCCCATGGCCCCGAAATCGAAGCGCTGGTGCATGGCGAGAACGGTCTGCTGTATCGCCACCTCGATGTTGACGCGCTCACCGAGGCCGTTCAATCGATCCTCGATGATGAGGCCTTCGGCGCGCGGCTGTCGCGCGCTGCCCATCAGACCGCGACCGGCAAATATTCCCTTCATGCAATGGTCGATGGCATGGAAGCCGCAATTCGATACTGTGCATCGCTTCAACGATGAGCGAATCGATCGGGCTCGAAACGGGGTGGCATGTCAAGCCGCCGGCGCTCGCCGCACCGGCGAGAGAATGCGGCCAAGGGCGCGGGCGAAGAGCTGTGACTCCGCCGGCCCAATCCTCGAAGCCGTAATTCGAATCCCGGGCGGACAGTTCAAACGGAACCGCTCGCCCGCCGCCACCGCCCAGCCCGCCGCCGCCAGCGCCTGCACCGTGCTGGTTTCTTCATCCACCGGCAGCCAGATATTGAAGCCCGATCGACCCATCGCTTGCAAATCCACCTCAGCCAGCGATTCGATCATCGCTTCGCGCCGCTGATCGTACGTTCGCCCCGCGTGCTTGATCTTGGCGCGAACCGACGAATCGCAGAGTAGCGCAAACGCCGCCATCTGCAAAATCTGACTCACCCAGCGCTCGACCACGATCAATC
>JAKEEP010000104.1 GCA_022616475.1 Phycisphaerales bacterium | reverse complement strand
TCATCATCGTTGGCGCCGGTCCGGCCGGGGCGGCGCTGGCGTATTTGCTGGCCAAACACGGCGTCGCCGTCACGCTGATCGAGCGCCAAAGGGACTTTGAGCGCGAGTTTCGCGGCGAAATTCTGATGCCCAGCGGGCGGGAGGTTTTTCATCAGATTGGGCTGGATAAGCAGTTTGAGGCGCTGCCGGTGCGCGAGCTGCGGCGGTTGAAGGTCAATTTGCGGGGAAAACCGCTGATGGAGATCGAGCTCACGAGTCTTCTGGGGCGCGAAGTAGCGTTTCGGGCGGTGTCGCAGCCGGCGATGCTCGAGATGCTGGTCGGCGAGGCTTCGAGGTTTGATGGTTTTGAGTTTCATCGCGGCGCGTCGGTGCGGGAATTGATTCGTGAGAACGGGCGAGTGATCGGAGTGCGCGGATCGATTGCGGGCAAGCCAATTGAGGTGCGAGGCGCCCTTGTGATTGGAGCGGATGGGCGGGCCTCGACGATTCGTCGCACGGGTGAGTTCGACGACTCCCCCGCCTCCGGAAGCACGCCTGATCAGTTCTTCGATATTGTCTGGTGCAAGGCGCCGCTGCCGGCCGGCGCGGCAGCATATGACGGGGCGAGACTTTTTCTTGGCCGGGGACATTTCGCGCTGGTGTATCCGACATTCGATGACACGCTTCAGATCGCCTGGGTGATCCGCAAGGGGTCGATCGGCGAGTTGCGCAAGTGCGGCGTCGAGGAGTGGGTGAGCGACATGGCTGAACATGTCTCGCCGGAGCTCGGAACCCACCTGCGCGCGAATTTGGGCGAGATCAAGCATCCGTTTCTGCTGGATGTCGTGTGCTTCATGCTGAGGAAGTGGACCGCACCGGGTTTGCTGCTGATTGGCGATGCGGCGCATCCGATGTCACCGGTGGGCGGGCAGGGCATCAACATCGCGCTGCGCGATGCAATTGTCGCGGCGAATCATCTTGTGCCCGTGTTGCGCGAAGGCGGTTCAATTGAAGCGATCGACCGGGAGTGCGAGGCGGTTGAGGCTGAGCGGATGCCTGAGGTGGACCGGATTCAACGCCTTCAGCAGCAGCCGCCGCGGGTGCTCTTTGCGCCGACCTGGCTGTCGCGAATGGTGATCGGTGCGTTTCCAATCATTGCGCGGACGGGGTTGCTCCGGCGAACCGCGCGGGGTTTGCTTGGTGAGTTTGCCTTTGGCGTGCGGGACGTGCGGCTGACGCTGCCAATATCACCGGCGGCCGAACGGGATCGGTATGCTGGAAAAGGATGAGCGTCGAAGCAACGATCTGCACGGCCGCGCGTTCGATCGCCAGCCTGGCGCCGGCGGTCAGCAGCTTGGACAAGCTGTCGGTGGAACTCGCCGACATCGATCGGGCGTGTGCACGCGGTTACTTCACGCCCGATGAAGATGAGCGAGTGCGGGCGCGGTTCGCGCAGTATCTCACCGCGCGGGCCGGGTTGCTGCAGACGATCGAAGAATTGCGGCCGATCGCGCTGGCTCAGGTGCCGAACGGAGGACTGAGCGACGATGAGCGATTGAGGGCGTTCGCGCTGGCGTATACCGCAACCGCGGTGCTGGTGCGAGCGGGGCGATTCATCGTTGATCGATTCGCGCCCAACAAGATCGTGCAGCGAAAGCTCAACGAAGCCGAGCCGCGCTTCGGCATCCCGCGCAAGCAGTACACGCAGGTGTACAAATCGCTCACCAGCCCGGTGAACGCATGGCGCATTCACCAAGCCAGGGAATTCGCGGATTCGCATCGCGCTTCGCTCATGGCCATGCAGAATGATCCATTGATCGGTGGCGTATTGGAACACTTGCATCAAGCTGAAGACGCGATTCGGTTGCGCAAAACGCGATACGCCCTCGCTAGATTGCGATATCGCTGGCATTCCTTGCGGCGACGGAGAGCGTCGGCGTTCGCTCAAGCCATGTTCGGCTTGTTTGAGCTCTCGGGGCGAATTATCGCCGATCTGCGCAATCCGTTTCACACCAAACGCGTAACGCCCGAGATTCAGCGGCAGTTGGGCGAGATTCTCCAGCCGGGCGATGTGCTGGTGAGCCGGCACGATGATGCGGTGAGCAACTTGTTCTTGCCGGGCTATTGGATTCATGCGTCGCTGCACATCGGCACGGAAACACAGCGGCGGCAGCTTGGGGTTCAGCTCGATGCGCAACGGAGTGCGCGGTGGATTGATCCGATTCGCGTGCTTGAAGCGAGGAAGGATGGGGTGCGATTCCGGCCGCTGGACGACACGCTGGCGGTGGATGCGGTGGCGCTGATCAGGCCGCGGTTGGCGCGGCAGCATCTGGCCGAGGCGCTCGAGCGGGCAGTCACGCACGAAGGCAAGCTCTACGACTTTGAGTTTGATTTCTTCCGCAGCGATCGCTTGGTGTGCACCGAGGTGGTCTACCGGGCTTATCACGGAGTGGGCGGGATGGAGTTCGCGCTGCGGCAGCGGGCTGGTCGGCCGACGCTTTCTGCCGAGGATTTGTTGGACATGGCGGTTGAGGGACGAGGATTTGAACCGGTGGCGGTGTTCGGGGCGCCCACTTGCGCAACACAGGTCGTGAGCGGGTCGAAGGCTCCCGAAACTCTGATTCACAGCTACCGCAGGTGATTCTTGGCCTAGGACCGTGTCGCCATACAGTAGAATCGCTCTCGCATGGCGACGTTCACCTATATCGCGCGCGATCCGGCGGGCCAGAAGATCGAGGGAAAGGTCGCCGGCGCGAGCGCGCAGGCGGTTCTGGTTGAGCTGCAATCGAGGCAGCTGGCGCCGGTGCAGGTGCGCCAAGTTCAGGAAGCCAGGCGAGTTCATCGCCGGATTTCCGCGCGGCAGTTGGCGACGATGTATCGCCAGCTCGCTGATTTGCTGCGAGCTGGTGTGCCGTTGCTGCGCGCGCTTCGATTGATTGGACGCGGCAAGGCCAATCCGCGGCTGGCGAAGATCATGTCGGCCGTGGCCGAAGCGGTCGCCGAGGGGTCGCGCCTGGCTGACGCGATGGGAACGCACGATGATGTGTTTCCCAGCGTTCAGATCGCGATGATCCGCGCCGGCGAGCGCGGCGGATTCCTCGAGCCGGTGCTGCGCCGGATGGGTGATTTCCTCGAGCATCAGGCCGACATGCGCGGCAGGGTTGTAGGCAACCTGATTTATCCGGTGGCGTTGCTGGTGATCGGCACGACGATCGTCGCGATTGCGATGATTTTCTTCGTGCCCAAGTTCCGGGATTTCTATACCAGGATCGAGCTGCCGGTGCCGACGAAGATGCTGCTGGGCGCTTCGGACTTGATGACGGCGTATTGGTTATGGGTGGTGGCGGCGCTGGTTGCGAGTGGAATCGCGATGTGGCGGCTGTGGCAGAACCCGGTGGTCAAGCGGCAGATGATTGTCTGGCAAATGCGCATGCCGAAGCTGGGGCCGCTGGTCGCGAGCGTCGCCGTGGCGCGATTCTCGCGCATCCTGGGCACGCTGCTGGAGAACGGGATTCCGATGCTGCAAGCGATGCAGATCAGCCGCGACGCCGCCGGGCACGCGCTGCTGGCTGAGGCGATCGATCAGGCGACCGAGGCCGTGCGTGCCGGCGAGACGCTGGCCAAGCCCCTGGCCGAGAGCGGCATGTTCGGAGACGACGTGGTGGAGATGATCAGCGTGGGCGAATCGGCGAACAACCTGCCCCAGGTGCTGGTCACGATCGCCGACACGATCGAGAAGCGGATCGACCGGATGCTGGCGGTGTTCATCCGGCTGATGGAGCCGGCCCTCCTGCTTTGCCTGGCGGGGATGGTGGTGTTCATTTTCGTGGCGTTGATCGTGCCGATGTTGCGAATGAGCTCAAGCCTTGGGGGATAAATTCATGGGCTCGACAAGCGATCTCCGAATGATGTTCGAATGATGTTTGGTACATAGGCGCGGGCGGGTTAGCCGCTACTATGTTGCATGTCGCCAATTGGCGGCCGGAACCTGTGTCATGAGAGTCTCGGGGGGCAAGTCAAAGGTCAGGTTGACGTTGCACACGTAGTTGACGTTGCACGAGTAATGGAGGGCTTGGCTATGCGAACCCATCGAGCGAAATTCCGTCGTCGGCGGGCGTTCACGCTGTTCGAGCTGTTGATCGTCATTGTCATTCTTCTGGCCATGGGGGGCTTGGTCTTGGTGAATCTCCTGCCGGCCAGGGACCAGGCCGATGTTGATCTTCAGCGCGTGCAGATCGATCAAATTGACGGGGCGATGAAGCGGTTCAAGCTGGACATGAAACGCTACCCCTCTCAAGAAGAGGGACTGCTTGCGCTCAACGACAAGCAGGCGATCCAGGATGAGACTGAGGCGGCGCAATGGCGGGGGCCGTACCTGGAAGAGAGCGTCACCAAAGACAATTGGAACCACGAGCTGATCTATCGTTTCCCTGGGGAGCTGCGCGGAGAGCAATACTACGACCTTGTATCGCTCGGGCCTGACGGACAGGAAGGAACGGCCGACGACATTACCAATCACGATCGGCACAAGAGCGCCGACGGCGAGATCGCCAGCAAGGAGCCGGAGGGATTTGCGCCCCCGGATGCGCCCAAGAGCACGAGCAACGGGAGTTGAACGAAGCGTTCGCAGTCGACTGTCTAGGACCAGGACCCTTGTTGGAGGCACGCGATGCCCAGACGAAGCCTCACTCTTTTGGAACTGCTCATTGCGATGGTCTTGGTGGTGATGTTGGGGGCGTTGATTTTTCCTTCTTTGGTCAAGAGCCTCGACGAGCGCACGTTTGAGTCGGCGGCCGATGAAACCAATCAGCAGTTGATGATGGCGCGAGCGCACGCGCAGCTGACGGGCTCGCCGATTGAAGTGACCTACCGCGCCGATTCGTCACAAGTTCAAGTGCGATGGTTTGGACCGTTGCGGACAGGGGGCAAATCACGGACCAGCGAGGCGGGCGTCCCAGACGACCGCGAAGAGGAGACAGCTTCTTCGACGAGCGACGCATCGGTTGAGTTGATTGGGGAAACCTGGGATAGCCGGCCGCTTGGGCGGGGTATTCGCTTTAGCGCACATCCGCCAAAGGGTGACGGGGCCGAGGACCAGGAGGGACAGGGGTCGGCCGAGCAGAAGGACGATCCGGCCGCAATGCACGCGTTCGATGAGCTTCTGGAGGGACAGGATGTGCGCTTGGCCGTGTTCATGCCGGATGGATCGGCCTTGATCGGTGAGCCGGTGTGGTTGAACGATGAGAACGGCCGCTGCGGCATGCTGACGATCGATCCGTGGAACGGGCTGCCGGCGTTTGAGCGGGTGTGGAGCGACCAGGCTTCGGATTCGCATGATGAGAAATGCGAGCCGACGGATGCTGCGTCCGATGCCGCACCGAAGCGCGATGCGCCATTTGACCGCGACGCCAAGCCGAGCGAACCGGCGCCGAAACCCAAGCAATGAGCGGGCGGCACGCGCCATCCGGAACCGACAGGCGGCGGCGGGCCGGGGTTTTGTTTGAGGTGATGCTGTCGGTGGCGCTGTTCGGCGGCGCGGCGGCGTTCACGCTGGCGGCGGTGCGATCCGTCTTTGCAAACCTGGATCAACTTCAGCGCCGGCAGGAGGCTGCGGACCTGGCTCGATCGAGCCTGGCCGAGCTGGAGGCGGGACTGATCAGTTTGGCAGAATTGCGCGATCACTCGGCCGATGGATGGACGTTTGACCTCAAGACCAGCCGAAGCGAGTTCGGCGACCTGGTTCTGGTTGAGCTGACGGTGAAGGAGGCCCAGCAGAGTGAGAATCACGATCCGGACAATGCGATGAGCTGCACGCTGCGGCAGTTGATGTCTCTACGGGAGGGCCGTGAGGCCAAGTACGAGAAGGATGAATTGGTTGAGTGAGAAACGAAGGGCTCGCCGGGCGTTCTCGCTGATCGAGGTGCTGATCGCGATCGCGTTGCTGCTCGCGCTGGTCGCCTCGATGTACGGCTTCTTCTTCGACATGCTTCGCTCGCGCGCCGGCGCGATGGAATACATGCAGCAGCGAATGGCGGCGGCGGCGTTCATCAAGCAGTTGGACGCAGACCTGATGACATGCGTGGCTGGGGATGCATCTCTGGGGGCCGGGGTGAAAGGCAGCCAGACACAATTGCTGGTTCTGGGGCGGAGTGTTGCCGCGAGTCTTGCCGCCCAAGAGCCCGACAACGCGAAGGTATTCGGCGACCTGCAGTTCACCGAGTACCGGTTTGATCCTGAGCGACCGGGCATCGACATGCGGCGCGGGCCGGCAGGAGGTGCCAAGGGCGAGCCTGGTGAGTTCTCGAGACTGCAGGGAACGATTCATAAGCTCCGATTCCGGTATCACGACGGTCGCGAGTGGCGCCAATCGTTCGATAGCGCTGCCGAAGGGCGGCTGCCACGTGCGGTGGAAGTTTCAATATGGTTTCGGCCGACCGCTTCCGAGCGCGAGGAAGCAATGGGTTTCGCCCCCGAAGGCGAAGCGGGTTTGACCGAGCAGCCTGCAACGCGCTCCGGGGCTTTCGATGAGCGGGCCTACGCGCGCCAGAGTGATCTTCGCGATAGTGATGAGCCCACGCCGGACCGACTGCGGGTTTTCGTGATCGCCGACGCTGACGCTGAGGACGCGGAAGGGACATTGGGCGATCAGCGCCAGCCAGCCCCGGCGGAAGAGCCCGCGAGCCGGCCAGAGAGGGGGAGCGATGAATAAGCCCGTTGCCACTCCACGCACGGGGTTTGTCTTGATCGCGGTGCTCGTAATCATCGGCAGCGCGGCGCTGGTGGCGACGGCGCTGCTGTTCATGGCACAGACACATGCGGCGGCAAGCGTGGGACAGGAAGCGGTCGAGCAATCGCGGGCTTTGGCGTGGTCGGGCGTGCAGGTGGTGATTCGCCGGCTCGATGAGCAGCGTGAGCAGATTCTCTCGGGGCAAGCGGCGCAGCTGGACGTTGATCAGCTGATCATCTACCAGACGCCCCAGCGGTTGGGTGTGGTGCGCGTGTTGCCGATAGGAGCCGACAACGTTCGTTCCTTGAGGAGCCGTCGAGGGTCGGGCTTATCTGCTGAGGCGGGGAAGCTGGACCTGAACTCGATCAGCGCTGAAGAACTGACGGCGACTGGGATGATCGATCGCGCTGCCGCTGACGCAATTGTTGCCCATCGCCAGACGCTGCCGGGGCGGGCGTTTCAATCAGTGGGCGATTTGCTGAGCGTGCCCGGCGCGAATGTCACGGCCGAGCTGCTCTATGGCTCACTGGACGAGATGACGCCGATGGACGATGCGCAGCTCAAGAGCGGCGATCTCAAGGAGCGCGTCGCAGCGCGGCTGGCGGACGAGCCGGCTCGGTGCCTTGCGGATGTCGTTACGGTGTTTAGCGTCGAGCCGGCCATTCAGCAGAGCGGCAAGCGGCGGATGAACCTCAACATGGGGTGGTCCGAGGATCTTGGCCGCAAGGTGGCCGACCGGTTCGGGCAGCAGTCTGCAGACGTACTGAAGCAGATTTTCGAAAGCGGCGCGACCTTTGAGAACGAGGCGAAGATCTTTCAGACGTTGCGGTTTTTCAAGACGCCGCCGCAAGAGTGGCCGCCGATCATCGACGCGTTCACAACTGATGAAGGCGAATTCCATATTGGGAGGCTCGATATCAACAGCGCGCCTAAGGAAGCGCTGATGGGTTTGCCGGGGATCAGCGCCGAGGTTGCGGCCCGGCTGGTGAGCGCGCGCGATGAGCTTCCACCGCAGGATCGGGCGACGATCGCCTGGCCGGTGATTGCGAAGATCGTTGAGCCCCAGGCGTACGACAAGCTCGCCGGGAGGATCACCACCCGATGCTGGACCTATCGAGTGCGAGTGGCGGCCGGCGAAGTCGATGCAGAGTATCCCGACGGCGCCATGGCGTATCCAGTGATCTACGAAGCGGTGATCGACATGGCGGCGCCAAAGGCGCGAGTAGCCTATCTGCGAGAAATCACGCTTTTGCAGGATGCGGTGATGGTCGCCCAGGGCGCGATGGCCGAACAGGCGACTGATCGCGATGACCAGATGCCCGAACTGCCCCAGCAACCCAACGCAGAGCGAACCGACGATTCCCCGGCGACCGCTCCCGCGAACACAGATAGCCCAGCTTCTCAGCCCGCAAAGGCGCACGAAAGAAATCAGCGAATCGGCCGTTGGCTGGTTGGTCGATGATCGGGGCGGGGTGGAGTGGATGCGTTAGGATGGTGACGATGAAATCCGGCGATGCGATCGCGATCGATCTGGGGAGACGGCGCGTTCGGGTGCTGCTGGCAGGCGCCGGCCGCGGGCGGGGCATTCTGAAAATCAAGCGCACGTTGGTGGAGGATTACCCGAGCGACTTGAACGCCGATGATCCGGAAGCGGTGGGGCGGTGGTTGGGGGGTAGATTGATCGCGGCGCGAGTCCCCAGGGGCCGGGCCACAATCGCGATCGGCCGGGAGCACGTCGGCTTGAAGCGCATGACGCTGCCGACTTCGGAAAACGATGAACTGCCGGACATGACGCGGCTGGCCATGCAGCGCGAGCTGCCATTCGATGCCGATAGCGCGGTGATCGATTTTGTGCCCGTCGAGCGTCGGCCGGCGAGCACGACGGTGCTGGCGGTTGCGGTTCCGCGGCCGGTGATCGATTTCGCCTGCGCCATGGCGCGGGCGGCGGGCGTGGGGATTGAGCGGATCTCGCTGCGCACGATGGGAGCGGCGGCCCTGCTCAACGGGATGGACCAAGAGGACTCGATGCTCTCGAAGTTGGAGTTTGGATTGAAGGCCGCCGGCAACGGCGCGGTTGAAGTTACCGCGGGCGCGAACGGTTCGACGGTCGGTTCTCCCCAGCAGGATGCAGTTGCAGTTCTTGATTGGCCGCGGAGCGCCGACCGCGCCGCCAAACCTCAGCGTGGGCAATCGGCTTCGGGCCTGGCCATTGATGTCACCGGCGAGGGTGTTGAATTCTGTCTGGTGGCCAATGGCGCCATCCGCTTCTCGCGCGCGGCGGAGGTGCCCCAGCCACAGGACCAGTTGGCGATCGCCGACGCAGTCGTGACCGAAACGCGGCGGACGTGGATGAGCTACCGCATTGGAGACGATGCGGGCGATGTGCAGGTGGCGCTGGTGATGGGGGACCGCCGGGTGAGCGAATACGCGGCCGGCCCGTTGGAGCAGATGCTCAAGGTGCCGGTGCAGGTGGTGGGTAGCCACCCGCGAATCGACGCCAACGGGCATGAGATGGATCGCCACTGGCCGCTGGCGGGATTGCTGTTGGAGCGAGCGCTCAGTGCGGAGGTGATTGATTTTTCGCGGCCGCGGCGCGCGCCGGATGTTGGAGCGCGCACCCGGCAGCGGCGCTTGGCGATGGCCGGAATCGTCGTCTTGGGCATTCTGCTGGCCGCGACGCTGGCAAGGCTGAACCTCAAGGCCCTGAACTCTGAGGCCACCAAACTGTCGCGGCAGAAGCAGAACTTGGCGCCGGCGAACTTGCGCTATGGCCGCGACCGCTACAAGCTGGAGCATCTGAAGCATTGGGAAAACGCCGGCGCCAATTGGCTGGAGCACGCGGCGTTTCTCACAACGCTAGCGCCACCGCCGGACAAGCTCGTTCTCGATCTCTGGCAGGGAGTGCTGCATGCCGGAGAAATCGAGTTCGACGCCAGGACTGCCAAGTGGCGCAGCGAGCAGCAAATGTCAATCGCCATCGATGGGGAAGCCCGCGACCGCGAGACCGCCGACGCGTTCCGCGAGGCGCTGGTCAACGCATCGATGTATACGACCAGCTCAATCGGCGCCGACTCGCCGGGCGGCAAGCGCATGCCGTATGGGTTCAGCTATCGGCTGCAAACGATCGTGAGCTCGCCGGGCTCTGATTCGTCTCAATCCTCGACTCTGATACGGGCTGCCCAGCGATGAGCCGAAATCTGAAAATCATCATCATCGCCGTTGCAGCGATCGCCTCAATGTGGCTGGTGTATCGAGTTGCGGGCGGAGCATATTTCGCGCCGCGAGCCAGGTTGCTCAAGCAGATCAACGACGACTCCAAGCAATTGGAAGTGTATCGAAATGCGGAAGAAGACTTTGCCCGCGTCAAGGTCGAGATTCAACAGCGCGTCAATCGAACACTGGGCGGTAACCGTGCAACGGTGGATCATCGGCTTCGCACCCGATTGAATCGTCTGGCTGAACATGTTGGGATTGAAAAGTCGGTGGACACCGCCCCCGTTGTGAAGCCGCGCGAATCGCCAGCGAAAGCGAAGTTCGTCGGAGCCGGCAGCCGCGAGTTGCGCGACGAAATCGACTTTGTCGAGGTGGAGGGTTGGGTCTCGGGTACAGCAACGTTTGAGCAGGCGTTGCGGCTGGTCGCGTTCATCGACGCCGATCCATGGATCAAGCGGATCGATCGGCTGCGATTGGTTCCCAAGGACAATGGCGAGCGGTTCGAGGTCTACATTGGGTTGACGACGGTATTCCTGCCAGGCCGTGAGCCCGATTCGTTGCAATTGCCCGAACCGGACGCCGGTGCGGCAGCAGCCCGACTGTCAAAGCTCGTCGCAGCCAACCCATTTCGGGTTCCGCCGGCCGTGCCCGCTCAGGCTCAGGCGGTCGCACAGGCGCCGGCCGCGTTCGCCTACGAGACATGGTTCGTGACCGGCGTGGCGCGTGGCCCCGGGGGCATTGAGGTTTGGCTGCTCAACCACCAGACACGCGAGGCGCGATGTCTGGCAATTGGGGAGAGCTTGCATGAGGCGGCGTTGCTGGCGGCCGACAACGATGCGGCGCACTTTCGGATCGGTCAGCAGAAGTTTTTTGTCACAGTCGGGAAAAGCTTCGGGGACAGAGTGGCCGTGAATCAGTAAACTCCATCCGGCCGGCGGAGCGCCGGTGTGCAAGCGGAGGTGTGAGGATGCAACCAAGACGCTTGTGTAGAGCGGTGGGGCTTGTTCTGTGTTTGGCTGGAGGGTGGCGCGCGACCGCTCAGGAGGCACCCCAGGCGTCATCGCAAGAAGCGCCTCAAACCCCGCCTCCACCGGCGTCGTCCACACCGCCTGCCACCGCGCCATCACAGCCGTCTCCCACAGCGCCGGCCATCGCGCCGGCGGTGAGCAACGACGCAATCTCAGGAATTCGCTTCAACTTCAAGGGCGCCACGTTTCAGCAAGTGATCGAGTTTTTCTCGCGCGTGACCAACCTCCCGGTGATCTGGGAAACGCCCGCGCCTGAAGGCACGCTCGACTACCTTTCCGACAAGTCATACGCCGTGCCCGAAGCGCTGCGGATTCTGAACATCATCCTGCAATCCAAAGGGGTCATGCTGCGCGTCAGCGACAGCCACCTGCATATGCAGAAGCTGGATCAGATGCAGAAGGAAGACATTCCCACGTTCATCGGCAAGATTCCGGCCGAAGTGACCGCCGACCAGATCGTCACCGTCGTATACCCGCTCAATATCTCCCTCGCCAAGCCGCTGGCCGAAAAACTGGCGACGATGGTGGCAAGTTACGGATCGGTGGCCGCCATCGAGCAGTCCAACGCGCTGATGATCACCGAGACCGCCGCGAACGCGCGCCGCATTCTCATGATCGTCGAGCAGCTCGACAAGGAGGACCCCGAAGGCGCGGTCGAGATTTTCGCGCTCAAGAACGCCAAGGCAACAGAGCTGATGGTGCCGCTGAAGGCGCTGATGAGCACCAAGGTCGAGAAGTTCGTGATCAATCAGCAGGGCCAGCAGGTGAAGATCGAAGAGGATCAGATGCCGGGGCTGGCCATCAGCGCTGATGAGCGAACCAATTCGATCATTGCCAAAGGCGTGCAGAACAAGATCGACAAACTTCGCGAGGCGATCGGCCTGCTCGATGTGCCTGCGGCCGACGGGGCGCAGGGGCGAGCGATGCGATCGCTGAGCCTGGTTCGGCTTAGTCCCGCCGATGCAGCGGGGAAGTTGAATCAGCTCTATCAGAAGATCGAAGAGAAGACGCGGCCGATCGTTTTGACGCAAGACGATGCGCTGAAGGTGACCGTCATCGGCGATGAAGCGGCGGTCAACGAAGGAGCGGCGCTCATTCGCGAATTGGACGGCGGCGGCGCAGGTTCCGGCGAAGAAGAACCGGTTCTCGTGGCGATTCCGTTGCAACGAACTAATCCGACGCTGGTCATCACCGCCATTCAAAGCTTGCTGAACAGGCGCCAACAGGCCTCGACCAAGCTTGTTGCCGGGCCCGACAACAGGTCGGTGATCGTGTCGGGGCTGCCTTCCGATGTTGAATCCATCAAGGCGTTGATGCCCCTGCTCGACCGGCAGGTCTCAGTCGACCGGTCAATACGAGTGTTGACGATCCAGAATGCCGAGGCGGGCCAGATCGCGGCGAACCTTGAAGCGCTCTTCAGCACCCCCGACCAGCTCGAGCAGCGGCCGATCATTCGAATCGACGGACCCAGCAACAGCTTGCTGGTGCGGGCGACCGATGAGCAGTTCAAGACGATCGAGCAGGTCGTCAGCGCGATCGATAAGGCGACGATTGCTTCGACGCGCCAAATGCGCATGATCGCGGTCGATCCATCCAAGGGCAGCGCGGAGGAATTGGCGCGGATGCTTCAACGATTGCTGGGGCGATCCGATGGAAGCCAGTCGAAAGTGGAGGTGATCTCGCTGGAGGAACTCATCAAGCGCGGTGGTGGCAAGCCGGCAGACAGGCCGCCGGCGCCGGCGGTGCCATCGCCGTCGTCATCATCGTCATCATTGGGGAGCAATGACGCGATTGGTCGAGGCCATCGACTGGCGGCGCCGATCATGTCAGTAGTTCTTGGCTTGCTTCAAGCGAGCGGCCACGAATCAGAGCCGGAGGTCACCATCGCCGTCGATCCCGCCACCAACAGCCTGATCATCGTGGGCCCATCGCGCGCCATCGATCGATTGACCGCGTTGGCCAGGCAAATCCAGGATCAGATTCCCGCCATCCCCGGAACGGTTCGTTACATCACGCTGCCCGAATCCATCAACGTGCAGAACATGGCGAACCTGATCGGCCAGACGCTGGACCGGATCACACCCGCAGGCGGGCAGATGGGCGATGTGCGCCGGCGCGTGGGATTGATTCCCGATCCGGCCGGGAACGCGCTGCTGGTCGCCGCCAACGACAACGACTTTCAGGTTGTGGCAGACTTGATCGCGGCGCTTTCAAAGCCGGTCAAAACTGACTTTCCGATTCGTACGATCACCCTTCAGCGAGCCGAGGCATCTGCGGTCGCCAAGGGCATTCAGCAGTTCTACACCGATCGCTCCAAACTCATTCGCCGCTCGCCCGGAAGTCCCGGTGGCGACCCCGGTCCAGCGGTCGCGATCCTCGGTATCGATTCCAGCAACACCTTGCTCATCTCCGCGTCGGATGAGGATTTCAAGCAGGTCGAGAATCTCGTCACGCAGTTCGATACCGCCGAGGCCTCGGCGGGATTGACGTTTCGCGTCTTTCAGCTCCGCCACGCCAAGGCGACCGAGATCGAGCGCACCGTCCAGAGCCTGGTGAACGACCTGACCTATAACCAGGGCGAGTCGATGTACATGTTCTACTACTGGATGCCCCAGCAGCAACAAAGCAAGAAGAGAGACACGATCGCGGTGCGTGCCGATGCGCGGCTCAACAGCCTGATCGTGACCGGCCGCGGCGACAAATTCACCGTCGTCGAGAAACTGATCGAGATTCTGGACGCTGCGCCCCCGGAAGGTGAGCGTCGCATGGTCCGGCTGTACCGGATCAATTACGCACAGCTTCAGACGGTAACGGATGTGATCCGCGAAGCGTTCAATCAATCGCGCCAGCGTCGCTGGTGGGAGCCGCCCGATCCGACCGAGATCAAGATTCAATCCGATGCAGCGACGAACATGTTGATCGTCTCCGCAACCGGGCGCGAGCATGAGGAGATCAAGGCGCTGGTAGCAGGAATCGAAGCACAGTTCGCCGAGGCAGGGGGCGGCGCAGGCATGGGGCTATCCGTGAGAGTGCTGAAGGTGGCAACCGCGCCAGCCGCTCGCATTGCTTCCGCTCTCACCGAAGCATTCCAGGCCAAAGCCCGCCAATCGAATCAGCCGCTTTCGATACGCGTCGATCCGCACGGCAACAATCTCATCATCGCTTCCAACGGGGCGATCTTCGATGAGATCAAGGCCAGCGCCGACCAGCTCGATGCGATGGCCCCAGCGCCGGGCCAATCGATCTTCATCATCGACCTGGAAAACATCCCACCCGAGACGGCCAAGACCGTGATCGAGACGATCGGCCTGGACAAGCCTCAGCCGGCGGATTCGGGCTCGCGCATCGTCAGCGAGCCGGTGAAGGTATCGCTGCTTCCTGGGGCAGGGCGCAACGCGATTGTCGTCGTCGGAAGCCCCGCCGATCGCGAGACGATCGTCGGGCTCCTCAAGGCGATCGATTCAGCGCCGGAGCTGGCCGAGGCGCAGACGCGGATTATTCGATTGAAGCACGCGCAAGCGGGCGCCGTGGCCCAGGTTCTCAATCAACTTCTGCGGCCGGCCGAGCAGCAATCCGAAACGCCACTGGCACGCGCATTGAAGGAGCAGGTGCGGCGACTTTCGGTGCAAGGTCCGCCCGAAGCCGATGGCGCCGCCGCCGGCGGCATCCGCTTGAGCCTCGATCTGACCAAGCCGGTGCGCATCATTCCCGATGCCGCGCTCAACGCGCTCATCATCAGCTCAACCTACGAGAACATCGCCGCGCTCGAGGAGTTGACGGCGCTGTTGGATCAATTGCCCATCACCGACACCGTTACGGTGCAGCTCTTTCCGCTGCAGAATATTTCCGCTGATCAGTTCTCCCGCATCGTGAAGGACATCTTCAGCCAGGGCAAGCAACTGGGCAGGACGACGATCACGAAGGTTGCGGGGGTGCCGGAAGGGGCGGTGGGCAAGGCCCTTCTTGATGAGTTGGCGCTCAGCATCGATGAACGCACCAATACGGTGATCGTGGCCGGAACCGAGCAATCCGTCGCGCTGGTCGAAGTGCTGTGCAAGCGGATCGATTCTGATGTTGCGGCGGGTTGGGTGGAACCCAGGGTCGTCCCGTTGCGGTACGCCGATGCCAACGAACTGGCGCAGACCTTGAACTCGATTGTCGTGGAAGGCTCGTCGAATCTGCCGCAATCGAGCCCGCTTCAACGGCAGATCGGCCGGCTGCGAATGGCGCGGCTACAGCAAAATGGCGGAAAGGTGCTGGAGTCGGATGTGTTCCAGCCCATGACCAAGCTGGTGATTCGCGGCGAGCCGCAGATGAACGCGCTCATCCTGGTGGGCACGCCCGCGAACATCGAAATCGTCAGCGAACTGGTTGCGATGCTCGATGTCGAGTCGGCCTCGCCGGCGAACGCCGTGCGCATCTACCCGGT
Organism: Phycisphaerales bacterium; assembly: GCA_022616475.1. Classification (GTDB taxonomy): domain Bacteria; phylum Planctomycetota; class Phycisphaerae; order Phycisphaerales; family SM1A02; genus JAKEEP01. The sequence goes on along the minus strand of JAKEEP010000104.1, from coordinate 15,979 downwards.
GGAGAACGCCTCGGCAACTCGATTGGCGCAGACGATCAGGCAACTGTTCGATCAGCAGATTCAATCAAGGGCGCTTCGGCCCGAAGATCGGGTGATCATCAACGCCGATGAGCGCACCAACGCGCTGGTGGTCGCGACCAGCCCGCGCAGTTTTGCCGTGCTGGAAAGCATGCTCAAAACGCTGGATTCCAAGCTTGCCCCCGAATTGCGCGAGATTCGCACGATCGATGTGAAGAACGCCTCGTCAACGAGGCTGGCGAGTGTGATCCAGCAGATGATGGATGCGCGCTTGGAGCGGTTGCGGCGCGTGCAGCCGGAAACGGCCGATCTGGAACGCGCCATGATTGTCGCCGATGGCCGCACCAACAGCCTGGTGGTGGCGGCGGGCAACGACACGTTTGAGGTGATCAAGCGGCTGGCGGCCGATCTGGATACCGACACCCTCGGCGATGCTTCGCTCATTCAAGTGCTGCCGATGGCCAAGGGAAACATCGATCGCGTCGCCTCGGCGATCAATCAGATCATGAACCGCCGTTATGCCGACCTGCCGCCGGAGCTGCGCAACAGCCAGCGACCGCTGGTGCTGACCGATCCGCGCAGCAACAGCCTGTTGGTGGCCGCGAACCCCGAGGACTTGGCTTCGATCCAGGACCTGGTCAACAAGATCGGCGCCACGCCCGAGAACCCGGCCGTCGGCATTCACGTCATCAGTCTTGGCCCCAACGTCCGTGCCGAGATCATGGCGCCGCGGTTGCAACGATTGATGTCCGACCGCCTGCAATCGATGGGGCCCTCGGCCTCCCCATCGGACCGCGTGACGATTGAAGCCGACCTGGCCAGCAACAGCCTCATTGTCGCGGCGAGCCAGGAGAACCTCGATGCCGTGAAGGGTTTGATCGAGGCCCTCACCCAGGCCGACACAGCGACGGCCGGAGCCGGGGTAAAGCGAGAAGTTGAGTTGGTGTCGCTGGGTGCTGCCAGCCGGGCCAGTGATGTCGTCGAGATGCTCAACGATCTGTATGTGGACGAGGCAAACCGAACGCGCGGGCAGAACACCGTGCGCGTGACTGCCGACGAGCGACTGAACGCGGTGCTGATCAGCGCACCGGCCTCCGATATCGCCGCGCTGAAGAATCTCATCGCGCAGCTTGAAGGCGCGCGGCCGGCAAGCGTGATCGAGGTGAAGTACGTGCCGCTGCAATCGGCCAACGCGCTGGAGACAGTCAGTCTCATCGAGAACGTCTTGAGGGGGCGCGGAATCAGCGGGCGGGCCAACCCGCGGCAAGCGACGGTCTTGAAGTACTTGCGCGAGATTGTTCGGGCCGAAGGCGACGAGGCGGCGACCCAGCCCGACGACCAAAGCGCGCCGGTTGAGATGGAAGTCTCCGCTGCCATCCGCGAATCCATCACCCTTACCCCCGACTTGCGCACCAACACCATCATCGTTTCAGCCCCCAAGCAATCGATCCGCATGATCGAACAGATGATCCGTGACCTGGATGCGTCGAGCACCGGGTCCAAGAGCATCCGGATCTTCAAGCTCGTCAACGCCGACGCTCTGGCCATGGCCCAGATCATCACCGACCTGTTCAACCTCAAGCAGGGGAGCAATTTCTACGTGCTCAAGCCGCGCGAGGATCAGCCGATGCCGATCTCGACAGCCCCGGGAGCCCTCGCGCCGGGTACGGCGGCGCCCGCTCCATCGCTTGACGGCGGCGGAGTCTCCGGCACCGAGCTCACCGCCGTGCCCGATGAGCGCCAGCAGCTTTCGATCACCGTCGACAGCCGCACCAACAGCTTGATCGTTTCCGGCACGCCCACCTACCTCGATCTGGTCTCGCAGGTGGTTGAGGAGCTGGACAAGTTGGAGGCCAACGAGCGCGAAGTGTACGTGTATCAGCTTCGCAATGCCGTGGCCGATGAGGTCGCCAAGGTCGTCGGTGATTTCGTGGATCAGGAGCAGCGAAAACTCATCTCGACGCTCTCGGTCGATCAGCTTGGCTCGGCAGCGCGATTGCTCGAACGCGAAATCACCATCCGCGGCGATGTGAAGTCAAACACGGTTCTGGTGAGCGCGAGCCCGCGATACATGGATCAAGTCAAGGACATGATCCGCAAGCTCGATGTCGATCCGCCGCAGGTGCTCATTCAGGTGATGCTGGCGGAAGTGACACTCGATTCCAGGGATGAGTGGGGCGTAGACATGGAGTTTCGCGCCGATGTCGATGGAACCGACATCACGGCCGGGTTTGGGCTGGCCAGCGCGTTTGTCACCGGCCTGGGTGTGCCAAACCTCGCGATCGCTTCGAGCGATTTCGATCTGTTGATCCGCGCGATGAAGTCGCAGGGCCGGCTTCAGGTGCTCAGCAATCCCTCGATCATGGCCGCCAACAACGCCCCGGCCCGCATTCAGGTTGGCGAGACCATCCGCCTCCCCGAGGCCATCGCATTCGACGTCGGCTCGCAGCAAACGGCCGTTGTGCCCGAAGACATCGGCGTCATTCTCACGGTCACGCCATCGATCAACCCAGACGGGTTTGTTCGCATGGACATCAATCCGGAGATTTCGAGCCTGAGCGCGCGCACGACACAGATTTCCGAGGACTTTCAATCGCCCATCATCACGCGCCGGCGTGCTGACACCACCGTCACCGTGCACGATGGCCAAACCATCGTCCTCGGCGGTCTGATTTCCGACCGCTACGAACGCCGCGACCGCATGGTGCCGTTCTTTGGCGAGTTGCCGATCATCGGCCCCCTGTTCCGCAGCAACACTGAAGAAACCGCCAAGACCGAGCTGCTGATCGTGCTGACGCCGCATGTCATCGAAAGCCCGGCCGACTTCGGCCGAGTCGATTCGCTGACCGGCTTCGAAATCGATCGGCTCTCGCTGCCCCAGGAGATCAAGGATCAGATTCGCAAAAGCCTGATCGACGGCACGGGCGGGATCTACGATGCACAAGGAAACCGGATAGACGTCAAAGTGGACCAGAAGGATGATGCGAAGTCCGAGGAAGAGGATCAGGAATGAAACGCCCGTTGCGAAGTAGCGGTCTGAATCGAAACAAGCGAGCTGGGCCGTCTCGCAGAGTCGCCGCGGAGACCTCGGCCCCCTCGACGATCGGCGGTACGCAGTGGTCAGCCGCACGTGCACCATTGCAACTTCTTTGTCTGTGCGCTCTCAACGCTGCTGCCGTGCTGTTTGCGGGCTGCCAGACCCATCGGGTGACAACCTCCGACGGCTGGCCGTTGCCGCCTACGCCGCGCCAGCCGCCGGAGGCTCCGGCGCATGTCAAGGCCGACCGCATGGTCTTCACCATCGGCTCCAAGCCCGATGACGCCAACAACAACGGATTCCCCGACGCGATCCAGGCCTCGGTCTGGCTCTTTTCGTCGACACACCCAATCGCGATCCAGCAGGACGGCGCATTTGTCTTCGAATTGTTCTCGCAGGGAACCAGCAATTCGTCGAGCAAGCCGATCGCCTCATGGCGGGTCGATCCCAACAGCCCGCAGCGTCAACTGGCCAGCACCTTTGCCGGCCCAAGCTACCACTTCAACTTGAGCCTGATTGACGCAGGCGGCGATCGGCTCCCGCTGGAGCGTGCCGACATGATCTGCCGCTTCGAGCCCGCCGACAGCTCAACGCTCGTGCAGTGCGATGGCGTGCGAACGATTCAGATTGGCCGGCGCATCGCCGCCAAATAGCGCCCAGTCACTCTTCTGACGCGATGGCACGAAAGCCCGCCGACTGGCGTAAGCCGGCGCCAACTCTTCTAGAAGGAACGAAACAGGGGATCAGGGATTCGAACCCCGACTAAGTGGTTCAGAGCCACTCGTGCTACCGTTACACCAATCCCCTAGTGATTGGTCGCCCCCCAATCAGCGGCGATTATATATCGGCGGTTTGACGGCGGCCAAACAGCCCCGGAAGATCCCCAATTTCACGCACTCGGGTGTTTGAAAGAAATCGGTGGGACAGGCGTCTCGCCTGTCCATGCTTCGCACAAGCGCCACTCAACGAGCCAGAAGCGAGCGAGCACGATCATGCCCGGACTCTTCGCAGGAACTTCACTCGAGCGGCCGGTCACCTGCGAGGTGTGCCAGCAGCCCTTGGATGTCTGCCGCTGCCCGCGCAACCGCGAAGGCCGTGTCGTACAGCCCCGCCAGCAAACCGCGGCCATCAGGCTGGAAAAGCGCGGCAAGGGCAAAATCGTCACGCTGATCAGCGGGCTGGATCCGGTCGCCACTTCGCTGCCGGAACTCCTGAAGAAGCTCAAATCCTCCTGCGGCGCCGGCGGCGCCATCGCCGACGACGCGATCCAAGTGCAGGGCGACCAGCGCGAGAAGGTCGCCAATCAGCTTCGCTCGATGGGATACCAAGTGCGGGTGAATGTGCAGCGATGAGCGGCGCGAGGCGATTGACGTTGGAATGGCTTTCTGGCCGCTACGCGGTCTGCCGCCTCAGCGATCGTGATTCCCTTCCCGGCTGGGTGGCTCAGGCATCGGCGGGCGTATTCTCGTGTTCTCAAGAACATGACAACAAGGCCAAGCAGGTCAACGCCGCGCCGCTCGTCTGCGTCACGCGCACCGATCGGGAATTGTCCATCGTGGTCGACGAATCGATCGTACCCGAAGATGTCCAGGCCGAGCGCGGCTTTGTCGCAATGCGAATTGCTGGTACGCTCGACTTTTCTGCAGTGGGAATTCTTTCATCGCTCACTGGCGCATTGGCTGCAGCCAAGGTGCCGGCGTTGGCTATCTCCACCTACGACACCGATGTGCTGCTGGTCGCAGCAGCCCACCAGCAGCGAGCCGTCGAAGCGCTGAAACGCGTAGCCAACATTGTGTAAGCTAAATCACACCGTCACAGACAAGGCTGTGTTTAGCGCCCTGTAGCCCGAAGACCGATGGTACAATCGACTGCTGAAAGAAGGCGACCGTATGACGCATCTGCCCAAAGCGTGCCTGCTTCACCTGATCGCCGCACAAGCCGCACTCGGCGCCGCGAACCAAACTTATGTTCCGCGAGAAATCCTCGTGCGAGCGTCCCCTGGGCGCGACGATGCTGCGCGTGCGGCGATTGAAAACCTTCGACTGACTATCCTTGAAACCGACGCTTTCTCGGGCGTAATGCGCGTGCGCACGAATGGTGATGATGATCGTGAGGATCACTACCTTGAAGCGCTCAATGATCTTCCGGAAATCGCGTACGCCGAGCGCAACGGGATCGGTCACGTTGGCGAGATTCCAAACGACACGTTCTTCGGGTTGCAGTGGCACCTCCATAACACCGGCCAGTCGGGCGGCACGCCAGGGGCGGACATTCAGTGCGTCGATGCCTGGGATGTATTCACTGGCAGTTCGCTCATCGGTGTTGCGGTTCTCGACACGGGAATCCAATTCAATCATCCTGATCTTGTGGGCCGAATTGCTGCAAACGGCTGGGACTTTGTCAATGAGGATTCCGATCCCGCAGCTGATCACGGTCACGGCACCTGGGTGAGCGGCTGCATCGCGGCGAATGCCAACAACCGCTTTGCTGTCGCTGGTGTCGATTGGGCGTGCCAGATTGTTCCAATCAAAGTTGTCGATCAAAACGGCTTTGGCACGACCTTTGACCTGGCTGAAGCGCTGAACTACGCGGCGTCACAGGCAAACGTTCACATCGTGAGCATGAGCCTTATCAACTATCCGAACGATTCAACGCTGATTGATGCGCTTCAGAATGCGCGCGATGCCGGAAAAATCCTTATCGCGTGCGCCGGCAACGGCGGCATCGGCAACGCCGATGTGAGCTTTCCCGGCGCCTCCAACCTGACCATGTCAATTGGGTTTACGACTCGCCAAGATCTGCGCCACTCAAATTCAGCCACCGGTAACGCCCTTGATTTCGTGGCGCCGGGAACGGCCATCGTGACCCTTGCTCATGGCACGTCGGCCGACACGTTCGCGACGTTTACCGGATGCTCTTTTGCAACGCCGATTACATCAGGCGTAGCGGCACTTCTCTTGGGTGCGGCCCAAGAGGCCGGGGTAACGCTCACGCACGACGATGTCTATCAACTGCTGCAAGCCGGGGCCGAAGATCAAGTCGGTCCGGCTTCCCAAGACACACCGGGATGGGACGCCTTTTTCGGCCACGGGCGTGTGAATGCTTATCTTTCGTTACTCGCCCTGCCCCCGGCATGCCCAGCCGACATCAACCTGGATGAGCAAGTCAATGTCAATGACATGCTTGAACTGATCAGCCAATGGGGACAATGCCCAACTGGTTGTACCGCTGACATCTTTCCCAAGGGTGGCAGCGGTGCAGTTGACATCAATGATTTGCTGGCGCTGATTGCCGATTGGGGCCCTTGCCCTTGAGGCCGAACTCCGGCTACACGGTCGCAGCTTGCCGCTCCATTAGCTTCTCAGCGATCTGCACCGCGTTGAGCGCCGCGCCCTTGCGCAGTTGGTCGCCGGCAACGAACAGATTCAATCCCATGCCGTCGGGCTGGCTGTAGTCGGCACGAATGCGGCCGACCAAGACCTCATCGATGCTCGAGGCATCGATCGGCTCGGGAAACTTGTTCCCCGCCCGATCATCGACCACGCGCACCCCCGGCGCGCTCGCCAGTATCTCTCGCGCCTCATCCTCATAGAGCGCCTTGCGGAACGTCAGATTGATCGACTCGCAATGCGCTCGCAGCACCGGCACGCGCACGCACGTCGCCGAAATCGCCACCGTGTCATCGCCCCAGATTTTGTGCGTCTCCTTCACCATCTTGGTCTCTTCGGTGTTGTAGCCGTCTTCGCCGATGGGCGAGTTGTGGTTGAACACGTTGAAGAGACACTGGCGGCCGGTAACCTCAGAGGTCAGGGGTTGGCCGATGGCGAAGTCCCGAGCCTGCTGTTCGAGCTCGGCCATCCACGCCGCTCCCGCCCCGCTCACCGCTTGATACGTGCTGATCACCATTCGTTCGATGCCCACTGCATCGTACAGCGGCGTCACCGCCATCAACGCGATGATCGTCGAGCAGTTGGGGTTGGCGATGATGCCGGCCTTGTCCGGGAAGTCGAAATCCTCCAGCACATCGTCGTTGATCTCCGGAACGATCAGCGGCACATCATCGTTCATGCGGAAGGCGCTGGAGTTGTCGATGACGGTGGCGCCGCGAGCCACGGCGATCGGAGCATATTGCTTGCTGACCGATCCTCCGGCCGAGAACAGCGCCAGGTCGATGCCGTCGAAACTGTCGTCGGTGAGCTCACCGACCGTCAACGGCTGGCCGCGATACTCAATGGTTGTGCCGGCCGAGCGCGAGGAAGCGAGCAAGCGCAATTCCCGGCACGGGAAGCGGCGCTGCTCAATCACCGAAAGCATTTCGCGGCCGACGGCCCCGGTGGCCCCGACAATGGCGATCGATGGAAAGGAATGGTTTGAATGATCTGACTGCGGCATGCATTGAGTTCCTCGGACCCCCTGCACTCCAGGTCACGGACCCGGAAATTGCGACCACGGCGGTTCCTGCAAACAGCTTGGATTATAGACAATCCCGTGCCCGCTGGCTGCCTCGGGCTCAAATGTGCCAATCGGTTGTTTCATGCTCCGCTCGCCACAATGCGCGCGAGATTTGCTCGTTGCGTGTCTGGCTTCTTCGGTCGGAGCGGTCGAGAAAGAGCGACAACCAAACAGCAGGAGGAAGGGTCGAGTTGCGCGTCAACATGCGATCAGCCATCGTTGACGCACCCTCTCGCCTGGCGGGGCGTGGGAAAGCTGAGCAGCCGTGGTCGCCACCACGCTTCCATCCCGGTCGCGCCTCACCAAGTGAATCCCATCCGGAAAAATGCTCATGATCGTGCCGATTTCTCCATCCACCAGCACTCTGTCTCCGGATCGAAAAGCAGGATCGTTCATCACGCGCCAGATAACCATAAAAGGCCTTTCCCCAAGGGAGTTTTCTGCCAGGAATTTCCTTGGAACCATCGTCGATTCTTACGCGTTTCCGCCATAGGAATGTGGCCTTAGTTGCGATCCGGGCAGCGCGAAAGTCTTTGGATGGAAGGTGCAGCATTTCCGGCCCCGGCCAGTAGAATGAGCAAGATTGGTCGGCGAGCAAATCGAGAGCCGGCTGGACGTTTGTTCGAGTTTGTCGCTTACGAAATTCTTTGGTGGGCCGCGCCACGCCAGCGCGAGCAGGAGATCTGAAATGTTGGAACGCAATTGGAGCGTCAGCGGCCTCAGCGCCGCCTTGGTCGTTGGTCTGATCCTTCCGGCACCCGCGCGGGGCCAGGATTCCAAGCCGGAGTTCCCGCCATTCGACCAAGTCTCGAAGGACTTCGAGCGCGTGATTTCCACCGCCGATGACTCAAAGGCGCTGTACACGCTCTACCTCAACAAGAAGAAGAACGAGATGCTGGCCGGGCTGCCTGCGAATTTCGAAGGTCAGCGCATCTTCATCGCCACGTCGATCGCTGGCGGCAGCCGCCAGACCGGTTACCAGTGGGGCGACATGTACTGCTACTGGACGCGACTGGATGATCAGCTGATTCTGATGGAGCCGAATCTGCTCCGTCAAGCTCGTGGCGGGCCGCAGGATGCCGAGCTTCAGGCGGCCGTCAAGCGGACCTACTCGGATCGCGTGGTCACCTCGGCCAAGATCCTCACCATGGGACCCAATCGCGGACCTGTGATCGACCTGGATGATCTCCTGATCAAGAACTCGCAGGTGTTCATGGGAATGAAGGGTAACGCTTCCCTCGCCAAACTCGGTCAGGTGAAGGCATTCCCGGAGAACGTTGAAATTCCCGTCACCCTTCCGATGGGAGACGGCGAAATGACCACGTTGCACTATTCCATCAGCGTTATTCCCAAAACCGACTACAAGCCGCAGGAAGCCGATGAGCGAATCGGGTACTTCCTCACGGTCTACAAAGACTTCACCAAGAACGAAGCCGGCGGCGACCAGTTTGTCCGCAACATCAATCGCTGGAATCTCCAGAAGCGCGATCCCAAGCTGAAATTGAGCCCGCCGGTGCAGCCGATCGTGTTCTACATCGAGCACACCGTGCCGGTGCGCTATCGCAGGTATATTCGCGATGGCATCCTGGAATGGAACAAGGCGTTCGAGAAGGTCGGGATCGTCGATGCGATGGAAGTTCGCCAGCAGGATTCGCGAACCGGCGCGTTCATGGACATTGATCCGGAAGATGTGCGCTACAACTTCTTCCGTTGGATTTCATCCGAGCGCGCCTTCGCCATGGGGCCCAGCCGCGTGAATCCCGAGACGGGTGAGATCCTGGACGCTGACATCATCTTTGACGACTCGATGTTGAAGCTGTGGGCCACGCGGTACAAAGACATGATCGAGGCGTATGGCTTGGCGGGACTTGACCCGGCCGCGCTCAAGTTCATGGAAGAGCGGCCGCTGTGGAATCCAATCACACGCTTCGAGAAACCCGATCCCCTGCGCGATGAAATCCTCAACGATCAAACCCTCACGCCCCAGCAGAAGGCTGAGTACCTGGGCGAGCCGCTGGCGTGCGTGCATCAGCCGCGATTGCTTTCACGTGTGGCCCAGCAGAATCACGTCTGCGATTTCGAACTCGGTTATGCCATGCAGATGCAGACGGCCAACCTGGCCTTCCAACTGTTCAGCGCTGAGTATTTCGGCGCTGATGGTGAAACGCCAACCCTCGACGGCGTGCCCGAAGAGTATCTGGGCGCCATGCTCAAGTACGTCACCAGCCACGAGGTCGGCCACACGCTCGGCTTGCGCCACAACTTCAAGGCCAGCTCCTGGCTGACGCTCAATGAATACGCGGCTCGCAAGGGAGAAGCGAACATTGGCTCGGTGATGGACTACGCCCCGCCATATCTGCCCGCCGATCCCTCAGCGCCGCGCGGCGATTGGGCTTCGCCCACCGTCGGACCCTACGACATTTGGGCGATCGAATACGGCTACACAATGGATGACAATCGCCGTAAGGAGTTGCTCAAGGATGTCGCCCAGCCGCAACTCGTCTACGGCACCGATGAAGACCGCGCCGGTCCCGATCCCTTGACCGAAGTGTGGGACCTCGGCGCTGAGCCGCTCGATTGGGCCACTACCCGATTGGCTCTTGTGAAGCTGATGCGCACCAAGCTGCTGGACAAGGCCGTCACCGACGGCCAGAGCTGGCATCTCCTTCGCCGCGGCTATGAGCAGTTGCTCGGCGAGCAGTTGGGTGCCTTGCGCATCGCCAGCCGGTACGTCGGCGGCGTGCACGTCAATCGCGATCGCAAGGGCGATCCCAATGGGCGCGAGCCGCTGGTGCCGGTGGCGGCCGAAAAGCAGCGCACGGCGATGAAGTTCGTGATTGACTCGGCGTTCACCGATGCCGCGTTCGACCTGCGGCCAGACGTGCTCACCAAGCTCGCCTCCGATAAGAACACCCACTGGGGCAACTACGGCGGCTGGGACCCCGCATTCTCCATCCACGATCGCGTCATGCAGGTTCAGAGCTTTGCGCTGCTCTATCTGATGAATCCGGGCACGCTCGGCCGGGTATACGACAACGAATTGCGCACGCCTGTGGCCAACGACGCCCTAACCCTGCCCGAGTTGATTGGCGCGGTCGTCGATGCCGTCTATACCGAGCTTGATGTCAAGCTCGATGGCAACACCTGGACCAATCGCCAGCCGATGGTTTCAAGCCTGCGAAGAAACCTCCAATCGGATTTGACCGAGCGATTGGTCGACCTGGCCCTCAATCCGGCTGGCATGCCGCGACCAATCCAGACTCTCTCACTCCTGCATCTGCGCAAGTTGAACTCGAAGTTGGATGCCCTGCTTGCCAAGGGCGCCGGGAGCGGCCAGATTGATGAATATACGCTGGCGCACCTGGCCGACCTCAACGATCGTGTCGACAAGGCGCTGGGCGCGGTGCAGACGATTCGGTGATGAACTCCGCACTCCCGAACCTCTGTAGATCCCAATCCAAGAAGCCCACGTTCAATGACGTGGGCTTTTCTTCGTCTGCTGAAAACGTATTCCCGCTCACGGACAAAAGGTAAGTACGCCACCGCGCCGCGTCCACTTGGGCGAAACCATCACCTATGAGGCGGCTTTCGCAGCAGTTTTTGAAGTGATGAACCGCCGGGCAAACCACGCAGGCCTTCGCGCAGCGCCAGGTCGATCGTGGACCAGCGTTCGCCGCGCCGGGGCGGCGGATGGACGTAAGCGCTGTGCTTGGTCGGCCAGCGACCAACGCGGCGACGAAAATCTTCAGCCCACCCCAAAATCTTCTTCACCGACAATCGTTGCCCGCAACCGGCAAAAGGCGGTTGGTATCGCGACTCCAGCAGCCGCTCGAGCGACGATTTGCCTCTCAGGTTGCGCGAGCCACTGCGTAAGGCTGCGTCAATGGCCTTCCAATTCTCACCGGCCACCCCTCGCACCGGCCCGGATTCGGCGCGGGGAAGCGTCCCGGTCAGCTCGTGATGCGATTGAGCCCATTCGATCATTTGCTCGACCGAAAGGGGGAGCCCGCGCCTGCGGTACTGAACGCGCCGGTGCGTTGACAGCACTCTGACCAGTGTCGATCCGCCGCGAAGCCCGCGACCCCCACGCTGAAGCTTGGAATCGATGGTCGACCAGCGCTCGTGAGCGTCTGGCAAGACCTTGCCCGACTGCCGCGATGGCCACTCGCCGGTTCGCTCATAATGGTCATCGGCCCATTGCAGGATTTGTCGGATCGTCAATCGCGGCGGATTTTGCGGATCGCGAAGTCCCCGATGCTTGCATAATAAACCAAGCACCCTCATGCGCACCGGTAACCCGCGCTTGCCTTGCTTCAATGCATCGTTGACCGTCCACCAACTTTCACCCGGAGCTTCGCGAATCGGCCCCGATTCAGTCTTGGGCCAACTCCCGTGCTTTGCATGGTGCCGATCCGCCCAGGCCAGAATCTGCTTGACCGTCAGCCGAGGAGGATTTCGATTGTCGCGCTTTCCGCAATGCCGAACAAGAACGTCGGAGAGACTCGTCTGGCCCGGCAGCCCGCGAGTGCCATTCCAGAAGGCCGAATCGATCGCCTTCCAGTTCTCGCTCGGAGCATCGACCACAGGTCCCGATCCGCCGTGCGGCCATTGCCCGGTTCGATCGAGGTGGCGTCGCGCCCATTCCACGATCTGCGCAATTGAAAGCCGCGGAAGTTGCGCTTGATTCGGCCGTCCACGGTGCTTCTGCAAGAGCTGCACCAGCGTCCTCGATCCTTCGCCATTGATCTTCCCTGCCCTCAGCCGGCCATGAATGGCTTGCCAGGTCAGATGCGGCGCTTGGGCCACAGATCCTGATGTCGACTTGGGCCAATCGCCCGTCTTGGCGCGGTGCTCATCCGCCCAAGCAAGAATTTGCGCCGCTGTAACCGTTTGCAGAGCCGGATCATCAAGCTGGATGCGGCATTGACGCACAAGCGTCGAGAGAGAAGAACCGCGCTTGAGCCCGCGCGAACCGTAAAAGAGCGCGCGGGTTATTGCTAACCATGTATCGCCCGGCGATTCCTTCACACTACCGGATTGCGCAGTTGGCCACGTTCCAGTTCGCTCGAAATGCTCCACGATCCAATCGGAGATTCGATCCTCGCTCAGCAATCGCTTGCCCCGGCTATTCCATACATCCCGGTGCGTTCGCAACAAATCCACCAGCGAGTTGACCCCAGCGGCTCTTATTCGGCCGCCCGGCCTCAGTTGGTGATCGATGACATGCCAGGTGAGTAACGGCTCATCCGCTATCCGGCCGTGATTCGACCCTGGCCATCGACCAGTTCGTCGATAATGCGAATCCACCCATCGCAAAACTTCCACGGTCGAAATCGGCTTGAGCGCCGGTGCTTGAACACGTGCAGCGCGCCGCTTGGGTTCGCGCCTCAGGTAAAGTTTACCCTTGTGCTCAATCAGAATCTTGTTGATCGATGGGCGACCCGCGTTCCGGCGTTCAGCCAACAGTCTTGACAACGATGAGCCGCCGGGAAGGTGGCGAACGCCGTCCCGCAACGCTTTATCGATGGCCACCCAGGATTCTTGACCGTCAGCTAAGACCCGCCCCGAATGCGAGGTGGGCCAATGGCCGGTTCGCTTGTGGTGATCATCGGCCCAGCGCAAAACCATACTGATCGTCAGCGGTGGGATGTTGCGCTTGGTTCGCGCGCCACAGTGCTTGACCAGCACCTTCGCGAGCGTGTAGCCCCGCGGTAGATCGCGACTTCCGGCCCGTAACGCGCTGTTGAGCTTCTTCCATGTGAGATCGCGAGCTTCGGCGATGAGACCCGAGCGCCGATGCGGCCAGGCCCCGGTTCGGCTTCGATGCGCCCGCGCCCATCTGGCAATCTGCTCCACGCTTAGGGGCGGCAAATTAGACCGGTTTTCAATGCCGCGGCGATGATGGAGCAATTGCGCCAGGGACGAGCCTCCCGATGACCGAAGATTCCCCCTATAAAGCGAATCGTGGATTTGACGCCAAGTTAATTGCGGCGATTCGTGAACGGGTCCGGAGCGCTGAGTGGGCCAACGATTGGTACGCTTGTAATGGGCGTCGGCCCATTCCAAGATTGACTTCTCCTGCAATAGACGGGTGAGCAACTGGGCCATTGGGAGCCGTTCACGGATACAACCGCTGCGTGCGCCAGCCGCCGCGGCCGTCGGGCGTGTACACGATGCGATCGTGCATCCGATTCGCGCTGCCGCGCCAAAACTCGATTCGATTCAAACTCACGCGATACCCGCCCCAGTGCGGGGGTCGGGGCACATCCTTGCCCGCGAAACGCTTCTCAATCTGCGCGACCGCAGCTTCCAATTCGGCGCGATCCTTGGCCGGCCGCGATTGTTGGCTGGCCCACGCGCTGATTCGGCTCTCGCGCGGCCGAGTGGCAAAATAGGCATCCGACTCCGCATCGCTCACCGCCGAAACATCACCCTCGATCCGCACCTGCCGATCCAGGGCATCCCAGTGAAATAGGAGCGCGGCGTGCGGATTGCCCTCCAGTTCCGCGCCTTTCCGGCTCAACCGATTTGTATGGAAAACCGCGCCTCGCGCATCCAGTGACTTGAGCAGCACGATGCGAACCGATGGCTGGCCCTTGGAATCGACCGTCGCCAGCGCCATGGCATTGGGATTCGGAAGACCCGCCTTCCGCGCGTCTTCGATCCACATCGTCAACTGTGCAATCGGGTCGGCCGGCGGCCGTTCAAAATCCATGGTGGGGCCTTGCGGAAAGCGGAAGGATTGAGACGAATTTCACGATGAAAGAAATCTATTGCTGGAACCAAGAAAGACTCCGATACTATAAAACATCAAGCCCTGGCTGCTCGTGCCCCGGGACTGCTGCATCAGGTTGGGAGTTGGACTCGCTTCGGCTCGGGATTACCTCCCGCACGCTCCAGCGAAGGAGGTCCATGCGATGCATGAAAAGCGCAACTTTATCATGGTGCTGCTGCTGATCGGATCAATCGTTTGGGCGGTGGTTTCGTGGGTGTTTTTGTCGGGCGAGGCGGCGCTGCACCTGCCCCAGCGGATTGCTTCGCTGCTCTTGATTCTGAGCCTGGCGGCCTGGCTGTTTTATGCCATCAAGTTCGAAGACAAGCTTCCCGACCATCTCAGCCAGATCGTGGGGCAGTTCTACTATGAGGCCGATGGCCTGTCGTTCATGCCCATGGTGCGCGTGCGCAAGGGCCAGGCGGAATTGTGCGTGTATTATCAGAACCGCTACGAGAATCCGGTGGAGGCGATCGTGCACTTGCGGCCGCCTCAGCCGGGGGAGAGCTTTGTCATCAAGCCGGGCACGCGCGATGTGCACTTTGCGTTTCGGGCCGGCGGGGGCGACTTCGGCGTGATTCATCAGCCGATTGCGGTGCCGCGGCACGTGCAGAGCCAGGTCATTGCGGTGCAGATGGCCGCGTCGAGTTGGTACCCCCGGAGCCAGGGGGCGTGCCTGAGGCACCGGGCGGGAATGCCCTGCGGCACGGTGCTGGTCGATTGGGTGGGCAACCCGCTCAAGATCGGCGTGCACGAAGTGAGCGACGAGATTCCGCTGACCAACCCAGTGACTTTGCGCCTGGCGATGCCAGAAGATGTGAGCAACGAACCCGTGCGCTCAGGCATCTGGCGTCAAGAGCAACTGGCGGCCGGCGCGGTGGCGCTGGCGTGAACTGATGATGGGATGGCGAGTCGCCACGGTTTCATGATGGCTCGGTCCGGCTGCGACAGCACGATTCATGCCGCAGCGTCTCTTTGATGGCATTGTCTTGCAATTGACGGGGGAGCGTGGCAGGGGAGTCCGGGATTGGTCGCGTGCGTGACGATGAATGTCATTGGGTTGCTCACGCCAACGCGATCAGAAGTGTCTGCGCGAGCTACCTGGGACGGCGAACGCTCGGATCAAAGCGATTGATCATCGGGGAAATCTTGGTCGCCGCTTCCGGGGTGATGGTTCCCGCCGGGAGCCTGGTGATTTCCTCTTGCAGTTGCCGCTTCTCGTCGGCGAGCTTGCTGCCTTGCGGCGCCTCGATGCGATCGATGATGAAGGTCGCCTGCTCGCGGGTCAAGGACTTCTGATTCAGTGATTCGGCCAACAGTCCCTGCAAGGCCCTGTTGGCGCCAACGGATGCGACTTGAGCCTTCGTTGTGGAAGGGCTGAAGCTGGCGACGTCCAGCAGCTTGGCCCCCACGCCCACGACGATTTCGACGACCAGCACCTGGAAGAGCTTGCGCTGCTGTTTTGGATCGGTGAACTTTGCCCAGCCCACAAGGGACAAGCATGTCACGATCACGGTGAACACGAAGGCGCACACCAGCGTCCACCCAACCACGAACGCCATCATCGGGTCCATAACAGTGCCTCCTTTTCATCGATCGTACAAACAAACGCGGCAGGCGCGGTGGCGGTAACGTGAGCGCCTCAGCGACACACCGTCACCTCGCCACGTCGAGTCGCCTTGGGAGACCTGCCCTCTCCC
>JAKEEP010000103.1 GCA_022616475.1 Phycisphaerales bacterium | reverse complement strand
GTCACCACGACCAGCTCGTACTCGGCAGTATGCGACATTGATCGCCATTCAACTGCCGGCCGGGAGGCCCGACGTTCATAGTTTCTCTACCCTTGGGCCGAAGGCGCTTTTTGCGCGCGCAGGTGATGGTTCACTAACCGGAAATGCCTGTTCTTGCAGGGTGAAATAATTTGAAAAATTGGGATTTTTACTTTTTTGTTCCCTCATATTTGCGCGCGCCGAGTGACTTACCACGGAACGCGCGGAACTCACGGAACAAGCGCGATGTGGATCAGATGGGGAGGCGTCACTTGTGCGGAAAGACGGGTGGTTCTCGCCAAGGCAGCGAGTACCACGCCACCCGTCGGCGCGTGCCGATGCGCGATTGCCCTCACCCCCAACCCTCTCCCAGAAGGAGAGGGGGGAATGGTGCATAGTCTTCCAGGGAGAGGGTTCTAGTTTAGAGTGGTTGAAATGGCCAAATCGTCGTCATCGTCATTGCATCAGAAGCAGGCTCGGGAGGAAGCGCTGCGGCGAGCGGTTCGTTGCGCGGTCTTGACCGTTTCCGATACACGGACGATGGAGACCGATACCGGCGGTCCCTTGATTCAGAAACACCTTGAGAAGGCGGGTCACCAGTGTGCAGCGCGGGCGATCGTGCGCGATGAGCCGGCGGAGATTGAGGCGCAAGTCAGAGCGTGGCTCGCCGATGCAAGTTTCAACGCCATTCTGATCACAGGCGGCACGGGGATTTCACAGCGCGACACCACGATCGAGGTGGTCAGGCGATTGTTGACGGTCGAGCTTGAGGGGTTCGGAGAGCTGTTTCGCATGCTGAGCTACCAGGAAGTGGGGGCGGCGGCGATGTTGAGCCGGGCGGTTGCGGGGTTGGTGGTGAGCAAAGATGGGCAGTCCAAGGCCGTCGATTTCAACGGAGGCGGGACGTTTCTGTTCGTCATGCCCGGCTCGCCCAATGCAGTGGAGATGGCGATGGACAAGCTGATTGCCCCGCAACTGGCGCATCTGGTTTGGGAGAGGCGACGATAAGAAGCGAACCACAGAGCCACAGAGGCACAGAGGCACAGAGGGGGATTTTGAATTAGTTTTCTTTCCTCTGTGTCCCACGTGTCTTTTGTGGAGGATTTTACAGGCGCGACCATACGTCGCGGGTTGATTCGATTCCGCGCCATGGATCGAGCCATTGTCGCGCATCCGCCACGACCGCTCGCCTGTAGCCGCTCACTGAAAGCGCGACCTTGTAGGCGAGGGCATCGAGCTTTCCCACCCCGGGGGCGCGGTCTGAGAGTGGACCGCGCATGCCGGTGGGCAGCACATCGCTGAGGCGCGCTGAGAGTAGGCGACTGCTGGCTGCCGTGACCGCTTCGTCAGGCTTTGTGCCCTCCAAGAGCCAGGCAACAGGATCGATGCCGACCCCAACGCCGTCGCGTTGGAGCGCAGGAATGCTGTGGTCGGCAAGCCGGACCCCATAATGCTGGGCGTGATCGACGATCGACTGAGCCGCGTTCGGGTTGGTCGGCAGCAACAGGCTAATGGTCAACGGCTGGCCGCCCGATCCGGCACGCATATCGACGGCGAGCTCAATGGCGTTGAGCACCGCGCTGAGGGCCCGGTCGGCTTTCTTGGCGTCGTCAAAGTCAGCCGAGGGAATCCACAGGTCGATGCCGGACGGGTCCAAGTCGTTTCGACGAAGCGTGGCCAACAAGTCGCGGCGAGCGCTTTTGTCGAGCTCGCGGGGTCGCAGGCCTGGATGGGTCGCGCTGAGTTGAACCGATCGAAACTCCATGAGGCGGAGCCGATCAAAGGCGGCCCGAGGCGGTGTGTCACCGTCGAGCAGCGGCGCCAGAGTTGGGGCGAGGGGCGGGTTGTTTGCGGAAGCAAAGCCAGCTGGCATGCCGAGCAAGCTATCCGCCGGGCGGGAGGAGCGAAAGGCGATGGCCCATCAGCGCTGATTTGGGTAGTGGTACGGCTTGAAAGTTGCACTCGCCACGGCGAGTGCACCTTTCGGACAGGCGAGACGCCTGTCCCACTGTCGGACAAGGCGAGACGCCTGTCCCACTCAATTTCAACCTACCAGTCCAGCGATTGTGGATGCATTGGGGCGCGATACGATGAACATGATGATCGACGTGCAACTGCTGAATCGGCCGGTGCGATACGTGGCCATTGAGTCACTTCCAACGGCGTCGGGTGGCGAGTGTGTCTTCCTGGGCCGCACCCGGCAAGAGACCGATCGCAGCCGCGGACGCCTGATGCGACTGAGCTATGAGGCCTATGGATCGATGGCGGAGGTTGTGTTGCGTGACCTTGCCGACGCTGCGACTCAGCGGTTTGGGTGTTCGGTTGTTCGGATTCATCATGCTGTTGGCGAAGTGCCGCCGGGCGAGGCCAGCGTTTTGGTGCAGGTGGCATGCGGGCACCGATCCGAGGCGTTTGAAGCCTGCCGATTTCTCATCGATCAGCTGAAAGCCCGCGCGCCGATCTGGAAGCGCGAGGAATGGGAAGATGGAGCGACCTGGGCCCCCGGAACGGCGGGCCCCGGCACGGCGGTTGGCGATCAGGCGGCCAGGCCGCGGGAGGGTTCATGCACACCGCGCTGAAGCTCTGCAACATTGCGTATTGGATGGCTCTGACGATGTGGGTGTCGGCATTGTCGGCGGCGGCGATCGCGGCGGGCAACGTCTTTGGCACGATGCCGCAATTGGGCGTCACGTTGGAGCGCTACAAAGCGGTGCCGCCGGATGAGCACTGGCGGCTGGCGCCCGGCAAGATCATGGAAGGGGTTTTCTTTACCGTGGATCTGTTCCAGTTCGTCGCGGCGCCGCTGACGCTGGTCACTCTGTTGTTGCAGCTGACGCTGTTCCGCATGCCGGCGCGAACACCTTCGAACTGGATTCGCACAGCGTGCCTTGTCCTTGCGATGTTGCTCTTTGGCTACCACGTCACTGCCATCGGGCCCAGGATGAACAGAGAATTGCACGAGTACTGGAGGTCGGCGGAAGCGGGGGACCTGTTGGCGGCCGAGTCGCATCGGGCGGCGTTCAACGCCGATCATCCGATCGCCATGCGGTTGCTGCAGGCCAATCTGATCCTGGTGATGATCGGAATCGGCGCCTCGGCGGTCGCGCTTGGTCCAGTGCGACCACGCGAGCATTTTCACATTCCATCGTTGTTGAGGATGCGATGAGCAAGGCCACGAACGTTCGACGCAAGCGGTCATGGACGCCAAAGCGCCGGTTGGCTGGCCGCACGGCACCGCAAGTGAACGGCGAGGGCGCCATGAACTTGCCGCGAAAGACGGCAGCACAGAAAGCGCGGGCGCAGAAGCTGTATGCCGAGCTGCTCAAAGAGTATCCAAATGCGCATTGCGAGCTGGATTACAAGAACGCGCACGAGCTGCTGATCGCAACGATTCTCTCGGCGCAGGCCACGGATGTCGGCGTGAACCGCGCGACCCCGGCGTTGTTTGGGGCGTTTCCCACACCCGCGGATTACGCTCGCGCCACGCCTGAGCTGATCGAGCCGTATGTTCGTTCGCTGGGGTTTTTTCGGCAGAAGTCCAAGTCTGTGCACGCGGCGATGAAGGCGGTTGCGGAGGAATACGGGGGGCAGGTTCCGCGCACGATGACTGAATTGCTGAAGTTGCGCGGGGTGGCTCGAAAGACCGCCAACGTGGTGCTGGGCAATGCCTACGGCGTCAACGAAGGCGTGGTGGTGGATACGCACGTGATCCGGCTGGCGAATCGACTGGGGCTCAGCAAACACAGCGATCCCAAGAACATCGAGCTTGATCTGATGGCGTTGTTTCCGCGCGAGCAATGGTCGATGTTGAGCCATCTATTGATCTGGCACGGGCGTCGTGCGTGCAAGGCGCAGCGGGGGTTGTGCGCGACGAATCCGATTTGCGTGAAGTACTGTTCGAACTCGAAGAAGATGAAAGATAGATGAGAGCGTGGCCGACCGGATCAAACAGCTTGAGGCGATTCTGCAGAGCGAGCCGCATGACACGTTCTGCCTATATGGTTTGGCTATGGAGCACGCCAAGCTGGGGCGGCACAAAGCGGCGGTCGAGTGGTTCGATCGGACGCTGGCTGTCGATCCGGACTATTGCTACGCGTACTTTCACAAGGCCAAGAGCCAGGAGGAGCTGGGCGACAAGGGGGCGGCAATCCAGACGTTGCAGGCGGGTTTGAAGCGGGCGCGGGCGAGGGGTGATGGAAAGGCGGCGGGCGAGATTGAGGCGTATCTGGACGAACTGGGGTAGGTGTGCCAAGATCAGTTCATGTCGCGAGGCTCGCTATTCGAAGACAAGGGCGATGGGGATGTGGCGACTGTAAGCGACATCAAGGCGGTGGCGCGCGATCCGAACATGCGGCGGGTGTATGTTGGACGCAGAGCGGTGGCGACGTTGAGAGCATCGGATGTCGCAGCGCTTGAGATTCGGATTGGGGGCGTGTGGACAGCGGCGCTGGGGGCGAAAGTTGAACGCGAAGCTGCCGCGGCCAAGGCGCGAAAGCAGGCGATGAAGATGATCGCGCGGCGGGCGTATTCGCGAGGTCAGTTGGCTGAGGCTCTTGAGAGGAAGGGGTATGAGGCCGAGATCGCGCGGCGGGTTGTGGATGAGCTGGCTGCTGATCGATGGATCGATGATGAGGCTTATGCGAGGGGAGTGGCGGTTGCGATCGGGTCGAGGAAGGCGGCGGGTGCGCGATTGATGGAAGCGAAGCTTGCGGGTCGGAAGATTGAATCTGAGCTGGCGGAGCGAGTGGCGCGCGAGGCTGCTTCGGAGCTGGGGACAGTGGATGCGGCGGAAGAGCTTGTGAGGCGTCAGATGAAGGTATGGGCCCGGTTGAAGCCGGTGGCGATTCGAAGGCGGATCGAAGGGCTGCTTTCGCGACGCGGGTTCGATGAGGATGTGATTGAGGCGGTTCTATCGCGCCTGAATGATCGCGACGAGGGCGGGGAATGAAGCAGAAGAAGACTTGGAGAGGCCGGGGCAATGGCTGAGAGGCGTCCACCAGCGCCGCCGGGTTGGGAGGTCTCGCCTCAGCAGGTTCAGGAGTTGCGCGCGAGGGGGGCAGATTTTGTGTTGCTGGATTGCCGGACGCCGGATGAGCACGATCTGGCGGCGATTGAAGGTGATCGGCTGGTGCCGATGCTAGATTTGGATTTGCACTTGCCGGAGCTTGGTGATCTTAAGGAGCGGCCAATTGTGGTGTACTGCCACACGGGGAGGCGGTCGCTGACGGTGACGGCGGTTCTACGGGAACACGGGTTCAAGGATGTTCGATCGATGGCGGGAGGGATCGAGCGTTGGTCGCTGGAAATCGATCCGAACGTGCCAAGGTATGAGCGGAATGAGCGGTAGTTTTTGTCGAGAGGAGGCCAGGAAGTCCCGTTGAACCATTGGTTGGGCGCGGAAGGAAGGCAGGATAGACGTCCCCCCTGTCGGCACGGTGCACAGGCGAGACCGAGACGCCTGTGCCACTTACCCGTGACTACCACCTGTTTTGACCTTTTGCGGTTTTGACGTTGTAGTTTGCGGCGTGTTGAAATATCGACTCATCACCGGACCGCTCCTGCTGGCGCTCTTGCTGGGGGTGATCTTGCTGGACAATTGGTTGGAGACCGCGCCGCTGAGCAATTGGCCGTGGTTGCAAAGGCTGTTCCACGGCAAGCCGTATTTGCCCAGAGGGATCGTTCTCTATCTCTTTGCCACGTTCGTGGTCATGCCGTTTGCAGCGCGGGAACTCTCGGCGATTTTCCGGCTCCAGGGGATTGCCACGCGTCGAACGTTGACCACCGTGGCTGCGATGTTGGGTGTGACGCTGAGCTATGTCATTCCAGCGGGTACCGATGCAGTGACGGCGATCGCGTTGATGTCAACCGGGATGATCCTGGTCTTCGTGGGTGCGCTGCTTACCTTCAGCCAGAATAGAAACGTGGAAGGTGTGGTGGCGGCCGCGGGCGCAGTCATGTTTGCCATGGTGTATCTGGGCCTGACGATGGGGCTGTATTTGGCACTTCGCCGGAGTCACTCGGCGTGGTGGATTGTTGGGATTGTTGTGACCACCAAGGCGTGCGATACCGGAGCTTATTTCACCGGCAAGGCGATCGGCCGGCACAAGCTTATTCCGTGGCTGAGTCCAGGTAAGACCTGGGAGGGGTTGGTCGGCGGCGTGCTGGCCGCGATCGCCGCCGGACTTGTGCTGGCTTGGCTCAGCCAAGCGCTGCTTGCGGGTCGGGATCAGGTTCCCTTTGAAACCGCCTGGTGGTGGGCGGCGATCTTTGCATTGGTTGGGCAATTCGGCGATTTGATGAAGAGCCTGCTGAAGCGCGGGGCAGGCATCAAGGATTCATCTTCGTTGCTGCCGGGGCTGGGAGGGGTGCTCGACGTGCTGGATTCGCCTCTGATGGTCGCGCCAGTGGCCTATTGGCTGATCATGCTCAGCGGACCGTATTGATCCGACGCGAGATTACGAAGTTTGTCGGAACTGCGCCGGGGTTCGGCCAAACGGATATCATGGTGGTGGAGCATTGGTTAGCCGGAGCGCTGCATGGGTCTCGTCGACAGTCTGCTGAACCTTTACAAAGTTGATCTTCAAGTGCGCGGACTGCGCAGCCGCCTGACCTCAGCCGAACGATACCTTTCCGCCCAAACCAAGCAGTTGAACGATCTGCTGGTGAATCAGCAGGAGTTGCTGACTCGCAAGCGCCAGCTTCAGGCGACAATCGGAACACGCGATGTTGAGATCAAGTCGATCGACGATCGACTCGAGAAGCTGCGCAACGAGCTCAATAGCGCGGCGACCAACAAACAGTACACGGCGTTGCTGACCGAGCTGAATACGGTGAAGGCGGCGCGTCGCGAGGTTGAAGACAAGTCACTGGCCGATATGGAGCAAGTCGAGAAGCTCGACGAGCAGCTCAAGATTGTCGAGGGCCAGATCGCCGACCGCAAGAAGGTGCGCGACTTGGCGAATTCGCAACTCCAAGAGCGGCGAAACGATGTGGGTCATCGCCTTTCGGAATTGGAGACCGAGCGCGCCCAGGCGGCGGCCGTTGTGCCGGTGCAGGCCTTGGCTGTGTTCGATGAGCTTGCCGAAACCTACGAAGGCGAGGCCATGGCGCCGATCGAGGAGGTCGACCGGCGGCATCGCGAATACGCCTGCGGGGAATGCAACATGCACATCCCGTTTGAGCAGATTTCGCTGTTGACTTCGCGCAGCGAGGCGCTAATCCGCTGCCCCTCGTGCACCCGCCTTCTGTACATGCAAGAGGAAATGCGCGGCACGCTGGCAAAGAAGTGAATGCGGGAACGCTGCAGAAAAGGTGCCAGGCACTATTTCCCGGACACGCGTTTGGGCGCGCCTAGCCTCAACAAGAAATGGTGCCTGGCACCTTTTCCTCTCGCCCTTGCGCCGTCATGAACCGCCGGGAAATAGCGGCGCCTGGTTCGGGAGGTCGATGGGCCTCTCCTTGAGGACGGTCAGCTCGTTGGCCAGATCGTCGAGCGATCGAAAATCGTGATATTCGCTGGCGTATCGGATGTAGGCGATCTGATCGATCGAGCGCAGGCGTTGCGCGACGCGGCGGCCGATCTCGGAACTGGGGACTTCGCGGTCGAACTCGCGGTGAACCTCGTCTTCGATTTCCTGGACCAGTCGGGCTTTGAGCTCTTCGGAGACCGGCCTCTTGCCGCAGGCGGCCTGAATGCTGGCGAGGATTTTGGACGAGTCGAAGGCGACCCGGCGCCCGTCCTTCTTGACCACCGCCAGTCGGGAAGTCTTCTCGACGCGCTCATAGGTGGTGAATCGCTTGCCGCAGCCCAAGCACTCGCGCCGACGGCGAATGACTAGGCCGCCGTCTGAAGCGCGGCTATCGATCACCTTGTCGTCGTCGGCACTGCAGTAGGGGCAGATCACGGGCAGAAGCTTTCGGAGGCTTCACACCTTTGCGGTGTGCCCCAAGGGGTGGGTGGTAAGAGTCACGACAGTCCGATACGTTGTGCAACCATGATCGGGCGGCTTACGCCCGCCGTCAACAGGTTCGGCCCGGTCTCCATTTTCTTCAGATTCCAACAAATGAGGCCAAATCCTCAATTCCCACCGTTGAATCCGGGTGGACCAGGAGTAGATTGGCTGCCGAGGGTGGGTGCGGCCTCGTGCTGCCTTGGAGCTGAAAAACGGCGTGATTAGCGGGCAAGGGTTCCGCGATTTTGGCATGCAGATTGGGAAGCGTGCCTCGGGCCGGCAACCTTGCGGAGGAGACAAACGTGGGCAAGCACACCAAAGCGATTCCGTGCGGAATGCTGGCGGCGGCATTGGTCATTTCCGCCAACTCGTGGGCAACTGTGATCAACGTGCCGGCAGACCAGCCCACAATCCAGGCCGGCATCAGCGCCGCGACAAACGGGGACACCGTGCTGGTCGCGCCAGGAACATACAACGAGTCGGTTTACTTTCAGTTCAAAGCGATCACGTTGCGATCGAGCGGCGGTTCCGATCTCACCACGATCAACGCGGCTGGCGGCAACACCAGCGCCGTTTTCATCAATAGCAACGCTGGACAATCGAGCGTCCAAGGTTTCACCATCACCGGCGGGAGTGGTGCCCTAAGCGGTGATACCAGATTTGGGGGCGGGGTGAGGGTCACCATCGGGGCGAACGCGCTGCTGATCGACTGCAAGATCCTCAATAACACAGCCAGCGGCGTCAGCGGCCGCGGTGGAGGAGTAGATGTGACCGGTTCAGCGACTATGCGTCAGTGCGTCATTGCCGGCAATGTTGCCGCTGGGGTCGGAGGTCCGTTCTCTACCGGCGGCTCTGGAGGCGGGGTACATTCGATTGCCGGGGACATTGTGATGATCGATTGCCAAGTCATTGGGAATTCCGCCACTGGCTCCGGCGGATTCGAGCCTGTTGGTGCCGCTGGCGGAGGACTTTGGATGGGTGGGAGTGGTTCAGCTGTCTTGATCAACTGCGAATTCCGCGACAACTCCGCGACGATTGCCGCTGCTCAGGGCTCAACCGGAGGAGGCGGCGGAGGAATTAGGTTTAACGCAACGACAGCCATATTAGTTAATTGTCGCATCACAAATAATCAGTCATCCGCCGTGATTCCCTGGCCCGGCATTCTTGGCGGCGCCATGAACTTGTCCAACTGCACTATCGCGAACAATATGGTCATCGGGGCCGAGCCGCCCGGAACCTGCGGCGGGATGCTCGGCGCGGGGGCTACTGCGATTTACAACAGCATCATTTATGGCAACGCGGGCCAACAGTTGAACAGCCCGACTGATGTGCAGTTCAGCTGTGTTCAGGGCGGTTATGCGGGTAGGGGCAACATTGGTTCTGACCCACTCTTTCTGGATCCCGCCAACGGCGATTTTCATCTGGCGGATGGGTCGCCTTGCATCGATACGGCAAGCCTCGCTCACGTGCAGGCGGACGCTTTTGACCTCGACGCCGATGGCAACATGACCGAGCGAGTCCCCTTCGACTTGGCCGGCCTGCGGCGCGTCGTCAATGGCTTTGTTGACATGGGCGCGTACGAGTGGCAGCACGAGTGCAGCGCCGATGTATCGCCTTCATCGCCCGGAGTCGCCGGCGATGGGACGGTGAACATCGGTGATTTGCTGGCGATCATCGGCAGTTGGGCGATTGCAACACATGCGTGGCGGATGTCAATGGCGATGATGTAGTGAACGTGATCGATTTGTTGGCGGTCATCGGCGCATGGGGACGGTGTCTGTAGCCAATTCGGGCTGGATGATTGACCTGCCCGTTCAAGCCGATATTGTTATCTCAACATGTTCGCGATCGACTCCATGACTACGACGACCACCACAACGCCCGCCCCCGCCCTCGCCCCCGGAAGTGGGTGAAGGCCGTCGCATGGACCCCGGACATGAACCCGGAAATGAACCAGGCACGGCCGCACGGCCGTGCCTGTTTGTTTTACAGTACCAAGCTTGAACTCAGACGTGGAATCATCCCATGCCTCGCATCAAGCTGCCCGATGGCAGCATTCGACAATATGACAAGCCGGTGACCGCGGCCCAGGTGGCCGGCGACATTGGCGCTGGGTTGGCCAAGGCCGCCATTGGAGCGAAGGTCAACGGTGAATTGCGCGATTTGAACAGTGTGATCGATCGCGATGCGGACCTGTCGATCATCAAATCCGTTGAGCGTGGAACGGGCGAATCGAGCGCCGATGCGCTCTATCTGATCCGTCACAGCAGCGCCCACGTGATGGCTGAGGCCATACAACGCCTGATCCCAGGCGTCGAGCTGGTCTACGGCCCGCCGGTGGAGAACGGGTTTTACTACGACATGTATGTGCCGGCTCAGCGTCCGCTGAGCGCGGAAGATTTCCCGGCGATTGAGAAGGAGATGGAGAAGATCATTGCCGAGGATCGGGCGTTTCGGCGTTATGAAATGCCAACTCAGGAAGGGGTCAAAAAGCTCAAGGGCGAGGGCAGCAAGTACAAGCTCGACAACGCCCAGCGGGCAATTGACGCCGGCTCAGATCGTCTGAGCTGGTACGCGACCGGTGAGCCGGGCAAGAACTGGGAAGACCTTTGCCGCGGGCCTCACGTGCCATCCACCGGCCGCATCGGCGCGTTCAAAGTGCTTTCGCTGGCCTCGAGCTACTGGCACGGCGATGAGAAATCCGATCGTCTCACGCGCGTCTACGGCACCGCTTTCGCCGATCGCAAGCAGCTCGACGCATACCTCAGCATGATCGAGGAAGCCAAGCGCCGCGATCATCGCGTGCTTGGAAAACAACTGCGGCTGTTTCACATCGATGAAGCCGTGGGACCGGGGCTGATTCTTTGGACTCCTAACGGCGCGATCGTGCGCCAGGAATTGCAGAACTTCATCAGCGAGCAGCTTCGCCGGCAAGGCTATCAGCAGGTCTTCACTCCCCACATCGGCAAGCTTGGGTTGTACAAAACTTCGGGGCACTTCCCGTACTACCAGGATTCGCAATACCCGCCGCTGATCGGGCACGAGCAAATGGCGGCGCTCGCCAAAGAAGGCGCATCGTGCGCCGACCTGGCCAATCGAATGAAGAAGGGCGACATCGACGGCTACTTGCTCAAACCGATGAATTGCCCGCACCACATCAAGATTTACGAGAGCCAGCCGCGGAGCTATCGCGATTTGCCGGTTCGCCTGGCTGAGTTCGGCACCGTGTACCGATGGGAGCAGTCGGGCGAAATCAACGGCCTGACTCGCGTGCGGGGCATGACCCAGGACGATGCCCACC
>JAKEEP010000102.1 GCA_022616475.1 Phycisphaerales bacterium | reverse complement strand
GTTATGAACGACGCGCCGACATCCATCAGGCTTTTCTCACCCTTGGATGCATTCGTATTTGCCTGCGATCACTTCAGTCATTCTGAAAGGTGCTCTTAGGCGCGCGGAGCCTTCGTTCAATAGCGGCGCTTCTGATACCGACGGGCACCAGGTTGAACGCACCGAGCTGAGCGATTGTTGAGGGAATTGACTCAGCCTCGTTCTTCTCGCGAATCTCCTCGGCCGTTTCTTGCAGTTCATTGTCAGCATCGTCGCCAAGAAACGATGCGCGCTCCAACAACCCCCCAAGGCGAAAGTAGTCAACTTCATCTGGACCCCAAGGCAACTCAGTCAACGTACACGCTACAAACTGGTCTGAGTCCCTTTGTTGGACGAGGCGATATCGAATGTGATCGAGGTATGCATCGAAGAACTCATCGGGATGGGCGCACCCATGGGGTCCTGGTTCAAAGTATGGTCGGAACTCATCCCACAACTCAAACGGGGCAACGATCCGCGGTTGGGGGCCACACTTTGCGCAGCGTTCAAGCAATGCTGGAATCCATCCCTCGCACTCCATCGCGTACCCGACTGCGGCCCACCAATCGCCACGCACCTCAGCACCTCGAGGGTCGTCCTCGGGCGGATTATCGTGATACCACTGCGCGCGAGATAGCACTTCCGAGTAAGTCTTCTCAAGCTCCGCTCGGAACTTAGGTTTCGAGAAAGCCTCGACTAGCAGCGTGTGCGACGACCTCTTGGACATCAAAACCCTTTGCAGACTCCTTCTCGTTTGGCTTTCGCCGCATCGGAATCTTCACACGCCTGCTCCGCCAGGCGAAAACCAGCATCGCCCTCAAGCTCGGCCCACCAGATTTCGCCGCGATCCACCGTCAGCCGACCTTCCTTTTGCGAAGGCTCTTGGGTTAGACATCCGACCAATCTTCGCCCCGCGTCGAATCGCTCCACGCCGACAGGCCGCGCTCGCCCACGCCGATTTCATCGGTTTGATTCTCGATCTTGGCCTCCTCTAAGAGCAGCCGGGCTAATCGGAGGCGATCGGCAAGGGTCAACGAGCGCGCTTGCTCAACGATCGAGTCAAAGGTAGTCATCGGGTCAATGATATCCATCGATGGGGTGATCCGCAGGCCAATCAGGGTGCAGGTGGCTGCGTTGCCGGTGGTGCAACGGAGGCCGGGGGCGCCTGTGATGGCGGGGCGAGCTTGGCAGTCCATTCGGCGGCTTGTTCGGGCTTGCCTTGGCCCAACACACGCGATGTCTGGTTCGCCCTTACTCCAACCTGCGGCGGCAGCATCATCATCGACACCAGCGGGTCCGCCTTCGACACGATCCTATCGGTCCATTCAGATTGCCCTGGCACAGACCAGAACACCATCGCATGCAACGACGACTTTGAGTCGGGATCCTATGACTCGCAAGTCACCTTCAGCGCAACGGCCGGCGTTACCTACCTGGTGCGTGTGAGCGGCTTCGCGGAGGGCCACCACGGGGCGTTCCAATTGAACATCTTCGAAGCAGTGCCCGAGAACGACGTGTGCGCCGATGCGATCGTCGCCATCGAAGGCACGCAAGTTGGCTGCACGAACAACGCGACGGCCGATGTCGCGAGCGCGCCATGCGGCCCGCTTCAGCCCAGCCCCGATGTTTGGTATGCCTACACGGCGCCCTGCTCGGGCCCGGTCGACATCAATACCAACGAGTCGAACTTCGACACGCTTCTGTCGGTGCACAGCGCCTGCCCATCCGATCCGCAGGCGATCATCCTGGCCTGCGATGATGACAGCGCAGAGGGCAACAACTCAGCGCTGACGTTCATCGCCCAAGCCGGTTCCACCTACTTCATTCGCGTGGGCGGATTCATCAACGAAACAGGCTCGTACCTGCTCAACATCGCCGGGCCGTGCGATTCGTGCCCGGCGGACATCGCGCCAGCAGGAAACGAGGACGGGCTGGTCAATGTCGCTGACCTTCTGGCGCTGGTCGCTGCGTGGGGACCCTGCGGCCCCGGCGGGCCGTGCGTGGCTGACATCGCGCCGCTGGGCAGCCCCGACGGAACAGTGAACGTCGGCGACCTGCTCGAGGTCATCAGCGCGTGGGGCGCGTGCCCATAAGGAGTTGCGTTGAGCACGCCCAGGCCCGGGCATTGACTATGCCCGGGCTTTTTCATTTTTGATGAGCTTGGCACAAGGGCGGCGATGGTGAGTAACGCGGCGTTGCTGAGGTGATGCCGCGGTTCACTGCGCCGTTTGGCCAGGGCAGAATCGAACAGCAATCCGCGCGGTCGGCAAATAGGAAAGCAATCGCAGACACTCACCTCATCGCGGGCACTGGTCTTCCAGCGCTGATGTTGAGGACGCTTGGTTCACTGGATGTCGCCGACGAGATCGCTTTTGCGAAGCATGCGATCTGCCGATGTTCGGCGGCTCTTGCCGCCGCTTAGGATCGAACCACAATAATGGGGATGGGCGCGGCGACGCGCTCGCGCCGGCGCTTGCAACCTTCATTTCCATGGACCTTCATTTCCATGGAGCTTCCGAGGAGGCCGGTTCATGTCGCCATTCCGTCTGCTTGCGATCGCCGCGGCGGTCATCGTTGCTTACAGCGAATATTCAGCGAACGTGCGCGGCGACATCATCCATGTCGACGACACGGCCGCGGGCGCCAACGACGGAACAAGCTGGGAGGACGCCTTCATCGATTTGCACGACGGGCTGGCGACCGCGCAGGCCGGCGACACGGTGCGCATCGGCCAGGGAACATACAAGCCTGCGCCCCCTGGCGGCGATCGCACCATCAGCTTCGTGCTAGTCAGCGGCGCGGTCGTGCAAGGCGGATATGCCGGCGCCGGTTCACCTGATCCCAATGCGCTTGACCCAAAGAGTTTCATCACCATCCTCAGCGGCGACCTGAACGGCAACGACGGCCCGCGGGGCAGCTTTACAGACTACGGGGAGAACTCGTATCACGTCGTCAAGGCGGAGGGCGCCGGCCCAGACACGGCGCTGCGAGGCGTGACGATTCGTGGCGGCGAAGCGATTGATTTGTCGGAACCGCTTGGCATCGGCGGCGGCCTGCTTGCCATCAATTCACAGCTGGCGCTCACTTCCTGCATCATCGAAGCCAATCGAGCCTGGATTGCGGGCGCCGGCGTGAACGGCTGGCCGCTGAATGGACCGTCGACATTGGCGTTCACCGACTGCACCATTCGAAGCAACAAACAGGTGGGCGACCTGGGCGGACCGGGCGGGGTGTTGGCGGGTCCGGGCTCAGGCTTCAAGAGTTGCCTGTTCGAAGACAACGGGACTGGGATCGCCGCGAGCGGGGCCGCGCTGCGCACAGAGAATGCCACGATCGACGACTGTCAGTTCACCTCCAACAACGCCGGCGAAGACGCAGGCGCGATCGTCGGAACGAGTCTCACCATCTCAAACTGTGATTTCATCGACAATACCTCAGGCTTTTTCGGAGCAGCGCTGCTTTTCGGCGCTTCGACGCTCTTCAACTGCCGGTTCATCGACAATTCCTCCGGTGTCCAGGGCGGCGCGATCCGCGGCACCGTGGCAGCATCTGAATGCCAGTTCGTCGGAAACAGATCGCTGTTCGGCGGCGCCATCAATGGAGGCGGCGCTTTCGTCAACTGCCTGTTCGAGGGCAACTTCACGCACGGCTTCGGACTAAACGGGGGCGCGATCCTCGGCGATCAGCTCGTTCCGCTCGATCTTGTCAACTGCACATTCCGCGGCAACTCATCCGTAGGTTACGGCGGCGCTGTCAGCGGCTATGCCCTCTCGACCGCCAACTGTGTCTTTGCAGGCAACTCGACCCAGGAAGGCCCCGGCGCCGCACTGTACAGTGATGGACCTTCGACGCTGATCGATTGCACATTCGCGGGCAACGCCAGCGCGACGCAGCTTCAGCAAGGCGGCGGCGCTGTGCATGTTGTCGCTGCCGGAAGCGCCGAAATCACCAACTGCATTTTCTGGCAGAACAGCTCAAGAAATATGATCAACGAGCAGAGCCAAATCTCCAGCGCCGGCGGCGCGGTGGCGGTGAATCATTCCTGCGTGCAAGGCTGGACCGGCGCGCTCGGCGGAGCCAACAACATTGGGCTCGATCCACTGTTTGTCGATGGCGATGGAGGCGACGACCAATACGGCACCAAAGACGACAACCTGAGGCTGAGCGCCCCTTCGCCCTGCCGCGATGCGGGCGACAACACAGCGCTACCCAATGATGACTACGATCTGGACGGCGACGGCCAGACCATCGAGCCGCTCCCACTCGATCTCGAGCTGCTCCCGCGGATCGTCAATGGCGTCGTCGACATGGGCGCCCATGAGCGGCAGCCTGCTGCCGATGTCCCATGCCCCGGTGATCTGTTTCCCCCTGGCGGCGACAATGTGGTGAACGCGCACGATCTCATCGCGCCTGTCTTTTCGTGGGGCCAGTGCCCTTCGCCGCCCGAACCCTGCCCAGCCGATGTGGACCAGGACGGCGATGTGGATGTCGATGATGTCTTTGAAGTCCTGATTTCGTGGGGAGCTTGTCCGTAGCACGATCGTGCGCTGTCCTGAAGAGCCCTGCACGGGTGTTCTTGCCCCTTGTGGTCACCGTGAAGGCGCGCTTTCGACAGGAAGCGCGCCTTCTTCAATCTCCGCCCGCTTCCAAAACAGACGCGGCATCCACACAGGGCACGAGCGCGATTGTTTATGCCTGCAAAGTGTCGGCCAGTCCGGCCAAACGGCTACGAACCCGGCTGTATTCGAACTTCACACTCCCAAAACGCATTCAAACGCAGATGCAAGGATGCATACGATTCTCACATGAAACGAGGCCGACCAGCATTACCGAAAGTCCAGCGAAAGTCCGTCACTCTGTGTGCGCGAACCGATGAACGGACCTATCGCCAGTTCAAACGCGCTGCCGACAACGTTGGCTTGCGCCTGACCGATTGGGTTCGCACCCGACTCGTGGCCGCTTCGGAAGAGGATCTGGCCGCCTAGTTGCGTTGGGCCGGAGTCCGTATCGCCCGGCGGCCCTCGCCATAAATTGCCCACGCGTTACAGATGTCGGCAAGGGGCGCTTGGCGCCGGGCGATCGCTTTGGGCACTGCGCTTCCATGCCGATCTGAATCGCTGCGCACAAGGGCGCGGCGGATTTCGGTTATGGGATTTCAGACCATGCGAGGGCGATCGACAACTGAACGATTCCGGCGCAAGGCACCCGGACTCGCCGCAGTCATCACCATCCTCTTTCTTGCCTGCGCCGAATCGCGGGGCGACACCATCATGCTCAAGGATGGGTCGCGGCGCGACGGCAAGATTCTTTCCGAGCGCGAATCGTCGATCGTCGTCGAAACGCGCGTCAACGGCATCGCCCTCAAGCGCACCATCCCCAAATCCCAAATCGAATCCATCGCGTACGACCTCAAGACCGGGCCCGCCTATTGCGCCCTCCCCATCATCGGAACCATTGGAAAGATTCCCAATGGAGGCCAGTACGTCTGCGCCAAGGCATTCGCCCGGTCGCTGGACCAGGCCCGCGCCGCCAAGGCCGAATACATCGTGCTCGTCATCGACAGCCAGGGCGGCGCGGTGGCCGAGATGGAAGAGATCATCGCGGCGATCCGCAAGGCCAACGATGTGAAGTTCATCGCGTACGTGCACGAAGCACTGTCGGCAGCGGCGGTGATCGCCATGGCCTGCCCGAGCATCTATATGGCTCCCGATTCGCGAATCGGCGCGGCGGTGCCGTATCACCTGGCCCCGGACGGCACGCCGCAGAACATCGATGAGAAGATGCAGTCGGCGATCCGCGCGGCGTTTCGCTCGGCGACGGAGCTTGGGGGTCACGATCCGCTGCTGATGCGGGGCATGATGGAGCCGGAGATCGTTCTGGCGCTTGCCAGCGAGCCCAATTCCGGGGGCGCTCCGATGGTGGTGGAAGCGAGCCCGGCGGCACCCGCGCCGCCGCCTGAGAAGATCATCAAACCGGTTGGCCGCATTCTGACGCTGACGGGGAGTGAGAGCGTCAGTTGCGGGCTGGCGGCGGCGGTCTGTGATTCCATCGATCTGGTTGGGTCGAAGCTTGGCCACGAGAGTTGGCACGAGGCGGATGATCGTCCGTGGCATGCAATGCTCAACGCGTCCAAGTGCGAGCAGATTCGCGCCAAGGGCGAAGCGATCCAGCGCGAGCAGGCAGCTGCACGGGAGCAGGAAATCAAGCGAATTCGCGCCGAGATCGCGCAGTTGAATGGGCAGATCACGGCGGCGCGGGCTCGAGTGACCGCCGCGCACAACGCGATCGTCAGTTTTCACGAACAAATTCGCCGCGAGTTGGAGATCGCCAAGTCGAACTTCGAGCGGGAGCAGGACAAAGCTCGACGATTGCCCGACCCGCGGCCGCACCTGGTGCATGTGAAGGACGTGTACACAGCCAACGAAGCAGCGATTTTGGAGCGAGAGCGCAGCCAGACGCTGACCCTTGAGAAGGAACTGGATGCTGCCCGGACCGAGGAGAAGCGGCTGTTCGGCCAGCAGGTCAGGCTGCAGAAGAGCGTGCCGGCCAATTGACGACTCCCCGAGCCGGGCCGTGCCTCCGGTCCCGCTACTCTGGTGACAATCGCCGCTCGGAAGCATCCCCAACCCGCAACACTTTGGCGTAAGGCGCCTTGCTTCACGACGGCAGTTTCGAGTCAAATGTGACTATGGCCCGGCGGATCACCACTTCTCGAGCAGCCACCCTGTCCCTTCCGGACAAGATCGCATCCGAAGTCGAAGGATGGCGCAATCAGGGCTACCACCCCTTCCCATCCGAAACCACGCGCCAGCTTCTCTCCCACTGGTTCGCTGAGCACGACACGGAAGAAAAATTCCATCAGTGCCAGCGCCAAGCCATCGAAACCATCATCTACCTTCACGAGATTCGGGGGATTCGAACGATTCGCCAACTCTACGAGGAATTCGATCCCTCGTGGCTGAAAGTGTCGAAGGTCGTCGCCGACGAAGCAAGCAGCATCCCCTTCATGAAGTATTGCTTCAAGATGGCCACCGGTTCCGGGAAGACCTGGGTGCTCGCCGCCCTCATTGTCTGGCAGTATTTCAACGTCCTCAACGGCGAGACAGCGCCTTCCGGCCTGCCATTCTCATCACGTTTCCTAGTTGTCGTGCCCGGCCTCGAAGTACTCAACCGACTTCTCGACAGTTTCAAGGGCAAGCGCGATCCAAAAACCGGCAACCGCGACTTCGAAGGCAGCGACTACAAGCGTCCGCTCTTCATGCCCGATGATGCCCACTGGCGCGGGCGCTTCCACTTGCTCCAAACCGTCCTTGAACCAAGCGAGATTCGCGCGAATGCGAATCCGCCCGACGGCCCTTTTGTCGCCATCATCAACTGGCAGCAGTTCAAGCTCGATGACGGTGAACCATCGCTCGCCGAGCAAATCGGGCTCAGCATTCCCGAGCAGCCTCAAGGTGAGATTGTCGCCGATTTCCTCACCGAGTATCCCGACCTCATCATCATGAACGATGAGGCGCACCACGTTCACGGCAAGAAAACCGCACGCTCAGACGAGCTAGTCTGGCGCAAGTTCATGCGCGTCCTCCACGAGCGCATGATCGAACGCCACGGCGACAGTCGCGGCCTCTTCCTTCAAGTCGATTTCTCTGCGACGCCGTTTTACGGCTCCGGCAACAATCGCGAGTACTTCGCTCACATCATCTATGACTACGACCTTCGCGATGCTCTGAACGAAATGCTTGTCAAGCAGTTGTTCCTTGAAGAGCGCCAAACCACCAGCAAGAAATCGCTCACCGACCTCGAGTTTCGCGCCGAGCGCGATGATGCCGAAACTGGCAAGCGCGGAGAGGCCACGCGGCTATCGCTCGGCCAAAAGCAACTTCTTGATATCGGCGTATCCAAGCTCAATCAGTTGACCGATGACTTGCTGCGCAAGGGCCTCAATCGCAAACCGGTCCTGATGATCTTGTGCGAAGAAACCAATGTCGCCGACATGGTTCACAACCACCTCCTCACATGTACCAACTACAAGAGCGAAGTCTTCAATCCGCGCGATGTTCTTCTGTTCCATAGCGAACTAAAAAGGGACAAACACGGCTACACAATCGAAGAAGCACGCGGCACAGTGAAGTCCACCGGCGATCATCCCACACTCAGCGGCATCGACGATGACAACGATTCCCTTCAGATTGTCGTTTCTGTCCTGGCCCTCCGAGAAGGATTCGACAAAACCAACATCAGTGTAATCTGCGTCCTACGTGCCACCGAGGCGGATCTGTTGCTGGAACAAATTGTCGGCCGCGGCTTGCGCCTCATGTTCCCTGATTTCAAATACCCCGGCACGATTCAAGACGCCAAACGCCAAGCTTTCGAGATGCTGCAGCGCCACGAGAAGCCACATAACTCGCTCGACTTCCTTTATATCGTCGAGCATCCGCGCTTCCGAACCTTCTACGATGAGCTTCGACGCGAAGGCTATCTGATTGGCGATGGTGATTCACGCGATGTCACACCGACTGGTGATCTAGTCCCGATCGAGGCCACGCCCGAGCGCATCGAGGAATACGACATCGCCTGGCCCCTGACCGTTCAGGAAGAAGCGAAGTTGCCCGATTTTGATTCGATCGATGTCAAGCAGCTTCCGTCCGGAACCTGGCAACTCGAACAGGTTCGCCAAGTCATGGCTACCGTCGCCATTGCCGACCGCCACCTCGAAACCGATACGCGAATCCCATGGCAACTAAAGGATCGGTTCTTCAATTTCGATTCGTTCATCGCTTCGACCACTGAAATGATTGCTCGCGAAGGCCGAAGCCATGTGCTGACTGGTAGACGTGCTCAAATCGCCGGCCTCGTCGATGAATACACCACGCATCGGCTATTCAAAGCCACGGTCGATTTCGAGCAACCTGAGAACTACAAGGTGCTCGCCCATCGCGATGTCCAGGATTTCGTGGTTCGCACTCTGCGCAACGTCATCCTAGAAAAACTGGGCGAAATCCAATACGAGGTGAAGGGCGATTGGCGCCGGCTCAGCGATCTCGACCGCATCCACGTCCGCGACAAAGCCTCCCTGAAGACCGCGAAGTGCATCTATCCAAGAGTGGGTTACTCCTCCCAGCACGGCGGCTTCGAGCGCGATGTCATGCGCGAGATGCTTGAAGCCTCTTCGGAAATCAGTGCTTGGTGCAAGCTGCAGCGGCGTCACGGGCTGATCATCGCCTACCGCGACCCCACCGGCCTGCAGCGCTCATACGAGGTTGATTTCATCCTGAGCACGGATGACTCCTGTTTCCTGCTCGAAACCAAGAACGATCGCGATTTGACTCTGCCAAACGTCGGCCTTAAGGCCCGCGCCGCGAAAACTTGGTGCGAGCGTATCACGGGACTCCCACTCCCCTCACCTTCCGGGCCTGGGAGAGGGGTCGGGGCTGAGGGCATTCCGGCGCAGCCCACGCGCTGGGAATACCTGTTGCTCTCAGAATCCATCTTCGACGCCAACCGCAACCTCGGTTTCACCGCCATGCTGCCGCTCATGCGAGCCTTGCGCGACCAGGTCATTGCCCAACAATTCCAAGGCGCGCTCTTCGTGCAGTGAACCGATATAATCGCCCCAAAGGACCAGATGTCATGGTGTATCACGGACAAGTCAAGAACGGAAAGATCATCCTCGATGATCCGGTCCGCCTGCCTGAAGGAGCCAAGGTTCGGGTGGACCTGGTCGATTCAAAGGATATCGCCGCTTCGAACGGTGATGCGGATTCGCTGTATGACGAGTTGGGTCCGTTCATCGGCTCGGTGAGGAATCTGCCGGCCGATGCGGCCCGCAATGTGGACCATTATCTCTACGGCCGGCCCAAACGATGACGGCGATCTTCGTCGACACGTCCTTCTACATCGCTGCTGGGAATCCGCGCGATGCCGACCATGTCGCGGCGATCGCCCTCTCACGTCGTCTCAGGGGCCCGCGGATCACCACTGAGTACGTCCTTGTTGAGACTGGAAACTGGTTGGCCGGCGCCGGCGACCGTCCGGCTTTTCTGCATCTGCTGGATCGGCTCGCTGCCGGTCGCCAAACCACGGTTCTACCGGCCTCCCGTGTGCTCTTTGACTCCGGCGCCCAACTCTATCGTGAGCGCGCCGACAAAGAGTGGGGCATGACCGACTGCATCTCGTTCGCGATCATGGAGCAGCAGGGCATGACCCTCGCTCTCACTGCCGACAAGCACTTTCAACAGGCCGGGTTCCGCGCGCTCTTGCTCGAGGAGCAGCCCTCATGAGCGATGGCGCCAAGTTTCAACTTCGATCGCCGCCCGTTGAAACGCAAGCCAAACTCCCTCTCCCTTCCGGGGCCGGGGTGGGAGAGGGCCGGGGTGAGGGCACGCTCCCCTCTCCCCCTGGGAGAGGGGC
>JAKEEP010000004.1 GCA_022616475.1 Phycisphaerales bacterium | reverse complement strand
TGGGGCCGGCCGTGGGGCTGGGACCCCAAGGAAGTCTTCGCGCTCAACACGTTCATCATTTTCTTGCTGCTCGTGCACGTGCGCTTGAAGGTCAAGGACAAGGGCCTGTGGACCGCACTTCTCGCCGTGGTCGGCGCCGGCGTGATGCTGTTCAACTGGATCGTGATCAATTTTGCGATCACGGGGTTGCATAGCTACGCGTAACGCAGTCGCGTTTTGGTTCCGAACATGACACGCCACCAGCGCATCCTCATCGCCGTCACCCTGGCGCTTTTTGCGTGGCTGCTGCATGTCAGCTATTGCGACTGGACGTGGCGCGAACCCGTGAGCGGCAATGTGCCGCGGCGGTCGGTCAGACCGCTGATGACGCTTCGGCACGACGCTCCCGACGGATCAACCTTGGCGACGGGGCTGGTGACTCAGCCGCACGTTGATCCGCAAGCGGCGCTCTGGCTGGGGATACTGGCGCCACTGGCGCTGATCGCCGTCGATGCTTTTCTGATCCTCGGCTGGCGTCAGCAGGATCGAGTTCGCAAGGGATTGTGCCCGCAGTGCGGGTACGACTTGCGCGGCGACAAGGCTGGCTCAACAAGCGCCTGCCCCGAGTGCGGATTTCGGCGGTCATCGTCGCCTGGCGGTCCAACACCAAATCCGTCGGCGCGGAACGGGTGAATGCTGAGCGCGGTTACGGGCTGGCACTCAAGGAAGTCTTCGCGCTGAACACGTTCATCATCTTCTTGTTGCTCGTGCACGTGCGCTTGAAGGTCAAGGACAAGGGCTTGTGGACCGCGCTGCTGGCGGTGGCGGGCGCGGGCGTGATGCTGTTCAACTGGATCGTGATCAATTTTGCGATCACGGGGTTGCATAGCTACGCGTAACCGATTCTCGCGCAGCCTCCGCTCCCGACGCCCACGCATTGCAATGGGTGGGCGTCGCGGTCACAATGATTGCCCGTCGTCTTGATGGAGCGCCTTCATGTCCGCGCCGTGGAATTTCTGGTACCACGTTTCCAGCAATACGAAATCCACGTGGCTGCACGGCGATCCGAGAGGCTTCCGCACGCGGCATCATCGCGAGCACATCGAAGGCGACTACCACAATCCGCCGCCGCCCGGAACTTACGAAAGCAAATTTCGTCGCTCGCGATCGCTTCTGAAGAGTCCGCCGGTGATATTGACGCGGGAGCAGTGTCTGATCGTTTGCCGGACCATGGCGGAGGCCCTCGAGTTCCACAAGATTTGGTTTGCCGACATGGCAATCGGGCCCAAGCATTTTCATTTGCTGGCGCAGTTTCCGCCGGGTCGCAGCATGTCAAATGGCAGGCCGATTCTCGATCCCGCGCGGCATTTCACAGGAATCGCGAAAAAGGAAAGTGCGCGGCGCTTAAGCACGGTGGGGCTTCGACCAGAGGGTCATACCTGGGGCAAGCGCTCGCATCCGGTTGCTGTCGAGAATGAACAGCACTTTCTGTATTTGAAGAATATCTACATTCCTAAGCATGTCGAGGAAGGCGCGGTGGTCTACTCGATTGACATTGCGCCAACGCAAACGCAAGCCGATGCATCGTAGAGTGAACCGGTATTACGACGCCCACGCATTGCAATGCGTGGGCGTCGCCGGAAGCGAGCGGTCATGCTTCATGCCATTGCTGGCTCGATGAATCGGACCTCGACCTCGTAGCCGAGGGCATCGGCGATGCGGCGGAGCATGGTGAGGGAGTGGCCTTGGTAGTCGGCGTCTTCGAGGCGGGCGATGACGGATTGCTTGGTGCCGATCAACTCCGCGAGCTGGGTTTGGGAGAGGTTTCTTGACGTGCGGGCTTCGTAGATTTGGCGGGCGACGGCGGCGTTGAGGCGCTCGCGCTCGAGGAGGCCGTGCATTTTGGCGCTGCGTCCGGCGACGCGGCCGAGGATGGCGGTTGCGGAAGTTGTGTGCCGCTTGCCGCGCTTACGTTGGCTTGTTTTGGTTGTTCTAGTCAACACCTCAAGTATAGCAATGTTGCGATAAATATCCAAGACGCAAGGCGGAGAATTCGAAGCTTGCTTTATCCTAACAAATGCCGTATATTAGAGCGCAGCGCCGAACAACAGCAGGTTCCCAGGTGGTTCAGTCCCCTGGCTTCGTGGGCGGGTGGGCTCGGGCAATCGTGAGTTCAGACTGGCTGAAGCCAGTCTGCCGGAAGGCGCGAATTGAGGGGTATTTGTGGACCGACTCGACACCATTCTGCTGGAGGCGTGGAATCGCGTGGGGGCGCGGGTGAGGCGGAAGAGGATTAGTGCGCTGAAGCGGAGCCGGAGGCGGTTCAAGGGGGTGTTGAGGCGGCCGATGCGGGAGTGGTGTTTGGTGATTCGGGCTTCGGATACGCGGATCGCGAGGCTGGCGGATTGGGTGGAGGAGAGGCAGGAAGAAGTCGCGACTGAAGGCTGCACTTCAAGGTGCACAGGCGAGACGCCTGTGCCACCGACGCCTGTGCCACCGACT
The DNA here is from genome assembly GCA_022616475.1 of Phycisphaerales bacterium. GTDB lineage: Bacteria > Planctomycetota > Phycisphaerae > Phycisphaerales > SM1A02 > JAKEEP01. The sequence goes on along the minus strand of JAKEEP010000004.1, from coordinate 2,097 downwards.
TGCGGTGATCCGATTCGGCGAGGGCGGGCGCATCTAGTGACGCTGAGCGGGCGAGCGATTCGTGAACTGTGCAAGCCGATCTGGATTGACTGGCCGGGGGTGACGCTGCACGAGGCGGCAAAGATGTGCGGGCGCGAATACAAGACGATCAAGAACTGGGCGCGCCAGGGCGTGTTCAAAGTCGATTACTACCGCGAGTTCAAATTTCCCGGCGACATGAAGGAGAGGCGGAAGCCAATAGACGAGGGAGTGAGCGCGCGGCAGCGACTCTCGATGGAGAGAGGGCGGCCGCGCGTGTGGACGCCGTCGCCGATGGATCCGAATAATTTCACGGGGCGAGCGCCGCACGCGGTGTGGGGGACGATGTGGCAGCATTTGTGGGAGAGACTGCCGGAGGATTACGAGCTGGTTGTGGAGCGAGTGGCGAATTGGCGGGTGCGGAAAGGGAAGCAAGTTTTTCGCGGGTGGGAATTTGTGTGCCCGGGCCGGCTCGATGAGAGCGGCGAATACAAAGGATGCGGGCGGCGATGCCGGTACCTTTACGGGCCGCAGACGGTTTGGACGCTGGCGCGAGCGATGCAGAGCGAGATGGACGGGGGCGAGGGGTTCGACATGCCGCCGCCCCCGGAAGCGGCCCCGGAAGGGCCGCGGCTGGTGGGGCAGTGGTTTCCGGGTTTGGATGATCCGACGCATAACGCGGGGCCGCGATCGTTCGCTTGCAAGCAGTGCTGGCATGTGCGCAACACGTGCATGGCGAACTACAACGGGTGGAATGAGTTCGTTGCGCAGATTTCGGGCGGGTTGTTGTACGGGCGAGATGTTGAGAGGCCGGAAGAGATTTGCCCGCTGAAGAGAAAGAGGCGGGAGTACAAGCGGAAGCCTCAGCGGCGGGAGATCGATCGAGAGCGGGCGCTGAAGGGGCAGCGCGAGCGGGTGGCGGTGGGCGAGGTGTCGGCTATCAGTCAGTTCTCGCCTCGCTGACCCGCTGATAGCTAACGGCTGAGCTGACAGCCAGCCGACGGCTGATAGCCGATCGCTGACAGCCGACCCCAACACCTCCCGTCCTTCCCTAGGCAATCGACCCTATTCACCCGGCGAGACGCATCGCCAGAGCCGCGCTGCACATTGAACGCGGTAAGGTGTTTTTCCGCCGTTGCGTTTATCACGCCGTTTCGTCGCTCGCAAAAAAAGAGATTAGGAGACATCGTCATGAGAACGACACGCAAGTTCAGTGTAGGAATTGTCGGCGCTGCGGCGTTGGCGCTGGGAGTGCTGGCGAGCGCCCAGACCACGCCGCCTGAGAAGCCAAAACCGCCGACCACCCCGGGGCAAGCCCCGCCAACAACTCCGCCATCAACGACCCCGCCAAGGACGCCACCAACAACTCCGCCACCAACCACCCCCCCATCGACGACCCCGCCAAGGACGCCACCGACCACTCCGCCGCCGGCGAAGCCCGAAGCGCCAGCGAGCTCAGCGGTGCGGCCGCAGGCTACCGATGCGTTGGCGGTAACCCTCGCCGAAGACACCATTCAGTTTTACAAGGATGCCGAGTTCAAGGACACCGTGACCCAGATCGACGGCGTCGCCAAGTCCAACAAGGCGAATGCACCGATCGATCTCAAGGAAGGCCTGGGCGATTCGCTCTCGTCGATTCGCTGGAACCTTTCCCCCGGCGTGATCGTGATCCTCTACGAGGACCCCGGCGCCAAGGGCGAGCAATTCATCCTCTTCGGCTCCGGCCAGACCAACTCACTGTCAAAATTTGATTTCGACAACAAAGCGTCAACGTGGGCCTGGTCCTATGTCGGAGGCGTGACCAATCCGCCGCCGCACATCAAGGCCGGGATGTCAACCATGCCGCTGGGCTGCGAGCCGGCATCGTCGACGGTGCCCGACAATTCGATTCAGCTGTTCAAGAGCAAGGATTTCGAGGGCAATTCGGCCACGATTTCCAACGTGACCAGCCAGCCGCTGGCCAAGCTGAACCCGCTGCCGAAAGATCTGCCTGATTCGATGACCTCCGCGCGTTGGAATCTACCCCCGGGCACAGTGGTCATGTTCTTCCAGGATGCCAGCGGCCACAAGCAGCGCGCC
>JAKEEP010000101.1 GCA_022616475.1 Phycisphaerales bacterium | reverse complement strand
GTGATGACGTATCACCTCAAGCCGTTTACGCTGATCGGTGCGACCACGCGGGCGGGCTTGCTGACCGGCGCGCTGCGGAGCCGTTTCGGCATCACGCATCATCTGGAGTTCTACAGCAACGATGAGCTGCTCACGATTCTGAAGCGTGCCGTACGAATGCTCGGGATGGAAAACGTCTCCAGCGGCGCGTTGTCCACGATTTCGGGGCGCAGCCGCGGCACGCCGCGAGTCGCGTTACGGTTGCTGCGGCGGGTGCGCGACTTCGCACAGGTTCGAGCCAAGGGACGCATCGATGAGCAGGTGATCGGCGATGCGCTGACGCTGGAAGGCGTCGATGAGCTGGGGCTGGACACGCTCGATCGCAGTTACCTGCGCGCGATCGCCACGGTGTATCGCGGCGGACCGGTGGGCCTGGAAGCGATCGCCGCCACATTGGCAGAGGACGCAGGCACGCTGGAGGACGTGGTTGAGCCGTACTTGCTGCAGATTGCGTTCCTGGCGCGCACGCGGCAGGGGCGCCGGCTGACGGCCAAGGCGGCCGAACATCTTGGGCTGACCGTTGACGCCGAGGAGTTCTCGCTGTTCGACGATGCCGATGAGGTCAAGACAATCGATTGAGGGCGGGTTAGAGTTTGCGGAGCGGCGCAGGGATTGTTTCTCATGCGCACGCGAAATCAAAGTTTCGAAATCTGCTTAGGTTGGTGCGGCAATGCGTTCGGCAACGATGTTCCGATAGAGGCCGGCCATGTTTGGTTGCGGATACCCTTCGAATTGCTCTAGCCAGAATGAGAATTTCCCCTTTGGAAGTTTGAGCAATGCGCCGTTTCGCTGTTGCAAGACCTTATCCACGGCCCGGTTCACTCCGCGAGGCATGTCTCCGCGCATGGCTAGGAAGACAAATGACGCAGAATCACAACCTATCTCCTGGGCGAGCACAACCGAGTCAGTAGGAAGGTTCGTCCGATCGAAGTCAATATGTGCCGATGTCGGCAGCACGAGGAATGGGTCGTGCCACCAGACTGGGCAAGATGTATCACCACCAAAGTCGTTCACAATTACACCGGCCAACCTGACATATACAGCAACGGGATCTGCGTTCGCATTGAACACATCCGCAAGGTAGATTGGATCCGTGACAAGAATTGGTTCACCCGCGGTCACCAGTTGGGAACGACCGCTGAATCCGAGATCTGGGTACCAGTTCCTCAAATCTGGAATCGGCAGAAGACGTTGCCTATCGACGATGACGCTTGCATTCCGAGGCATCGCAACCTCACGGAACCTGATAGGGGCCGCCGGGCGCGTATCCTGCACGCATGTCCTGAAGCTTTCCCACGACCATTGACCTTCCGGTGGCGATATCCGGGTCATATGTATCAAGATAGTTCAGAAAACCCTCCCATTCTTGATTCCACGCCGCACTCCAGCCTTGGTGGTGGCCATGGGGTGCGCCTTCGACCCATTTCCCATATTGAGGATCGTTTACGTCAAAACCCCAGGCAGAAAAGCGCTCCCGTAGAGCCCACGAAAACTCATGATGCGCCTCGGGAGTTTGCAATGCTGCAGGAGGAGGGCCGCCCTGGTCCAGCATCGTCTTTCGGAGCAACCGGCGATCCGTGGGTACCGGGATTAGTCGCGCTTTGACCAGCGAGCGCATTTGCTGCGGAGTCGCGCCTGCCGCTTGTACTAACGGAAAGCGTGCGGCCATCGTGGCCGGCGCCTGCGAAGCCTGTTGCACCGCATTTGCAAGTGGCGTGGGAAACTGCGCAAGGACCGTACCCACCTGCGATTTGACAACTACCTTGCCAATAAGCGGCAGAGACGCTGTAGCGTAGGGAAGGAAACCAATGACCGCTGTCCAACTGCGGTCTTCGCTCATCAGTTCGTTGATGGTGAGAACCCAGTCGGTTGGCTCATTCGCAACAGCAATCCCTGCGATGTACAGGTTGGTCGCAGCTACTGTTATGCCGGCAGCCGCTTGCGTTCGCACCTTGATCTGCTCAAGCCAGTATTGAATATCATCCTCTTCATACCCAATCTGCTGCTGCATGGGCGTGTACTTGAGGCAGTCGCGAAGGGCCGACCACAGGTAGCCTGCTGCAACAACGGGGTTAACCGTTTCCTCAATCTCAATCCGCATTGGATCCGGAGCGGGCCAGCCTGCTTCGACTTCGCCCTCGAACCAGCCTTGGTCTTCCAGAAGAATGACACCACCGGCATTTTGGAAGAATTGAAGGAGCTGTAGTCCGGTGTCACTGTAAAGCAATTGAAAGTACGTTAACAACACCGGCGTTGTGATCGGTGCGGCAGGCGGCTCGCCGATAACGGCCGGTGTGCCGAAATCGTCCTCAAAGTACTCTCGCGTGATGGTCTTGCCAGGGTCGTGGTTCCCAATGCGCACCGCGTGCTGAAGCTCTCCGATAACATCATTTGAAATCAATTGGTCGTCCGGAACAATCGCATTGATTCCAGGCGGCAATTGGTGAATTGTCACCACGAATATTCGAGGGCGGTTGGTTTGCTCCTCGTCCACAAAGTAGTGCTTGGTTGGGCTATACGTGAAGGGCCTTACTGGTGTCGCGAAGCCATTCACAAGACCTTGTATCCAGCCAGATTCGAGCCACCCTTGGGGGACGTTTTCCTCTCCCAGTCCTGTGAGGCGCACGAGAGTGCGCTCCAAAGACCCGTTGGGGCCTTCTGGACCGAGATTAACATCAGTTTGCAGCGCGACTGTTGGAATGAAGTAGGTTTCGCCAACCTGCAAGGCGTTTGGAGCAACCGGCGCAGTTTGAAGGAAGCGAAGACTGCTTGGTGTTGTTTCCAGCCAGGTTGCCACTACCGAATAGCTCTGTCCGCCTTCGAACTCATACGTAATCGTTGCATTAAAAGAGTCCGGTTGAGTTGGCGTGAAATCTGCCGGCCCGTCGATTTCGATCGCGCAAGGCACCTCAGCAGCCTCGCTGCCGTTCTGGAGCAACAGGCTTCCCACAAATTTCAACCCGGCCGGTTCGTTTGGCAGTTCGTAGACCTGCCCATCAGTGGGCAAGGGGTCGCGGTTACCGAAATAGACCCATGCCCAATCGGCGACGGTATCCAGAGGGGCAAAGGGAAACGTAATTGTGAGACCGGTGTCGCCACCGATCGGGGCTTGGAAGAGGTCTTCGATTGCCTGCCATTGGACGCAGACGAACACTGTATCTCTTGCGGTTCGACCGGCAGCGTTCGGCACCGTAATCGCCTCGACGACATAGCCACCGGGTCGGACGTAGCCGAGATCGGCGTCAACAACGAGCGTCGTGCTGAAATCGACATCCAACAAGTTTGGTTGCCATGGCATCAGCCCACTTTCGGGCGATAGCGCCGGTAGATTCCCGAGAACACCATTCAGCTCACCGTTGATGTAAAATCGAACGCTCTGCAATCGTTGAGCGGGATCGTCGGCTAGTTCAGACAGGCGGTCCTTGACATTACCAGAGATTTCTATGGCTACCTGCCCGTCCGCGCCCAAGTGCACATCCTCGACATTGATTGTCAAATCCGGGTCGAGGTCGGACGGTCCGGCAACGCTTGATGCTGCTTCGGTCGTCTGAGTTTCCTCATCGAAGACTATGCACTCCATATCAAACGGGCGAACACGGACAATATCGTGGACCGCATCAGGCACTTCTATTGTAATAAGCTGCGCCAAATCCTCTTCAATTGCGACGGTTTCGACAAACAGGTTGATTGTGTTGATCTGCACGCCCAAGGCTTCCAGCATGTGTTCACCCGGTGGGACATAATCGCCCGGCGCACTTGGGGCGCTGACGCTGTTCATGTTGCGAGCGGCATCTGCATCTTTTGTCCAGATGCGAATGCACCCTTCCGCCGGCTCAAATCGCGAGCCATTGATCGACACTTCGCTGGGATCGGACGCGTTGTATTCAATTAAGATCGGTACGTCTGCCAGGCTTATCCCCGGCTCGATCTTAATGATCAGCGGGACAAATCTGTCGACCTCGCAGACGTCGTCATCGGTGCCGAGGTCATTATCCAGATCAAACCCGTCAGCCAGATCGGGGACCGCATCCTCATCAGTGTTGTCATTGTTGAGGCCAACGAGCTTTCCGAGCGGTGACCCTTCGGCAGCCTCTTCTACCTGTGAACGGTCCGGTGTGTTGAAGCCGTCATTGTTGTCGCTGTCGATGTCCAGGTCGATCGCGGCGGTGATCAATCCGATGCGGCGCCAGATTCCAAAGTCATTTTGCAAGTTGGTGACGCTGTGGATGTATTCGCCGTGAAAACCGTAATAAAGGCCAGAGTCGTACGACGGGACAATGCCTTCGAGATAAAGAATGCGATTGATCGGAGGATTGCCACTGATCCATTGAGGAGTTGGGAGAAGGTGGTAGACCTCTCCGCCGATTTCCTTGATTTCAGGGGTCGGTATCTCTTGTGGCCAGGCATCGGCGAGGATATTCCCTTCGCTTATCTTGAACCACACCTTGACGGCGTTGCTGTGCCAGACCGACCAGCGCCGATTCTGGAACTCGGTTGGTGCGGCGCCGACGAGTCCGCCGAGTGTCAGCGGACGCAGTTCGGGTTGATCAACTTCAATGTCGGGGTCGAGATGGTCGGCAACCCCATCAAGGTCATCATCGTCATCGTTTGCCCAAATGAGTTTTAGGGGGGGCTGATCTGGGTAAGGACTCGCAATATCTGGCGCATCCAACTCCCAAGTAAGATCCACGGCCTTGAAAGCCCAGGAATAATCGCAGACACACTCAAGGTCAACGTGGCCGGCGCCTGGCCCGGCAATGGTGACGTCAGCAAGGGTCGGATTGTTTTGGTGCTGAACGACGCCTGCAACGCCGCCGCTGGACCAGGCCCATTGGCACGCTGGATGATTGCTGTCGCCTTCAACCGTGAAGACTCCCATCTTGGAGTCGACGTAATCGGGCAGCCACCACGAGAACTCCACACCGCCGCCAAAGCCCCACATTATCCAGTTCCAGAGACGGATCACGACCCAGCAAATTGGAGGAGGTCCCGGCCCAGGCGATGGCGGCTGCGGCGTGGGCGGCTGCGGGCCGGGGCAATCGTGGGTGAGTTGGCAGGGGTAGTAGGGATCGGGATCGTACTCATCGGGAATCCCGTCACCATCGTCATCATGATCGACGTTGTTGCGCAAGCCATCGCGATCGGGGTCAGAAAGGGGGTGGCACTTGTCCCAGTTGGGACCGAGCGGATTATTCGGCGAATCCGGATCAGGATAGAGTTCCGGAATTGGAGGCGAGTTGGGATCGGTTGGAGTTGGAGCCGTGCAGTCACCGCGGAAGTGAAAGAACCACCAGTCAGGATCGCGGTAGTTGGGTATGCCGTCGCCATCACAGTCGCCCATTGGCCTGCTGCACCTGTGGAACGGGTAATACTCAGGCGAATCCGGATCGTTGATGTTGGGGATGCCGTCGCCATCGTCGTCGCCGAAGGGTCCGCCTTCGGTGACGTGGAAGTTTCGGGTTTCGACGTGCCCATTGGCAGGGATCATTCCGCCGGGATGGAATGGCTCGAAGTGATTATCGCTAAAATGGAGTTGGACCAACACCGCATCGTCGGCGTTGACAAAACCGTCGGCGTTGAGATCGCCATCGGCGGGTGTGAGATCGGGGCCCGAAAGACCTTGGTTGGTTTGAACGATGGCGGCATCATTCTCGTCAACGTCGGCGTCGCCGTCGGCGTCGCCAATGACTTGCTGCCAGGGGTCAAAGGGATCATCGCCGTAGATGGCAAAGAGCGGCGCGCCATCATCCCCGGAGAGGATGTAGGTGGTCGGCTGCGGATCGCCGAGTTCGTCGTCGTACCAGGCGCGGATGCGCAGGTCGGGGGCGCTGTCGTTGTTGATGTCGGAAAGGGCGCCGACGCGTTCGCCGAAGTCGTAGTCCTGGGCATCGGGGCTGTAGAAGGACATGGCGGCGTCATCGACGTTGAGATGCGGGTTCTCGTAATCGCGAAACGGGCCGTGGAAGACGTAGGCGCGGCCATAGAGTTCGCGCGGCGCACCGACGATGAGATCGCGGAAGCCATCGCCGTTGAGATCGCCGGCGACAGCGGCCGAAGCGCCGAACCAATCGCCGTCGCGGCGGCCGGTGAGCGTGACGGTGCCGCCAGTGCTGCTGGAGGAGACGACTTCGACTCTGCCGGGTTCTTCACCGGTGCCGCTTTCGCCGGAGGGGAGGGCGATGACGGTGTCGGTCTGATCATCGCCATCGAGATCGTCGGATTGCGTGACGGTGTAGTCTTCGGGTGGCGGGTCGTCGGCGAAGTTGGGCTGGGCGAGGGGGATTGCGAGCAGGACGGTGAGCATGAGCACAGCGACGGCGAGGCCGCGAGCGATGAAGGCTCGGTGGCGAGAGAGGATTCGGGCCATGATATTCCCCTAGGAAGGCCGGAGGCGGCAGAGCGAGGGCCTGCGCTACAGAGTTGAGAGTTCGCGGCAGGATATCAGGTGTCAAGTGAATTGCAAGCGCGCATCTATTTCTTAACTGACCTCTTAACTCACGACAGCAGCCGCTTCGATTGCGGTTTCCAGACTCTTGGGCAGATCAGCGCCTGCGAGGATGCCCAGCGCCAAGCCGACGATGGCGGCTTCGTGGTTGGCTGATGGGTGCGACTGAGCCGCGGCGTGCATTTGCTGGGCTGAATGAGCGTTCAATGTCTCGGTGCAGTCGCCGCGCTCGATGGTCGCGACAAACGAGAGATTGCTTGACCGAATGATCTCCGAGGCCGCCTGATGAAAGTCCTTTCCATTCCAGCCAGGCACCAGCGCTGCAAGGGCGGCCGAATCGGCGATGAGACCATCTGCCAGCTCCATGCCAGAGCGAGCCTCGGCGCGATGGATCGCTTCACCGGGCCTGTTGGTGAGATCGCAGATTTTCAACGCGCTGGCGCATTCGGCAAGGAACCGCTTGATGATGGAGCGGCTCTGGCCATCGCGCCGCGCCAGCTCGCCGAATACGACTGCCTCGGCCCGTTGCGCCACGTCAACCAGATCGAAATCCCATTGCAGATTGTCGAAGGCGGCGCGAGGCGTGAGCGTGCGGACGGTCTTGCCGGCGATGGATCGCACGATCAATCGACCGGTGGCGAGATCGGGATCGCTTTGAAGGGCATCGATGTTCACGTTGTGATCACGCAATTGCTTGAGCAATTGGTCGGCGGCTTGATCCTGCCCCAATCGCGAGACGAGGACACCGGTGTGGCCGAGGCGAACGGCATGCAGGGCGGTGAGCGCGGCTAGGCCGCCGGGCTGAATGCGATCCGGGTACTCGCAGAGAAGGGCTTCTCCGACGCCGACGATGATGCGCTGTCGAGCCATAGACTACACACTTTATCCGCAGTGAGCCGATGAAGTCAGCGGGGCACGAGGGATGACCATGGCGCCACGAGGCTGGTTCTTGCCGAGCCGGACCGGGCACCGTACCCTGCGGCACTCATGCCCGGGCTGCGTCGATCCGATCTGAATCATCGAGAAATCCGTTGGCCGCTTCATCAATCATCCTCATCGGCTTGTGCATATCGGCAGCAACCCGGGACGGGTCCAGTGAGGCGGCAAGTCTCATTGAGCTTGCCCAAGCCGACTACGAGATTCATGCAGTGGGGCAATCGGCCCAAGCCGAAGGCGATTGGGCCCAGACCACGCCGTCGGGCATTGGCGCGATCGAGCCGGTTCAGGGCGAGCCGACCTTTGGCAGCGTCGGCGGTCGATACTTCTTCGTCAGCGGCGGAGTCGGGAGCGATTTCGGCCAGGATCACTTGGTGCGCGGCGGGGTCGGGTGGAGCGAGTTCATCGCGCGAGACTTCAGCCTGGATCTGGAAATCAACCTGCTGTATTTCAGTCAACCAGGTGAGGACGCGGTAGGCGCCAACGTGAACATGCTCTTGCGCTGGCATTTTCTGACCAATCAGCGCCGGACCTGGTCGTTGTATGCGGATGCCGGGGCAGGGTTGATGCTGACGACGGCGGACGTTCCGCCGGAGGGGTCGAGCTTTGATTTCACGCCGCAGTTGGGATTTGGAATGAGTTTTCATGTTGAGTCGGACCGCCGGCTGCTGTTGGGTACCCGGTGGCATCACGTCTCGAACGCCAACACGTTCGAGGACAATCCGGGGACTGACAGCGTGCTGGTGTACGCGATGCTGGCGTTTCCGTATTAGGGGGCGGTGATGGTGAGGCGGTGAGACGGTGAGGGGGGTGCGCGGGGAGACGAGGTACAAGTTTGCGCGCGCAGATTCTCCAGAAGGGGATTAGTGTTTGCGCGCAGATTGGTCGGAACAGAATTGTGCGACGTGGGTTGAGAATCGGCGTTGGCGCGGTCGAGAACTGGGGAAGTTGCAGATTTGCGCGCGCCGTTTGGTACTTGTTTTGGTGCACACTGGACAAGCTGCGGCGCGGAAGGGAGACTCGTGACCGGCACTGATTGATTTACGATTTCAGATTTGGGATTTGCGATTGTGGAGTCAGAGGGGCTGGCGTTCGTCGGGGTGGTGTAGCTGGAGGATGGGGTTTTGTTGCAGAAGACTCTGCGGGCGCCTTCGGCCCAGGGGGAGTTTTCGGTGCCGACTTTTTCGAGGAAGTCGAGCCACTTGTCGGTGTCGGGCCCCGGAAGTGGGGGCTGGGGAGGTTCGGGCGGTGGCGGTGGCTCCGGTCTCTTGTCTTCACGGTAGGGGTCGATGAGGCGGATCTTGAGGAGGTCAGAGGCGGCGCGGCGGACGGTTTCATGGGATGGGGCGTTCATGGCGACATCGGCGAGCTTGGCGACGGCGATGAGGCGATGCTGGCAGATCATCAATTGAGTCTGGGCGTCTAAGAG
>JAKEEP010000100.1 GCA_022616475.1 Phycisphaerales bacterium | reverse complement strand
CGGCGCCGCGCCCAACACCAACAGCAACGATGCCACATACACAACGCCAAACGCCAGCAGCACATACGACATCCTCGGAACAAGATCGCGGCCCCTTCTCCCCTCTCCCTCGAACGTCCGCGCATCATCCGGATCAAACCCCCGCCCGCACTCCGGACACCGACGCTCCACGAGCTTCTTCAACGAGTAATGACAGCCTTTGCAGCGCATTCGATAGGACGCCGTTTGTTCACTGCCTTGCGCTCAGAAAGATGACTACCGAGAGCAGTACAAAAATGACTGTCCAATATGCCACAGAGAACACTACAGATACCACTACGATCTTTGTCAAAAGCCGCAAGCGCCAATGTCCAAAATGGAAAGTGCTCGGATCGTTCGGATCAAACCCCCGCCGGCACTCCGGACAGCGGCGCTCAGTCAGGTCCTTCAGCAAGTAATCACAGGCTATGCAGCGCATTCAGGATTGACCACCGAGACGCAGAGGTGCGAACTTCATCAATAAATGACACGCGGCCGAACCCAGGAGTACACGATCAACAAGAGAAGCCCAATGCCAACACAGAGCGCAACCCACCCCTTTGCTGATCTCGGCCAAAAGCGAGGAGAACCAAGGAATGTGTCTGGATCACTCGGATCGAACTGGCGACCGCACTCCGGACATCGATGCTCGGTCAGATTCTTCAGCGAGTAATCACAACCTTTGCACCGCATGAAACGACTCGGTATGCCGCACAGCACTACACATCAGCCAATCGTCCAACGACCGATGCCACCTCCGCGCTGCCCAATCACTATACGGCACCCCGCCTCGCGCGCCTCACCAAAAGCGACCCCTTACCCCTCGCACGGCCTTCGCCGCTTGTCGAAGATCCGCCGTGGTGGGCGGCTTCGCGCGCCCTCCCCGCCGCCCGCCCTTTCATGCCGCCTCCTCGCTCGCGCCTTCGAACTCTTCCGTCTCGCTCAATTCGCCCAGCCCTTCACCCTTTTCCGCCCTCCTGCTCGCCTCGCACTTCACCATGGTCTGCTTCAAATTCTCCAACTCTTCCGCCAATCGCTGACACTCAACGTGAAGCTGTTGAAACAGTTGCTCTTGTCGCTGCCTCTTCAATTCTTCTTGGCTCGTCGGCATGCCGGAACAGTCCCTTCGATCGCAACTCGAGATGGCCTTAACTATGCAGACCCACCGAGCCCGTCGAACTAGGAACCCCAGCCTACTTTTCCGTATGCAACAAAAATGTGCCCTTCACGCCCCAGGAAACCGGCTGCCGACCAGCTCCAGCTCCAAGAAATTTTTTTCCCGGGGCAGGCGTCCCGGCCCCAACCGCTCACGACTGTTTGGCGAGCGGCGCCCTCACCGCTCCTTCTCTGCCGTCTCGACGCCAGATCTCACCCGCTCACACCCACCCCGCCGAACACCCGCACCATGATCGCTTTCAACTCCTCTTGCGTGAACGGCTTCTCGATCATCGCCTGTTCGTCGTAAGGCCGCTCGAACGCCGTTCGCCCGTAACCCGTCAGGAAAATGAATGGAACCCCTCGGGAAATCAGTCCGTCCGCCACCCCGAACGCCATCTCCCCGTGCAGATTCAGATCCAGGAGAACCCCGTCAAACTCCTTCTCCCGCACCGCGTGCGCCGCTTCATCCAGCGTCGACACCGGCCCAACAACCTTGCATCCAAAATCCCGCAGCATCCCGGCGATCGCCTCCGCCACCACCGCCATGTCTTCCACCAACAGAATCCGCAACCCCTCCAATCCGCTCAGATTGCTTGCCACCCGGTCGCCAATCATCATCCACCTCGTTCCCTTCATATTACTGCTGCCTCCCCTTGTAATTGCAGCCCGCCCCCGACCACCATCAGGAACACGCCCGTCATCCGCACTTTCAGAATCTCGCCCCGCTCCCAGGGGGCCATGACCAAGAAGGCATGACCAAGAAACAGCTCCGCCCTCACATGAACCAACCCTCGCTCACTTCCCAGGATTCCATTCGACCGGCCCGCCCTGGCCCTAACCCCAAGCTGCTCGAAGCGTCATCGGGACTTCCATCCAACCTTCCCTCTTCAGCCCATATTCCCCCTTTTCAACCAATCTCATGAGCCAGCCCCGATCTTGCGGCATCAACGACTCGTCATCACCCCACGCCGGGTCTGACGAGCCAGGCTTAGATTCAAACCCCCGCCGGAACCCTCCCCTGGCGAGGAAGACCCGGATCGCCCTCGGATCCGCCGCGCCTTCTCATCGAGCCACCGATTCTCTCGCTTGCGGCTTAGCACGCCCTCCAATTTGGCCCGCCTTCGATGACTCGAACCGTCGCTTGGTCCGCAACCACAAGTTCATCGACCAACCAATCAACGTGCTCACCGCCCTGCATCCCGCCGACACGGAAGCGAACCGCCCCTTCCAGAATGCTTCGACCCTGCTCGCCCATCCCGTCGAGATTTCGCATATGGCTGAAAGTCGCGCCCAGCACCGCACACCCATCAAACCCCGCCACGCATCGCCGCTCCCCATTGATGCTCACCACAAACCGCGGCTGTTTCAGTATCTGAATCTGGTCCATCGCTACCGCCTGATACGCATACGCTCGATACAGACACAGACGCGCCTGACAGCAAACAACCTACCGCAACCGATCGCAAGACACACGACCAGACCACACCTGCCTCGCGCTCAATTCTCCGTCCTCGGTCGCTGTCGTCGACCCATTTCCCCTCGGCCAAAACCCGAAAACCCCGGCAAAACTACTGCAAACTTCTGAAGGGTTCACCCCAGCCCTCGCTGTATCGTTCTGCCGTCAAAATGGCTCAGTCAACCCCTACACGAGGTGCCGCCATGGTTAGTCATGCTCGACAGTCATCCACTCGCATTCGCCGTCGCTCACGCTCGCGACGCTCGTCCCACGGCCGCATGCTGTCCAACGGCGGTTTCATCGGCCGCGCTGGGTCCGGCAGGCGCACCGCCGCCAAAGTCGCGCTCGCCTCTGCCGCCATCGGCCGCGTCCGTTCTCGCAGACGCCGCCGCATGAACACCGCCGCCAAGGTCGCCCTCGCCTCCGCCGCCGTCGGCCTCATCGCCGCCACCGCGCTCAGCCGCACCCAACGCGGCAAGAGGGTGCGCCGCAGCGCTTCCCGCGCCCGACGCAAGCTCACCAATCGAGCATCGCGCGTGGGACGAGCCATCAGGCGACAAGCCGCCGCCGCGATGCCCTACATCGACGACCTCGTTCACCACCGCGCCTCCTTGAATCCCGACAATGAGTTCGCGCGCGGCCGCGGCAACCCGGTTGCGTCGGCTCGCGGTCGATCACCCTCCCGCGTCCGGACGATCCGACGATCCCGCCGCCGCTCGCGAGCTCGCGCCTGAACTGCCGGCAACACCCGGCTCGATTCCTTCGAGCAGCCATTGCCCGTCGCGCGCCGACAACGGTAGTGGCTGGGTTGCCACCGCCATTCCGCCTCATTCGCCAATTGGAAGTCCAAACCCCGGCAGCTCTCAGAGAAGGAAGAACACATCATGACATTACGACATTTTCTCTCCACTGCCGCGGCTGTGCTCGCCCTAGCTGCCGCTCTCTCAGCCTTCGGTCAGAACCAGGATCGCGAAAAGGACAAGGACAAGGATCGCGACCGCGACCGACAGAAGCAACAGGACCGCGACCAGCAGAATGTGCGCGACCAGGACTTCGCCCGCCTCTGGCACATCGTCGGTGCGTCGGTCAAAACCCAAGATGGCAAGAACATCGGCAAGATTGAGAACCTCGCCATCGATCCCCGAACCGGCCAGGTTGTTTACGCCATCGTTGATGTTCGTGGGGTCTCCGAACTCAGCAACAAGTCGAATCTCGCCATCCCCATCAGGGCCCTGCGATTCACTGGCGAAAAGCAGGCACAGGTCAACGTCGACATGCAGCGGCTGAACGATGCCCCGCCGTTCAACCCCTCAGGCTGGGACACCATCGGCAATATCGAGTGGGGACGCAAGGTGCACGAGTTTTACCGGGTCGACATGAACCTGGTCGCCCGCGACGACCGCGATCGTGCTCAAGACAGGGACCAAGTCACGCTGGTCAAAGCCACCGACCTCAAGGATGCGCGGATTCAGGCTCGGCAGGGCGAGAAACTTGGCGCGGTTGAAGACTTCTTTGTCGACGTCAACCGCGGGTTTATTGCGTTTGCCGCAGTCAAGCTCGACAAGGACCAGGCCGACAAGGGCGATCGACTGGTGGCGGTGCCTTGGCCGGTGGTCAACTTCAACCGCGATGACCGCGCCCTTGTTCTCACTATCGAACCGAATCGTTTGCGCGATGCGCCGGCCATCGAGCGCAAACGACTGGAAGAACGTCAACGCCGACTTCACTCGGCGCGTGTACACGCACTTTGATGTGCGGCCCGATCAGGTGTACGGCTACGTCCCGCCGCGCGATGATGATGATCGCAGCAACAAGGATCAGTTGGGAGGAGGCGGCGACGGCGGCAATTGGCTGCCCGACAGCCCGTATGGCCAGAAGTTCAACTTGAGCAGCATCCAAACCATCCGCGGCCGCGTCCAGAGCATTCAGCGCTTCCGGCCCATGAGCGACATGGCCGAAGGCGTCCGAGTGATGGTCAAAACCGACGACAACCAGACCATCGAAGTGCATCTGGGGCCGGCCTGGTTCATCGAGCGGCAACAGATGCAGTTCAAGGAAGGCGATGAGGTGCGCGTGATCGGCTCGCGTGTGCAGATCGATGGCAAGCCGGTGATCATGGCCAGCGAAGTGTGGCG
>JAKEEP010000099.1 GCA_022616475.1 Phycisphaerales bacterium | reverse complement strand
GGGGGAGATTTGCTGGACCGGAATCTCAACGCGACGGGCGGGATTCAAAATCAACCTCGGGCGGTTCCGAACTTTCGCGATCGCAACCTGCTGGTGACCGGCGACGTCGTGAGCGGGCGCGGGTTTCGCGGCTCGGTCGGTTACACGGCGGCCGAGGATTTCCGAGGCGCGTTGGGATCGGATGACTTGTTCAACTTCCGAGCCGACAGCGCGCTCTCGAGCCCGCAACTGGTCGGTCTGGGGACGACGTATCAACAGGTGCGGTTTGGCCAGGAGATCGGACTGGTGGAGTATCGGCGCGCGTTTTCGGGGGCTCCGGCATCGGTGGATGCGCAGGACCCGATTGCGGTGGGCATTTTTCCGGGGCATGTCAGTCACGCGGCCAGGCTGCGGCTGGATCGAACGACGCTGGCAAGCTCGCGCGAGTTGGAGCAGGAGTTGTCGGCCGAGCCCAACGTGGTGGGCTACACGTTCAATGAGCAGAATCAGCCGATCCTGTTCAACGCCTCGACCACGCGCGGCCTGACGATGGAAGCGATGAACCAGAGCGTGGGCACGATCGGCCTGAGCAGCCTGGATGCGGCGCGAGTGCGGCAGGATATCGAAGCGGGGGGAGTGGTGCCGAACCTGGGCGCGAAGTTCGAGACGCCGTTTGGCGTGCCGCCGGGACCGGGATTGGATCGCGGGCCGAATGGCGCCGCGGTTCCCGGCGAGAGCGCGCCGCCAAATCTGCCGCCAAATCTGTTGCAGGCCTCGGTTGGGTCGGACTACAACCGGATTCTCCAGCGAATCGCGAACCGTTACGCCACCGCCACCGTGAGCGACGACCTGGTGGACACCGAGGTCGGAACCGAAGTCAGCACCAAGCTAAACAAGGAATACAACGCCTTGCGAGACCAACTGGCGCGGCCTACAGGGCGCGAATTGGATCCGCGTCGCCAAGCCGTTGCGCAGCGCGGGGATGATTTGCCGGGCGATGTTGTGCCTGGGGGAAGGCGAACGCTCACATCACCGACCGAGAGCAGTGATGATCGGGCTCGAGCTGATGCGCGGGCGTCGGATGATCGAGCGAGCCGCCGGGGGGACTTGCCTGGTGCTGCGCAGCCGGAGGAGCCGTTTGCGGCTCGGCCCGACCGGGCGACCGAGGGCCCTGGAATCGATGCACAGGGAATTGTTCCAGGCAGTGAAGATCGCGATCGGCAGCCGCCGCGAGCACCGGAGGACTTTGGCGTGTTTCTGCGGCACGGGGAACGAGTCGAACGGCTGTCGGCGCCCTCGCAGGATCGGTTCAACGAGCTGATGGCGTCGGCTGAGCAGAAGCTGCGAGAAGGCGACTACTTCTGGGCCGAGCGGCGGTTCGAGCGGGCGCTGCGGTTTGTTCCCGGTCATCCGATGGCGATGGTTGGCGCGGCGCACGCGCAGCTGGGCGGTGGGTTGTATCTGTCGGCGTCATTGTCGCTGCGCAACTTGTTCACCAATCAGCCTGAGATGATCGACGTGATCTATGCGCCGGAGCTGTTGCCCAATCGCCAGCGATTGGATGAAGCGGTCACCGGATTGCGTCGGCGACTCGAAGGGCCGGTGGATCACGCCGCCTACGCGTTCCTGCTGGCGTACATCGGTCATCAGATCGCAGACCGGGCGCTGGTTGAAGAGGGGCTGGACGTGATGGGCAAGGCCGACCCGGAGAACCCGCTGACAGCACTGCTGCGAAGCATCTGGCTGGCGCCCCCGGAAGGTGCGGATGCGGAACCTGAGGTCGAACAGGGCATTCAGAAGTAATGGGGGCGGGCGGACAGACGGGCTTGAAGCCCGTCTGTCGGATGTTGGGGTGAGTTTTATTTCAAAATATTCTGAAAATTGGCGCAACGGACGGCCTTGGGCGGATATGCTGCGTTGCGAGGATTCTCCAACCATGGTCGGCATTCGCGATCACGAGCCGGTTCAGAGGACGTTGCGCGAAGCGCGCGATCGGTTCATCGCGCTGTGGGGGCAGATGGCTTCCAATTGGGGGATTCCGCGCACGATGGCTGAGGTGCATGCGGTGCTGTTCATCGCAGGCGAGCCGATGAACACCGATGATGTGATGGAGGGGCTGGGGATCAGCCGGGGCAACGCGTCGATGACGCTGCGGGCGCTGCAGGAGTGGGGGATCGTCAGCCGGGTGCATCTGCGCGGCGACCGCAAGGAGTACTTTCAAGCCGAGCAGGACATCTGGAAGCTGTTTCGGACGATTCTGCGCGAGCGAAAGAAGCGCGAGATCGATCCCTTGCTGGAGGCGCTGCGAGCGTGCCGGAACCTGACTTCGACGGGTTCTGGGGGATCGGGGGGAGCTGGCGGGGCAGGGTCGCGCAGGATCGGGCCCGGCCGCGCGAGCGTCGAAGCCCACAATGCGCGGATCGACAGCATGCTGGCGTTCGTGGAAATGATCGACTCGATCAGCCAGCGGCTGATTGCATCGGGCAAGGGATTGCAGCTGGCGGCAAAGCTGCTGGCGAAGGCGTCGTGACACAGTCAAAAGTCAAAATGTCAACAAGTCAAAAAGTCAAAAGGCAAGACAGAGCTGTATGGCGATGACGGTTGTTGGGCACAATCTGAGTGTGAGTGGGGTTGCAGAGCCGCTGACGGGCAAGAGGCTGGGGCTGGTGTGGCCGTCGACGCGGCGCTTGGGCGAAGGGGGCGGATTGGAGCGCGCGGAGTTTTGCCTTTCGGTTGAGGTGCAGGGCGGCCGGAGCGCGGCGGTGGAAGCGTGGATGGTGAGCGCGATGGGGCGTCGAATCGTTGTGCCGCGGCAGGGGATCGAGGCGGCGATTGTGATTGAATCGGAATTCGCGCACTTTGATGCCGTAGTTGGCGGGCCCAGTGGGTGGCGACTGGCGGTCTCGCTGACGCTGGTTGGCGAGAATGGGCCGCAACTGGTCTATGCGCAAACGGCGCTGCTTGAGAGGGCGGGGTTCGCGGCCGGCAGGTACGGTCCACCGACGATGACGATGTCATCGCTTTGACGGTTGAATCGTGCGGCGCGTCGGCTGCGACTTGGGTGCGGCTTTCACCGACTCGGTCACGGTCCACTTCATGGGTGTGACGCTGCAGTCGATGTGGACCATGAAGAAGCCGCCGCGGTGCGACTGGACCAGCGGCCACATGAATTGGCGGTCGGTGTCGGGGATGGGGAGGTCGGCGACTTTGTCGGTGGGCACCCATTCGAGCTGCCCTTCGTTGAACTTCATTGTGCGAATCTCATCGCGGGAAACCGGGCGAGTGAGTTCGAAGAGGAAGATCATCCAGTGGGTCTGGCCTTCGTAGGCGCGCTCGGAGACGATGCCGCAGAGGCGGACTTCGTCGAGGCCGATGCGCATGCCGGCTTCCTCGAAGATCTCGCGCACGGCACATTGATGGGGGCCCTCGCCATCGATCATTTCGAGTTTTCCGCCGATGGGAGAATACATGCCGGCGTTGGGGGCCTTGTTGCGATGAAGCAAGAGCAAATGCCCCTGTTCATCGTAGAGATAGCAGAGGACGGCGATTTTGTAGGGGAGTGACATTGAAAGTCAACAAGTCAACAAATCAACACGTCCAAAGTTCAGACCGTCACATGCGCCGGTCCGAGCCGTTGGGCGGCGAGGAGCTTTTCGATTGCGTCGACAACCTGTTTGCCGGCGCGGCACATTGGCAGGCGGAGGGCGCCGGTGTCGCGGCCGAGTTTTTCCATGGCGACTTTGACGGGGATGGGATTGGTGTCGAGGGTGAGAAGGCCGCGCGAGAGTGGGAGCAATTCGAAGTGAAGCTTGCGGGCTTGATCCCACTTATTGGAGTTAAAGGCGTTGCAGAGGGCCGCGATCTTGTCGGGGACGATGTTGGAGACGACCGAGACGACGCCGACGCCTCCGACGGAGGCGAAGGGGAGCGTGAGCGAATCGTCGCCAGAGAGGAGCGCGAGGCTAGTGCGGGCGAGGATTTCGCTGGCGGAATCGAG
>JAKEEP010000098.1 GCA_022616475.1 Phycisphaerales bacterium | reverse complement strand
GGCATCGATCACCATCGGAACCTGGTCCTGGGCGATGAGCCGCGCCACGATCTGTTGCGGCGCGCCTCCGGCGCCCAACCCCGGCCCGATCGCCAAACATTGATACGCCTCGATGTGTCGATCCAAAAGCTCCGCCACCGCGCTCGGCTGCAACGCCCCTTGCTCATCCACCGGCAGCGCCAACCCCGTTGCCTCCGGCGCCACCACCAGCGCCGCGGCCATCACCGAGCTCGGAACCGCCAGCACGGCCAGCCCGCACCCCGCTCGCAGAGCTCCCAACGCACACAAGGCTGGTCCCCCGACCATCACCCTCTGGTCATCGACTCGTCCACCCAAAACGCACACCGTACCGAAGGTCCCTTTGTGGCCATCGACCGGCCGTGGCGGAAGTTGTGGTCGACCCGATGTCATCGTCTTACAACTCGCCGCTAGTGGCTTCTTCCATCAATCAATAGTCCCAACCCGCTCCAGGCTTGTCGAAGATTCGCCGTGGCGGACGGCTTCGTTCGGCTTTAGTCGTACTGAACCTCCAAGACTTCCACATCAATCTTTCCCACCAACTGCAGCATCGTGGCCAAATCAGTCCCACCAACCCCCTGGCTCAAACTCGATGTCGATGTCAAGACGTGCGCGGCGTGATACCGCTGATCCAGGGTCGCGTCGAAGTCGACCCATTTGCCATCGATCAGAGCCTGTGTCCACATGTGCCAGCCGAAGATCCCGTCTTCGCCGCCGAACTCGTCGACATACACCAGCCCCGACGCCACCCGCGCCGGAATCCCCTCAGCTCTCAGCAGCGCACACAGCAGGACGCCATGCTCCGAGCAATCGCCCGTCTTCGTTCGCGCCGTCTCAGAGGCGCGGGCGAACGCCGTCTCCATGCCCTTCTTGGAGATGTGCCGGTGAACCAAATCACGCAGCCAGTCGGCCTCGGCCATCGAGTCTCCGTCCGGCGCCTTGGCCGCCAGCTTCTTCACCAGCTCGTCGTTGGAATCGACCATCGTCGAGGCGTCTCGGTATTCCGCATTCGACATGTCATCGGCGTCCGCCTTCTGCGGATTCTTGATGTCCACCGTGAGCACCGCCGTTCTCCCATCGCTTGCGGCTTCGACCCGCTGCGCGCCCTCCGATGGAAGTTCCGGCAGCTTGCCCTCCTTCGCCTTCAACCGCAGCTTCGCCCGGGTCGCCGCCTCCGGGCGCTCAATGGGCCGGTCCGGCTTGATCAACGTCTTGAACAACAACTCCGGCGCCGGCCCGCCATCGCCTTGCGCCTGCTCCTTGGTCGATAGCAACGTGATCACTTTGCCGAAACCCGTGGCCGTTTCGCTGAGAACCAAGTGACCTTCGGCCGAGTACTTCTCCGTCGATTCGATGGGAATCTTGTCGGTCGTTGTCACCCAACGGGTGACCGGAACCTTCTGCCCGTGGTGCTCGATTTCCTCGTCGCCACTGCGCTTGGAGGTCACTTCAATAGGCTTGATGTTCCCGGCTTCGGGATCAATGATCCGATACTTCATCGTCGCCGCGCCGGACTTGATCTGCTCGCGGATGTATCGATTCACAGCCATCGGCATCAACCACTCGCCCGACGGCAACGGCTGCTTGTCGACCTGCTCTCGTCCACTTTGCTTGGATATCTGCTGCACGTGATCGTCGGCAAAAACCCACTTGGTCTGCACCGCGTTCCGCGACATCTTCATGTCCGATGAAATCTCCACCGGCTTGCCGCTGTGCAACTCCACGAACACCGATGTCATGTCGATCTCAATCTCCATCGGCCCGCGGCTGAGCTTCATATGCGTCTGACTGGTCGTGCGATACTGCGTCCCATTCGATTCGATTCGCTCGTGCATCCAGCCGGCTTTCCCGCCATCGATCTGCAGCACGTACCAGAGCTCCTCAACATCCTTCCAGTCAGTTGCATCTGGCGCGTATGCAGTCCCCAGCCCAGAAAAGGCCAACGCAGTCAGAATCGCCAGTCGCATGTGCCACCAATTGCGCATGATTTCACTCCTCAAGACCTAACCTCAAACCTCTCTGTGATTCAGTCTGCCTAGGTTTCGCTCTTCTCGCCACGCATCAACGGAAACAAAATGACATCGCGAATGCTCAGATTATTCGTCATGAGCATGATCAACCGATCAATGCCCACTCCCAACCCCCCCGCCGGCGGCATCCCGACCCGCAAGGCGTGAATGAAATCTTCATCCAGCGTCCGGAACCTCTTTACCTCCTCATCGGCTCCGCGCAGCTGCTCGGTGAACTTCGCCAGCTGCACATCCGGATCGTTCAGCTCCGTATACGAGTTCGCGAGCTCCATCCCCGCAATAAACAATTCCCACCGGTAACTCAGCTCCGGCTTGCCCTCGTGCGGCCGCGTCAGCGGCGAAATCGCGCTGGGAAAATCAGTCACAAACGTCGGCTTCGCCGGGTCAATCTCCCGCTCGGCATGCTCATCGAACAGCGCACTCACCCGCAGCCAGTGATCGAGCTTTTCCACATTCTCCATGTGCGCGCGCTTGGCCACCTCCAGCACCTTCTTCTCATCACTCATCTCAAAACCGAAGTGCTTCTTGAACAGCTCACCGTAGCTGATCCGCGCAAACGGCTTTGCATAGTCCACCATCAACTCCCCAAACGGCAACGTCGGTCTGCTGTGAACCCCTTCGTCGCTCCGTCGCTTCGTCGCTTCGTCGCTTCTTCCCCTCGCCATCTCATGCACCAGCGACTCGGTCAACTCCAGCATCGTCCAGCAATCGCCGAACGCCTCATACGCCTCCAGCATCGTGAACTCTGGATTGTGCTGCCGATCGATCCCTTCATTGCGAAAATTCCGATTGATCTCATACACCCGCGGCAACCCCCCGACCAAGAGCCTCTTCAGGTATAGCTCCGGCGCCACCCGCAAGAACAACTCCATGTCCATCGCGTTGTGATGCGTGACAAACGGCCGCGCCGCCGCACCTCCTGCGATTGGCTGCATCATCGGCGTTTCGACTTCCAGATAGCCGCGCCGTTCCATGAACTTCCGAATCGACGCAACGATTTGCGACCTCGCTGCAAAAGTCTGAATCGTCTGCGGGTTGGCGTACATGTCCACGTACCGCTGCCGATACCGCAATTCCTCATCCTGCAAGCCGTGAAATTTCTCCGGCGGCGGCGTCAGGCTCTTGCTGTGCACCTCAAATCGCTCCGCCCACACGCACACCTCGCCCGTGTTGGTCGCGCCAACCGGGCCCTCCGCAACGACTATGTCCCCGTAGTCCAGCTTTGATGCGATCTTGAACGCCGTCTCATCCACGGCTGCCTTCGAAAGGCTGATCTGCAAGTCGCCCGACCAGTCGCGGATCTGCATAAACACCAGCTTCCCCATCAACCGATGCTGGATGCAACGCCCTGCCACCCGCGCCCGCTTGCGATGGTCAATCACTTTCGCACTCGGATTCGCCTTCTGCGCTTCGTGCCCCGCCTTGTACTTCTCATGCGCGCTCTGATCAAACATCGCCCGCGCCTCGCCCAGCGAGATCAACCCCTCCACCCGCCTCCCGTACGGCTCAACCCCCAACTCCTCCCGCCACCGCTTGAGCTTCTCCCGCCGCGCCGCAATCAGCACGGATTCGTCCTGAAGATGTTGTTCCTTCGGGTTCATTCGTTCACGATGGTAGCGTGCTGCTTGCGGCTTCGCGCTCGTCGGAATGCCGATCCATCAACTCCTCCGCCGCCGCCACCACGTCCCCAACGCTGATCTTCTCAATCGCGCACGCTTTCACATGTCGATCCGCAACCAACTCTTCTGGCAAGAACGGCTCGGCCAACAGAATCCTCTCCTTCTGGTAGTTCAACGTCGTCCACCGGTGATCCGTCGGCCCAAAGAGCGTGACCACCGGCGTCCCCAAGGCTGCCGCAATATGACGCGGCCCGGTGTCATTGGTGATCAAGACCCTCGCCCGCTCGATCACCCCCTTCAAACTTCCCAACCGCACCCCGCGCTCACCAATGTTCACAATCGCCGTTTGCAACTTCGCGCTCCTTGACCCCGCCGCTTTCACCTCGCGCACCACCGCCTCCAAAATATCTCTCTCCGCCGGCGATCCACTCACCACAATCTTCACACCCATATCGTCCGACAACCGCGCCGCCACCTTTCCAAACCGCTCCGCCGGCCATCGCTTATCCGATCGATTCGCCCCGGGATTCATCAGCACAAAATCCCCTTTCACATCTTTCAACAACCCATCCGCGGCCCGCCTTTCCCGATCGGTCACCACTAACTCCATGCGATCACCAATTTTTTCGGCGCTTATCCCCAACGCGAACGCCCCAAGTTCCCCGTAGTACTTCACCATCGCCACCGGCTTCCGAGGAAAGGCGCCTACCAAGGGCACACTTTTCTTGTGCGTTAACAACCATCCCCGGCCGCCCCGCGCATACCCAATGCGAACCAGCGCCCCGCCCAACCGCGCCCCCAATGCGGTTCCAAAGCTGTTGGGCAAAATGAGCGCGGCCTCCGCTTCAACCCTTCGCAGCGCCCGTCCCAATTTTCCAGGCCCTACGAATCCCCGGTTGTCGCACACGACCATCTCATCCAGCCACGGATTCCCGGCCAAAACTTCTTCCAGCCCAGGCCGCATGATTCCCACAATCTTCCCCCCCGGCAGAGCGCCGCGCAACGCCCGCAACACCGGCGTCGCCATCACCGCATCACCAACCCACGATGGACAAACCACCGCCAGCGACTTAACCCCCGCCAACGGCGCACCATCCGCCATTGGCGAACGATCATCGACGCTTGGCGATTGTTTTCCGACGCTCACCGATCCCAATCGTAAATCGTAAATCGCAAATCGTAAATTCTTACGCCCTCTTCCACTCCTCTCCCTCCTCCGCAGGGCCTTCCCCCCACAGCGTTCCGCCAAATTTCTTCGCGTACCAATTCCCCGTTAATCTTCGCAGCTCCGCGGCAAACCCAATCGCTGCAATTCGACCAACATTCAGTGTCACGCAGATTCGGTCCGGCTCGGTCCGCACCTGCATCACCTCCACACCCTGCCGCTCTGCAATCGCTCGCGCTGTCGCCTCCACGATCACTCGAATCTTCTCTTCAACCAGCGGCCTTCCCTCCAGCGCGCGCAGCGTCACCCGGCTGGCGGTTGGCGAAGTTCCGGGGGCGCCCTCGCTCATGCTTTGAGATCCAGCACCAGGAACGTGATCGCCACCATCTGCATCAAACCCGCTCCGATCATCCACTTGATGAACACATCAGTATTCGACATTTGCATCAGCCCCAGCACCGCCAGCAGAATCGCCAGCAGTTGACACACGCCCGCCATCATCTTCACCATCGTGAATTCCGATCGCCTCAACCGATCCGATCGGATTTCCTCGGTGAGCTCGCCGATCGCCCGCCGCACGCCCGCCAAATCGATGCCACTGCTTCCGGGGCTTCCGGGG
>JAKEEP010000097.1 GCA_022616475.1 Phycisphaerales bacterium | reverse complement strand
CTGTTGGTCAGGATGAACCCATCGGGCGTAAAGATGAACCCCGAGCCCGAGCCTTGTCGAATCCCCCGCCGCCGCCCGTTACGATCCTCCACACCCTTGTGAACCTCGATGCTCACAACCGACGGCCCGACTTTCTTCACGGCCGCGATCACTGCCTGCGAATACGCATCGAGCAACGATGCATCGTCGGGCATCGGCACCCCTGGCGCGATCGGACTTGCCTGGCTGGATTGCATATCTGACATGAGCTCAACAATTCGATTCATGTTCATGCGCCTTTTGAGTTGTCGATTCTTCTTCACGGCGTCACAACAGCCCTGAACCGCACTTTCCCTTGTTCAACGCGCTGGTAGGCCTTGTTTATTTCGTTCAGCGGGTAGGTCTCGGTCGCCACCTTCACCTTGCCGCGCGCCGCCAGATCGAGCGCCTCGTACAAATATTCACGATGATTCTGCTGGCTCCCGATGATCTTCAGCCGCCGCATGATCATGTCGCCAAGGTGTATCTGCAGCGGATGGGTATCAAACCCCATCACCACCAGCCGGCCGTCGGGCCGAAGGCCCTTCATGGCGTCAGCCATCGCCTCGGTTGAATTGCCGGTCGCCAGGACGACATCGGCCCCTCCTGCGTCCGCCAGCCCCTGACCATCACGCACGATCACATCCGCGCCGAATTCGCGAATCATTCGATCCTTGTCCGGCGAGCGCGAAACGGCGATCGTGTCGAACCCCGCAGCCCGCGAATACTGCACCGCCAGGTGCCCCAGCCCGCCCACGCCCACCACCGCGATGCGTTCAGCCGGCTTGGGATCAGCCCAGCGCAAACCGCTCCACACCGTGTATCCGGCGCAAAAAATCGGGGCCGCCTGCTCGTATGAGAGATTGGGGGGCAAGAGCATCGTGGCATCAGCGAACGCCAGCATGTACTCAGCATGCCCGCCGGAGGTCTGCGCGCCGGTCCCGATCTGCTGCTGGCAGAAGTTGTTCCGGCCGCGCAGGCACCACTCGCACCGCCCGCACGAAGCCTGAATCCACGGCACGCCAACTCGATCGCCGATCTTGCGCGTGCGCACGCCCGGCCCGATCTCCACAATATCGCCCACCGGCTCATGCCCGATCGTGCGAGGAAACCGCCCGCCCGGAAGATTGCCGCGCGTCTGATGCACATCGGTGTAGCAGATGCCGCTGGCCTTGATCTTGATCAGCACCTGGTTTTCCGCAGGTTTGGGGGTCGGAACTTCCTTCAGTTCCCAAACGGCGTTTGCGGCTGGCACAACAGCGGCTTTCATCGCGAGTCCTCCCAGTTGGTAGTTCGTAGTTCGTAGTTCGTGGTTCGTGGAAGTGGGGGCGAGGCGAAAACAACGAACGACGAACAACGAACAACGAACAACGAACAACGAACAACGAACAACCAACAACGAACAACGAACAACGAACAACGAACAACGAACAACTATCGCCGTCCGGCAACCTTCCGTCCCGCTTCCGGCGGAGGCGACGGAGTTTCTTCTGCTTCCTCCCGGCTGTCACGCCGGAACGTAAAGCTCTTGCCCTCGTAATCCACCACAATCAAATCACCCGGTTTGAATTCGCCCGCCAGAATTCGCGACGCAATCGCATTCTCGATCCGCTGCTGAATCACCCGCTTCAGCGGCCGCGCCCCAAATTGGGGGTCGTACCCCTCGTTCGCCAGCTCCATCTTCGCCGCCGGCGTCACTTCAATCAGCATTCCCCGATCCATCAGCCGCCTGCTCAGATTGGCGATCTGAATATCGACGATCTGAACCAGATCACCCTTGGTGAGCTGATGGAAGATGATCGTCTCATCAATCCGGTTCAGCAGCTCCGGCCGAAGCACCTGCTTGAGCATGTTGCGCACGTGCGCTTCGACCTCAACGTCCAGAGCGCCGCCTTCCGTCAGGCGCAGGATCTCCGCTGACCCGATGTTGCTGGTCATCACGATGATCGTGTTGGTGAAATCCACCGTGCGGCCATGGCCGTCGGTCAGTCTTCCGTCATCCAGCACCTGCAGCAGCACGTTCGAAACATCCGGATGCGCCTTCTCCATCTCATCGAACAGCACCACGCAATACGGCCGCCTTCGAACCGCTTCGGTCAGCCGCCCGCCTTCCTCATAGCCCACATACCCAGGCGGCGCGCCAATGAGTCGCGCCACCGCGTGCTGCTCCATGTATTCGCTCATGTCGATGCGGATCATCGCCTCATCAGTGTCGAACAAGAATTCCGCCAGCGCCTTGCACAACTCGGTCTTGCCCACGCCCGTCGGCCCCAGGAACAAGAATGACCCGATCGGCCGCGAAGGCTCGCCCAGCCCCGCACGGTTTCGCCGCACCGCTTCACTCACCGCGTGCACCGCATCGCTCTGTCCCACAACGCGCTTGCGCAAGTCATCCTCCATGCGCAGCAGTTTCTCGCGCTCGCCTTCCATCAACCGCGTGACCGGAATGCCCGTCCATTTCGCCACCACCTCGGCGATCATCTCCGCATCAACCTCCTCCTTCACCAGCGCTTTGCCCGCGGCTTGCCGCTTCGCGAGCATTTCCTCGGCCTTCTTCAATCTCGAATCCAGTTCGCGCAATTCGCCGTACTGAATCCGCGCCGCCCGCTCCAATTCCCCTTGCCGTTGCGCCTGCTCCAACTCCGTGTGCTTGCGGTCGATTTCCTCCTTCACCGCCTTGATCTCATCCAGCTCCTTCTTCTCGATTTCCCATTGCGCGGTGAGAGCACGGTTCTCCTCGTTCAGCTGGGCCAACTCCTTCTCCAGCGCTTCCAGCCGCTTCTTCGATTCCGGATCATTCTTCTCGAACTTCAGCGCCTCGCGCTCGATTTCCAGCTGCATGATCTTTCGCCGAATCTCATCAAGCTCCGCCGGCATCGAATCGTTCTCGATCCGCAATCGCGAGGCCGCCTCGTCCAGCAAATCGATCGCCTTGTCCGGCAAGAACCGGTCCGCGATATACCGATGGCTCAATCGCGCCGCCGTGATCAGCGCCGCATCCTGAATCCGCACGCCGTGATGGGCTTCATATCGCGGCTTCAAACCGCGCAAGATCGCGATCGTGTCCTGCACCGACGGCTCGCCCACGTACACCGGCTGGAACCGCCGCTCAAACGCCGCATCTTTCTCAATGTGCTTGCGATACTCATCCAGCGTCGTCGCGCCGATGCACCGCAACTCGCCTCGCGCCAACGCCGGCTTCAAGAGATTCCCCGCCGATACCGATCCCTCGGCCGCACCCGCTCCAACAATCGTGTGCAGTTCATCGATGAACAGAATGATCTTGCCCTGGCTGGCGACGACTTCGCGCAACACCGCCTTCAAGCGCTCTTCAAACTCGCCCCGGAACTTCGTCCCCGCGAGCAACTGCCCCACATCCAGCGCCACAATCCGTGCATCGCGCATTGAATTGGGACAATCGCGGTTGACGATCCGCAACGCCAACCCCTCGACAATCGCCGTCTTCCCCACCCCCGGCTCGCCGATCAGCACCGGATTGTTCTTCGTCCGCCGGCTCAGCACCTGCATGCATCGCCGGATTTCCTCATCGCGCCCAATCACCGGATCGATCTTGCCCGCCTGCGCCCGCTCGACCAAATCGATGCCGTATTTCTTCAGCGCTTCGTACGTTGATTCAGCCCCGGCATCGTTCACGTTGGTCACGCCCGAAGCCTGCCGCAGCGCCTTGATCGCCGCAAGCAACCGCTTCCGGTCAACCCCTGCGACCGAGAGCACTTCCTTGGCGTCCGATTTCACATCCGCAAGTGCCAACAACAGATGCTCGGTCGAGATGTAACTGTCGTTGAGCGCTTTGGCTTCCTTCTCCGCCGCGGTCAAAACCTGCATCACCGCCGGACTCGTCGCCGGCTGGCCACCGCCGTCTCCAGAGGCAGAGACGCTCGGCTTGCGATTGAGCTCAGTCTCGGCGATTCGCTTGACCTGGTCGGCGTTGATCCCAGCCTTTCCCAGAATCGATTGGGCGATTCCGTTCTCGTCCTCCAGCATCGCCACCAGAATGTGCAACGGCGTCAACTCAGGATGCGAGCGCCCCGCCGCCAGCGATTGTGCAGCAGCCAGCGCCTCCTGAGCCAACGTTGTGAATCGATCCATGCGCATGGAGCTTGGCCACTCCCGACACTATCCTCGCACCTTCGTGACGGCGAGGGAAAGGTCCCTTAGCCGTGCAAATGCCGCGCCGAATATTCTGCCCGCCCCCGAACGTTCTAGCCACACCGCCTGCCACACTGGCAGCCGGCAGCCAAGCCGATCAACCGACTACTGGGCGAAACCACAACCATCGGAGAACATGCCAACCTCTCGGCCTATAAGAATCTCAACCGCATGTCTGGCTCGAAACGAAAGCTCATCCTCAGCGTAGTTGCCGTGGGCGTCGCCCTGTTCGTTGGCCTGGGCTGGGCTTACAACCACTTCCTTCTGCAAGGACCGTTCGTCGGTGAAACCCGCCACGACTTCGGCCGCGTGAGGATGGACAAGGCTACCCCGATCGAATTGCACCACATCTTTCACTTGACCAACCGCAAGTCGCGCTCGATCGACATTCGCGCCATCAAGCCCGATTGCGGCTGCGTCACCATCGGTTCAGCTCCGAAAGCAGTTGAGCCTGGCCAGTCGTTCGATCTGCCGGTGACCTTGCACTTCAACATGACATCGAACCATTCACAGCGCACCGTGCTCATCCACATGGACCTGGGCGAGGTGGGCTTCCAGACGCTCCGCCTGCGCGCCACCAGCGATTTTCTGCCGCGCCTTCTTCCAATGAACCCAGGGGCGATCATTGAGCCCGACCGCCCGTCCCGGCTTCCGTTCATCCTCGAGACCTACGGCAAGCCGACGACGCCGAGCGCTCCAAGGATTGAGCTCCCCGACGGGCTTGGAGCCGAGTTCAAAGGCTGGACACTCAACTTCGAGTCACACGATGAGCGCTTACCCCATCAATGGCAAGGCGAGTTCACCCTGCGCAAGGTCGGCCCGACGGTGGTTGACAATTCCACGATCACCATCACCATCGAGCCGGCACAACCCCTGCCTGTGCCGGTTTTCAATGCACCACCACCCGCAATGGCGCCGTGATCAGGGATACGGGCCCGCCCCGAACGCATCGCCATCCTCGGCTTCATCCAAGATGCCCGGGCTGTCTTGCGTCCACTCATGGCTGCTGGAAAGCGTCCCCCCCGGCGAGATTCCGTAGATCACCACCACAGCGCCGGCCAGCCCGGCGTCCACCACCCCCTCGAGGCTGTCGCCGATGGCCAGGCCCGCCGTGCCATTACCGGCAAAATCGCCGCTGGCAAGCCAATTCCCGAATGTTCCCGACTGCGCAATCTCCCCAAGTCCAAGAGCCTCTTCAGACCACACCTGATTACTCACATCGCTCAACCCCAGCCCGCCGCCGAACAGCACATGAACCAACCCGGCATGGGATATCGCGCCAAGGATTTCCTCGGGCGCGGCGATGATCAAGTCATCGATTCCATCGCCGTCGAAATCATCGGCGCACAGAGAAAAGCCGAAGAAGTCGCCCGGGTCAGCCGTTTCCTGAATCGAACCCTGGTCCTGGCTCCACAGTTGACTGCCCAACGCCAGCAGACCGCTGGGTGAGCCATACAGGACCGTCACGATGCCTGCGAACGCTTGCCCTCCGAGACTTTCGTAGGGCACGCCGACTGCCAGATCTGCAAATCCATCTCCATCAAAATCCCCGGCCGCCAGCGCGTGGCCAAAATAGTCAAAGGCCTCGCACACATCCTGAATCAGCACCGAGTTCTGATGCCACAAGTCATCATTCGCCGCGGTCAGTCCGTTGATCGAGCCATACAGCACGTGTACAGCGCCGGCGTCCGTCTGGCCGTTGAGCCCCTCCTGCGCCACCCCAATCGCCAAGTCATCCCTTCCGTCACTATTGAAGTCGGCCGCAGCCAGGGAACCACCGAAAAAGTCGTTCGCCTCGACTTTGTTGAGCACGCCCGCGGAGTTCTGATGCCAAATCTGATTGTGGTCGGCCGACAATCCTGCCGCCGATCCAAACAGCACGTGCACCGCGCCTGCATTGACTTTTTCGCCGATCGATTCGCCCTTGGCGCTGATGGCCAAATCGCTGTATCCATCGCCATCGAAGTCGCCGCAAGCGAGCGCGCTGCCAAAGAGATCCAAGGGTTCGGCTTTGTTCTTGATCCCGGCTTTGTTCTGGTGCCAGAACTGATTGCCCGCGTCTGATAGGCCTTCCGCCGATCCGTACAGCACGTTCACGGCGCCGGCGTCAATCTTGCTGCCAACATCTTCCAGCGGCACGCCGAGGGCCAGGTCGCTGAATCCATCGCCGTTGAAATCGCCATGCGCCACGGTGCGCCCAAATTGATCGTCGCTCTCGGCGTTGTTGAGAATGCCAGGCGAGTCCTGATGCCAGAATTGATTGCCGTCGGCCGACAACCCCGCCGGCGATCCGTACATGACGTTCACCGCGCCTGCGCTTGACATGGCGCCGATGCTCTCGCCGGGAACAGGGATCGCCAGATCAGCAAATCCATCGCCGTTGAAATCTGCTCCCGCTGCTCGAGCGTCGGGCGCCGGCAGAAGCAGCGCCGAGAGCGAAACGGCAACGATTCGTCGAACGCGAGACGTATTCTGATTGAAGCGCATGTTCACCGCCCTCTTTGACGTGCTCCGGGTCAATCCTTGGCAGCATGACGAGCCTGGCTCATTTCGAAAGAGCCAGTTGCAAGAACGCGCCATCGCGGTCTGTGAAATGCTGATTATCCCAAAGCCTCTCGCAAAAAAATACACGGAAGTTCACAACCAGCCGTGGATGCGCCCCCCCTACACCAGAGGCGTGCAGTGCCTGGAACAGGTGCAACTTGGTTCCTCAGGTCACATCCGCTGGGCAGGATAGTTGGCCGATTGTGAACTCCGTGTCGAGAACTCTGGTTTTTGCGTGCAAGACGTCCCTGTCAACTTGTCTTTCCCGCGCCGGCTAGCCCTTGTGCAGTCGAGGCCCGACGCGACCCCCCGGCTCCCGCCCCTCGGCCCCCGCCCCCGGAAGGGTGGGCAAGAGGAGACTCTGACCTCTTGCCGCACCCCTTGGCCTCGACGCGGCGAGGCGAACCTCTCGCCGTGGCGAGAGGTCTGAGCAGAATCTCTAGTGCATCCACAGATTCAGAAGCACGCTCAGCGGGCTTCCGCTCTGGTTGGCCGTGACCAGGTCCTTGTCTCCATCGCCATCAGCGTCGCCGACCGTGATCCATCGGGCATCGGCCCCGGTTTCGCCGGTCAGCACCGTTTCAAATTGCGCTGACAGGTTGTTGATCAGGAGGGTCGCCGTGCCGTTGGCATTGGCGGCCGCCAGGTCGGTGTAGCCATCGTGATCGAAATCGAGAGCGGCGATGCTTCTGAGCGAGGTCGTCAAGGTCACTTGTTGCGGCGCCAGGAACGTTCCGTTGCCGACGTTCTTCCGCGTGTTGAGCGCGCCGGTCGAGTCAATGCTCGCCAAGTCGTCAAAGCCGTCGCCGTTCAGATCGGCCACCACCAGGCCGCCAGCCGAATCGGCGCCTGCAAGAACCAGTTGAGGATTCAGGCCGCCGTTCAGCTTGCTCCTGAGGACCGACACGTCGCTCGACCCGCCGTGCGCCACGATCAGATCGGCATTGGTGTCGCCGTTGAGGTTTCCGGCAGCAATGAACACCGGATTGTCCTGCACCGCGAACACCTTGGCCACCGCGAACTGCTTGACCATCGTTGCGGCCTGGAACGACTTGGTCTGGTAGACCCAGATCGTGTCGTCGAGTTGGTTGGTCACCGCCAAGTCGGGGCGGCCATCGCCGTTGACGTCGGCCGCGACGATCGATCGCGGTTTGGAGCCCGTTGGCAAAGTTCCAGCGGGCGTCAATTCGCCGCCGAAGTTGCTCAGCAGCAGAATCTTGCGGGTCTTGGATGAAACCACCGCCAAGTCGAGATCGCCGTCGTTGTTGAAGTCGCCCGCCGCGACTGACGTCGGCGCCTTTCCGGCGGGATAGACCGTCGGATTGCCCGGCGACCCGTCGCTTTGGCTCATGTACACGTGCAGGCTATTGGCGGCTGTGTTCAGCGTGATCGTGTCGGCCGCGCCATCGCCGTTCATGTCGGCGCTGATGACCTGATCCGCAGCGCCGCCCTGGCTGTCGCTCTGCAACGTCTGGCCGAGCCCAAATTCGTTCACGCCTCCGGGGTAGATGAAGACTTTCCCGGTGCCGTCTTGCGGAGCCCCAACCAGAAGGTCACTCAGGCCATCGCCGTTGAGGTCGCCGATGCCCGCCGCTGCGCTCGCGTATCCCGTGTAAGCCGGACCGGCATTGAACAATCGAATCGCCTGACCGGTGACTCCACTATGAACAGTCACCCTCCCGGTCGTTGTTCCGTCTGGCTCCGACCAGGGTGAGCCAACCACGAAGTCAGGCGTGCCGTCGCCGTTGACATCGCCGGCCGCTGCCACCGAGAACCCCGCTCTCGAGCCCGCCGAGTCTCCATGCACCGTCCGAAGCAGTTGCCCGGTCGCGCCGTCGAACATCGACGCTCGACCGCGCCACCATTCCATCCCTTGGCCCGGCGATCCGACCGCCAGCTCGCTCACGCCGTCGCCGGTGGTGTCGCCGATGTTCGCGATCGACCAGCCGAATTGAGCAAATGCGTACCCGCTCAAAATGCGGATCGTCTGTCCGTTGTGTGCATCGTAGATGTAAACCTTGCCTTGGAGCGGCGCGCCGGCGGCAACGTCGGGAAATCCGTCGCCGTTGACGTCGCCAACGCCGGCCACCGACCATCCCAATTTCGAGTGCGAAGACCCGGTCGTCTCGAAAAGGGTGCCGCCGTGGTATCCCGAAAAGACGGCGACATACCCGATGTAGTTGTGCGGTTCGGAGATTCGGTGCGGGGCCCCGACGATAAAGTCGTCGTGTCCGTCGCCGTCCACGTCGCCCGCCGCCGCAACGGATTGGCCGAACTTCTCAAATCCGGTTGTGCCGGCCGGGAAGAACAGCATCGATCCATCAGCTCCTGAGTACACCACCGCGCCGCCCTGATCCATGCAGCCGACCAGCATGTCGGGATCGCCGACAATGATGTCGGGTACGCCGTCATTGTTGACGTCGCCCGCCGAGGCCGTCGAATAGCCGAAGGCCGACTTGCCCTGTTCGCCGGGGAAGTTGAAAAGCAGTGTGCCGTCGGCGCCTGAGCGAACAGCCACCCCCTTGGTCGTGTTCTCGCTGGTTCCCGGGCTGCCGACAAGATAATCGACGACCCCATCCTGGTTGATGTCTCCCGCCGGGGCCACCGCGGCGCCCAGTCGGCCGCCGCTTTGGAGCCCGTTGTGAGACCTCAGCGCGAATGATCCGGGATCACCCGCGCTGACGGCGGCTGCCATGGCCAGCGCGGCGCACCCAGCCGTGGCTTGAACTTCGTACCGACTCGTTTTGCTTCGCATAACACAACTCCTCTGAATGCGTCCCTGAGCGGTAATGAAATGAGGGAACAAGAAAACGCAAAGTCGCGCGCAGTTCGATATGCCATTGCCCGGCAATCCTGCGCAGAAAGGTCAATTTTTTTGGAACAAATTTTCATTTGTTCAAGAGAGCAGTCTTGCCAAAGGTGATCTGGCGTTACGGACACGGCCCAAACCCTTGAATCAGAATGATCAAGTCGGGCACCTCGATCACGCCATCGTGATTGAGGTCGGCAAACGTGGCCGGCCCTGGCGGTGTCAAACCCCAATTGGTGATCAGGGTGAGAATGTCATCCCAGTCAACTACCCCATCCAGCGGCATGTGGCAGTCGCCGGCGCATTGAGGCAGTTGAACGCCGAACCCAAAGTCCGAGGCGTGATCAACGTGAGCCCAGGCGGCGCCCTTTCCCAACTCAGAATCCCAGTACACGCCATAATCGCCCAACGCTTGGGAGAAGATGACGGTCGGGGGCCCGCCCTGGATCACAATTCGGTTGCCCAATCCGGCCATGTTCGACACGGTCGCCAGTTCCCAATCGCCGGTTGTCGGATTGAAGTGAGTCAGATCAACGGTCAATGGATCGAAGCCATTGAGCGAGGCGAGATCGAAGGGGATGATGACCCAACTGCTGAACTGGCCGTCGGCAAGCGAGGTTTCCAGCCGCAGAATGGCGCCCATTTCGGCAAATCCGCCGGCGCCCTCGTGCAGCGGCTCATCAAATTGGGCAACGCTGACGCTGGAGTTGTCAGGCCCCGCGACGTTGTGGGTTCG
>JAKEEP010000096.1 GCA_022616475.1 Phycisphaerales bacterium | reverse complement strand
TGATGGATGCGATCGACCAGGTTCAGGATCAGGTGACCAGCGGCAAATCGCTGGCCGATCCACTGGAGCGATCGGGGCTGTTTCCGCCGCTGTTGGTGCAAGTGGTGAACCTGGGCGAGCGATCAGGACGCCTGGAGAGCATGCTGCTGCACGCGGCAGGGGCTTTTGATCGGAACGTGGCGACGTCGGTGAAGCTGTTCACCAAGGCGCTGCCGCCGGTGCTGCTGATCGTGATGGCATCGCTGGGCGGATTTGTACTGGCGGCGATCCTGTTGCCGCTGCTGGAATTGCAATCGATGGTGCGCTGAGCTTGGAGATCGAATTAATGTCTTGCATGAGAACACAAATGAATATCTGGAACATCCGTCGGGCTGGTGCTGCATCGCGGCGCGGGTTTACGTTGCTTGAGATTATCGTGGTCGTAACGATCATCGCGTTATTGGCAGGAATCGTCATGCCAAAGCTGCTGCAGCACATTGGCAAGTCGAAGCAGAGCATCGCGAAGGCTGAGGTCGCAAGTATTGCAGAGCAGCTTCAGCTTTACCTGGCCGAGTACGGCATGAGCATGCCCACCGATGATATGGACTTGGATGTCCTGACCATGGGAAGTTCGCCGCCGCTTGACGCCGATGATCTGCTCGATCCGTGGGAAAGGCTATATTTCTTGCGTTTCCCGGGCCAGACCAATCCAAGCAGCTTCGATGTTGTTTCATACGGCGCTGATGGCGAATCGGGCGGCGAGGGCGAGAACGCGGACATCGTGAATTGAGGATGGCTCCATGGCCAGAATGACCAGCCGGCGCGGCTTCACACTCGTTGAAGTGACGGTGGTCGTGGTCATCTTGGTGATCATGGCCAGCCTAATTGTTCCGCGCTTTACTGGAGCCGACAAGCGCACGTTCAAGCTCGCGGTTGACCAGGTGGGCGATCTTCTGACGATGTATGCACAGCGCGAGAATCTTGGGCAGAAGATCGTGGGGATCTACCACGATCGAGGCGAGAACTCGCTGAAGCTGATGATGATCGACAGCGAAGCAGGCGGTTTGGACGAGTATGCGGATTGGCGCGAGGACCGGTTTGTGCGGCCGGTGAAACTGCCTTCGTTCATGAATGAATCAGATGTGACGATTGTCGCCGACGAGCAGCGCTACGACGCGGCGGGCGAGACACCGCTGACAAGCATGATCGGCCAGCAGCGCCCGACGATCGAAATCACACTGCGCGGCGCCGGCGAAAGCGCAACGCTCGTGCTCTATCCGCATTCGGTTGCTCCTGTCATCTTCGGAACGGTGGAGAACCTTGGCACGATTCGGAGCGGGGTC
Organism: Phycisphaerales bacterium; assembly: GCA_022616475.1. Taxonomy (GTDB): domain Bacteria; phylum Planctomycetota; class Phycisphaerae; order Phycisphaerales; family SM1A02; genus JAKEEP01. The sequence continues at coordinate 16,427 of JAKEEP010000096.1, read as the reverse complement.
GACCTGGACACAACCGGGCATAGCCGGGAGGACTGGTGATGCTCCAGAGGTCAGAGGTCAGAGGTCAGAGATCAGCCGGGCGTCGCGGCGTGGCGCTGCTGGAGGTGATCATCGGGGCCGTGCTGCTGGCGATCGGGCTGGCCGTGATCATCTCGCTGGCCAGCCGCGCGCTGCGAACGCAGATTGACGGGGAGAAGCAGATGGTGGCGGCGTGGCTCGCGGACGAGTATTTGAACATGGTTCTGGTTGAGGGACCGGTGAACTATCGCAAGATGTACGACACGAGCGGGCGCTGCGAGTATCCGTTCGGTGAATATGAGTTCGCGCTCAATCTTGAGGATCAGGGAATCAATTTTCCGTTTCGGGTGACGGCAACCATCCGCTGGCCGGGCGCGAGCGGCGATCGTGAAGTTTCGGTTCAGACGCTGATCGCCGAGCGTGGAGGCGATCCGCTTCAGCCGCGCAGGCCGTTTGAGATCGTGGATCGTGAAGAGCGCTGGTATGGGGACCAGGATGAGCAATAAGAGTCCATCTCAGAACCCTCTCCCTCTGGGAGAGGGCAGGTCTCCGCAGGCGACTCGCCGCGGCGAGGTGAGGGCGGAGAGGGTTGTGCGCCACCAACGTCGGCGCATGCCCTTCTTAAATTGCCCTCGCCCCCAACCCCTCTCCCAGAGGGAGAGGGGAGTTTCGCAGCGGCGAGGCTTCACGTTGGTGGAACTGCTGGTGGCCGGCGTCATTACGGCGTTCGTACTGGGCAGCCTTTCGATGAGCCTCGGGCAACTGGCGCGTGCGCGAAACACCGGCAAGCTCAGGTTTGATGCGCACATTCGAGCCGATGCGGCGCTGAACACCATGCGAAAGGACATCGCTTCGATCGTGCGAAGCGACGATCTGTTCTTTTCTCGATTTCTGCTGACTGACGACACGGCGCGAGCGGGGGGCGAGACGTTCGACCGCGATGAAGTGCTCCTGTTCAATACTCGAATACGGCCGCTGCGCAACATCGATTTCAGCGGCGAGGGATTTGAGTACGAGACGCAGTATCGGATCGCCGACGATGATTTCGGGCCGGTCCTGTGGGTGCGTCACGATGCGATGCCCGACGAGTATCCGGCCGGCGGAGGCCAGGTCAAGCCGCTGGTCGAAGGCATCCTTGGGCTGGCGATTGAGGCGTATGACGGGTACGCCTGGTATGAGCAATGGGATTCGGACGCGGAGGGGTTGCCGCTTGCGGTTCGCGTGACGGTGGTGGCGAGCGGTCATCGAGGCGAGGACGATGTATTGGCGGCGCCACGCGCTATCCTGCGCACGGTCATTTCAATTGACCGGGTTTTGGTGCCAAGGGATCAGGCCAAACATGATCGCGAACTGGTCGAGGGAGTCACGCCGGACGAGGACACCGCCCAGCCCGCCCCTGATGAATCTGGCGCAGAGAACGGCGAGAACGTCATCATCGCGCCCGATGGCACGGTCATTCACATGCCTGACGACCCGAACCAAAGACCGCGGACGCGCGGTGGTGGTCAATCCCCACGCTCGGAGCAATGAGCACATGACTCGAACACGTGATCAATTCATGTCGTTGAAACGCCGAGGTTCGGTCGTCGTTATCGTGCTATGGACGATCGGGGTGGCGGCGATCATCACCAGCAGCCTGCAGTTGTTCAGCTATCGACAGTCGATGCTGGGACGAGAGGCGCTGGAGCGCGTCCAGGCGCGGTGGGCGGCCCGAGCTGGGTTGGAAGACACGTTGATGGTCATGACCGAGCACACCGAACGCCCCTTGCCCGACGATGCGCGGGCGATGATGAGCGACATGTACTACGTCTCTCACGGCGATACCCACAACGCCAGCTACAGCATTGTTCACAATGTGGAGCGCGATCCGACCGCCTGGGGCGGGCCGATGGATGAGCACTCCAAGATGAACATCAATAGAGCGGAGGATCGAAGCCTGTTGCTGATGCTCGATGACATGACGCTGGACGTGAATGACGCCATCGGGGACTGGATCGACCCCGACAACGACCCAAACATGATGGGGGTCGAGCGAGATTATTACGAAGGCCTGGAGGCACCGTACCGGCCGCGAAACGGCCCGCTGCGGAGCATCGGTGAGCTTGAGCTGATCGCCGGCCTGTGGCCTCGGTATTTCCGCAATGAAGATTGGAACCTGAACAATCGTCTGGATGCGAACGAAGACGATTCGGCGCGGTCGCTGCCGCCGGACGAGCCCGATGAGATTCTGGACGGCGGCTGGTCGAGCAGATTGACGGTTCATTCGCTCGCGGTAGGCGCGACCGACTCGGGTCTTCCGCGGTTGTTCCTGCCGCTGTCTGACGCCGAAGAGCTCGAAGAGCGGCTGGGCATGAGCACCCAACAGGCGCAGGCGTTGCTGACCTACGGACGGACCCCGACCAACTTGCTTGCTGACCTCCTGTTTACGCCGCTACCGGGATCGAGCGGAAGCCCTGGCGCCAGCGCAACACCGACTGACGAGGAAACCCAACCCACACAACCCGCACCCAGAGCACCGACATCAGCGGGTGGGCGGCAGAATCAAAGCGGGGCTTTCCCGGGCCTGAGCCGCGAGCAGCTTCGTGCCGTGCTGGCCGAGACCTGCATTGAAGACCCGCTGGAGCGCCTGCCGGGCAAAATGAGCCTTAATACGGTTCCATCCACACTCCTACGCGATATTTTCTACTATGCCAATATCGATGAAGCTCTGGCAGACGAGATCATTTCGATGCGGCAAAGCCGCCCGCAGGGCATGGTGAGCCTGGTGGAACTGCTGGATATTCCGAAGATTTCGACCGATCAGTTACGGGTCATCACCCGGTTATTTGACACTCGGAGCAGCGTTTTCACGGTGAGCGCACGCGGGCGTTCGTGGGCAAGCGGGCTGGAAGTTGAAATCATCGCCGTGGTTGATCGTTCTACAGTTCCAGTTCGGATTCTCGAGTACAGGGAGCAGTAGCTTGAAACCTCGTGCAGCTAACCAAGGCGATTCGGGCATGGTGGCGGTGATGCACCGAGCTGGTCGATCGTGGCGCGCCGTTGCGGCCACGATTCGCGATGGGAAGACGGCGATCCTCTCGGCGCGGGCCTTTTCAGCCGGCGAAGTCGGGCGGGTTGACCAATGGTTGGACCAGCAGCAGGCCGGATCGGTGCTGTGCGTGTTGCCATCGTCGGCGGTGATCTGCCGCAATGTCGTGTTGCCGGACGCCTCCCCCACTCAACTTGAACTGGCGTTGCGGTTGCAAGCCGAAGCGCACTCGCAGGTGATCGCGGCGCCGCATCGGGTGGCGATGGCGGTGCTGCCGGCCGCGGCCGGCGAAACCAGCCGCTCGGGGATCATTCTGTCATGGCCGGAATCGGCTTCGTTCGACGGCCCGCCGACGACGCGGCCGATCACGTTTGTGCCGGATGTGGCGGCGCTGGCGGCGATCCTCAACGGGCAGCGGCCAAGCGAGGCACTGTTGTGGATGGATCGATCGGATGGCTCGGTTGCCATGGCGCTCACGCACGCGGGCGGGGCGACGTTCCGCGCGACCCGCGCCGAGTCGGGCTCGGCCGACGAGTGGGCTCAGAGCGTCGAACGCATTGTGGCGGAGACGGCTTTGAGTGTGGGGCATACCGGCGGCTTCATTGAAGCGCTGGTCGCCGACGCGCAGGAACGGGCGGCATCGTTGAAGCCAGGCGAGGCGGCATTGATCGTGCCGCGAGAACTGCGGGCTGCGGCTTCGACGCGGGCTCAGGGCATTTCCGATGATCCGGCCTGGTGGAGTTCCTACGGCGTTGCCGCGGGCGCGCTGTTGGCGCGCAGCGGCCAGCTCTCGTCGCTGACGAACATGCGTCAATCTGCTCCGGTCGAATCGCCTTCGCCGGTGCGCATGGCGCTGGAGAAGCTGTCTCGGCCGGGGACGGCGGCGAAGGTCGCCGTCGCCTGCGCGATCATTCTTTTGCTCGGGCCGCTGGCCATCAGCGGCCTGCGGTTGCAGATCTTGCGGTGGCGTTTCGGAGATGTGCAGCAGCAGCTCAACGCCGTGACGGCAGCGCGGCAGCAATTCTCCATGTACAGGGAGCTGCAAAACCAGAACGCCTGGCCGATCACCAAGCTGCTTGCGGATATCACCACCAATGCCCCTCAGGGCGTCAAGCTCGAAATGATTCGAGTGGAAGCGGGCAAGGAGTTTGCGATCAGCGGCACGGTGATGGCTCATGGCCAGCACAGCCCGGCGGAAGTCTTCTCGACCATGCAGGATAATCTGCAGCGGGACGGTCTGTTCACCGCCCTCAAGCCGACGTTGGAGAAAGGCTCGAGCTTCAATAACTTCAAGTTCGATCTTTCGGGCAAGGTGAGCAAGCCCTACGGCGAGCCGACATATCCGGAGGATCGTGATTTCGGCAAGCTGCCGCTCGCAACGCGGATGTACCCCGATCGAGCCAATGCAAAGCCAGGGGCCGGCAACTCCGCCGAACAAGAGCCAGACGGCGGCGATGGAACTGCCGTCGCTGTTGACGTCCCTGCTGAACCGGAAGAGATCTTGCCGGACACACCGGAAGGCAACGATGCCGAGCAGAATGGCGATCGGCTGACGCATCGCACAAGGCGAGGTGGAGATTCGACCGGGGGCGCGGCGAATCCGATTGAACAGGGCGATGCGACGGTCGCGCCATCCCAGGACATCCCACCGGAGCTGACGCAAGAGCAGATTCAAGCGATGTCCCTTCCCGAGCTTGAAGAGGCATGGGCGCGTGTCAGCCGCGCGCGGCCGTACCATAAGAACAACAAAGAGCTGCAAGATCGGCTGCGAAGAGAGTTCGACATGATCAAGGACGAGGTCATCAAGAAGAAGAGGCAAAAGCCATGAGTCGGCCGAATGAATCCGAAGGCCTTTGGCGAAAACTGAGCGGTCTACCGCGCGCGGTTCAGTGGCTGATGTGGGCGGCGCTGGGCACCGCGCTGCTCCTGGTTTGGGATCAGTTTCTGGCGCCAATCGCGGATGAATGGAATCAGAGGGCGGATCGCATTCAGAACAACGTGAAGCAGGTTCGGGACGGGGAACAGCTAGCCAACCAGTTTCGAGGGATCAATACGGTCGTGACCAGCCTTGGCCCGGTTGAGGCGCCGGAGGACCAGGCGGCGGGATCGAATTCGCTCAACGATGCCGTCATCAGCGTGGTGCAAAAACACGGCGCGGCGAATTCGAATTTCAGTTTCAGCTGGCGCTCAAAGGGCAAGATCAATCGCCCATCGCTGGCCTTGACCAAGCCCAACCAGCGGGTGGAGCGATTGACGGCTGACGTGAAGTTCGATTCAACGCCGCAGGTGGCAGCGGCGATCATCGCAGACCTCGAATCGAGTCCCGACGTTGAAGCAATCGAATCGGTTCGACTGGTGCGAGATAGCGGAGGAAAGGTGAAGGCGCACGTGACGGTCGAGGCCTGGGTGCTGTCAACCGAGACACCCAGGGGAGGTCCCGTTTTATGAGTCCCCGCAAAACAACAGTCAAGCAAGGCAACCACTCGACGACCTTGGGGGCGGGCGAACCCGGGCAGCGGCGCGTTTCGTTCAACAGCGCTCTGGTGGTGAGCCTCATTGCTCTGGCGGCAGCCGGAGTGTTCGTGTGCGCGGCGATGGCGACCGTGCTCTCATCGGCGTTCGGCGCGGGCACGGGGCAGGCAAAGCCCGCGGATCAGCTGGCCAAGCTGGTGGCTCAGCATCAGGAGAAGATGCAGACGTACCAAGCTCGGATCAACGGCCGCTCGCCGTTCTTCGATCCTCCGGCGCCGCGGCCGCCGACGCCCCCACCACCAAGGCCAACCGAAGAGCCAGTGCGAGACCCCGAGCCCCCGCCTCCCGCGCCTAAGACTTATACCGGCCCGAACATCATCTTTGCGATCGGCGACACAGTTCGCTTCAAGCCATTCACGGTGAACGACAAGCCGATAGACATCCGGGTTGGCGAGCAGGTTGGTGATCTTCGCGTGATCTCGACGCACCTGCCTTGGAGAGTTCGAGTGTGGTACAAGGGGGGCGAGTTTGACGTGCCGATTTTCGCGCGTGGATCAGAGGACAAGTTCCTGGTGGCGCAGGCGCCGCCAGTGACGCTGGTTCCATTCCTTGTGGAGGTTGCTGCGCCCAAGCCGGTGGTGGAAACGCCGACGGCGACCGGCAGCGCGGTTGCCGCTGACGAGAGTCAAGATGATGACGCCAAAGCGCGCCAAGCGCGAGGGGAGACGTTCGCGGAGAAGCGAGCCAAGGCGACACAGGATGCGCGAGCAGCGAGCGCGGCCCGGGGCAGCGCACGACCGGAACCGGCCGCTTCGGCCAACCGGCCCGCCGCCAAGCCTGCGTCGGCCAGCAATGCCGGCGACGAGACCGACGAGGAGGACGAGGACGCCGCTGAAGAAGAAGAGGACGAAGCCCAGGAGGGCGAGGATGACGATGCGGCCGAGCCTGGTCAAGCCGGCGAGGCGGCGGGCCAGGGGAGCCCCAGTGCCGCGCCCACATCTGCCAGTCCCGCCCAGCCTCGCGCGCCGGCGGGACAGCGTCCGCAGCCCCGCCCACAGCCACGCCCGCGATAGGGTTTGGTACAGTGTGAGCGAAATAATGCCCGCTTGAATGCGTTGACCAGCCGAAGCCTGGACGTTTGCCGCGCGACATGGTCGCATCAATGAGAAGGTGATTGCGTGAGAACTCTTGGGACCGGAAAACTTGATCGAATGGCCGTGACCGGCGCGGGATTATTGGCATTGCTGCTTGCCGGCGCTGCTTGGGCGCAGAATGGCCGACCGGCCCCGCAACCCCAGCGCCCGGCGCCGGCGGGCAACGCATTAGCCGGCGCATCGGCCGAACCACCCGCCGCCAACGCGCCGGCGTCGATTCAGCCCGCCAACGCGCGACAGAATGGCCCCACGGGCAATCGCCCGATCAAAGAAGGCAAAGTCGTTCTGGCGTTCAACGACGTCGAGTTCACCGAAACCATTCCATTCATTGTCGAATCGACCGGCAAGGTGGTGATCCCCGTGAACCTGGCCGCGCTCAAACCCAAGCGCATCACGCTCATGAACGATCAGCCGGTCGAGCGCGCGGCGGCCCTTGACCTTCTGTTTACGGCGATGCGGCTCAACGGAATCGGAATCATCGAAACGGATGAAATCGTCATTCTGGACAGCATCGACAACATTCGGGCCAACGAGCTGCCGGTGCTCTCAGCGCAGGACGACGTCTTGAGCCTGCAGAATCGCGGGCAGTTGATCGTGAAGATTTTTCGCCTGCGCGAGGCCAAGGTCGAGAGCATTTCCGATCAACTTCAGGAGAAGATTCCTGAGTACGCGAATCTGATCGCTGAGCCGAACTCCAACCAGTTCATCCTCTATGGCGATGTTGGCTTGGCTCAGCACATGCAACTGCTGATCAATGAACTGGATCGCAACCACGTCATCGTCAAGACGCAGACTTTTCGGCTGGATTACGCCGATGCGCAGCTGGTGGCGGATCAGATTATCGAGCTGTTCCAGGACGAAGAGGGGGCAACTGCCGGCCAGCCTCGGCCGCCTCGACAACAAGGCGGACGGAATCAACAACGAGGGAATCAGCCGGGCGCCGCGCCGACAGCGGCAGGCGTTACGCCGGGCCCGCCGGTGCCCCTGCGAGTCTCGGTGAACGTTCAGCAAAACTCGGTGACGGTGTCAGCGGAGCCGGTGAAGATCGATGCCATCGCCAAGCTCATCGCCGAGGATTGGGACTTGCCCCGGCCGGAGGATACAGCCAAGGTGTACATGCTTGAATACACCGATCCGTTGAAGGTCGTGGAGCTGCTCGAGGGGCTGTTGGGAACCGGCGGTGGGCCCACAACTCCAGGAAGGGCCCAGGGCGGCGCCCAAGGCCGCGCGGGCCAGGCCGGCGGTCAGGGCGGAGCAGGGGGATCGATTTCACAAGCGATCGGCGACATCTATCGCATCGAAGCTTATCCCGATCAGAACATGATCGTGGTGCTCAGCAAAACCAAGGATGCGCTGTACTACCTCGACTACATCATCGAATCGATCGATCAGCCATCGACGATCGGTCTGCCGCACGTGGTTGAGCTCAAGCACGCCAACGCGGTGGAACTGGCCAATGAGCTGAACATTTTGCTGGCTGAGGCCGGATCGGGCGGCGGCTTGGACGCCCCACAGACCGGATTGACCGGCGAAGGGATTGGCGGCGTGACGGATCAGGGCGGCGCCTCTGACACAGGGGGCGGCGCCACTGGCGGAGGCGGAGGCGGCGGAGCCACCAGCCAAATCGAATTCCCGTGGCAGCGCGGCAGGCCCCGAGACGACCAATCGGAACCATCCTCGCTGATCGGCAAAGTGCGCATTGTTCCGATCATTCGTCAGAACGCGCTGGCCATTCTCGCGCCCGTCGCCCAGCGGCATTCGGTCATCGAGCTCATTCGCGATTTCGACCGGCCTGGTCGCCAGGTCATGATTTCCGCGGTGATTGCGGAAGTGGAATTGACCGACGACTTCGCCTTTGGGCTGCGGTTCAGCAGTGAGGAGCTGGTGAGCACGGCCTCGGACAACGCACTGCGAGGGGGGATTGACTTTGCCGGGACCCAGAACGATATCTTTGATTCGCTTTTCGACACGTCGGTTCTGGACGTTGACGCCCACATCAACGTGCTGCTGGAGGCGCTGCGGCAGAAAACCAACGTGCGCATTCTGCAGGAGCCGCGAGTCTTCACGGCCGACAACCACGAGGCGATTTTCTTCGACGGCCAAGACGTCCCATTCATCACCCAAAGCAACACGAGCGACATCTCCGGATTCCAGCAGAACTTCGAATACCAGGCTGTCGGCGTGCAGATTGATGTGAGACCGCGCATCACCGCTGAGCGCGATGTGGACATGGAGATCAATCTCGAGCTCTCGAGCATCGTACCCGGCGAGACGCTGTTCGGCGGAGCCATCCTCGATCGGCGCGAGACCACCACCAAGGTGATCGTGAAGAACGGGCAGACGATCGTGCTCTCGGGCATCCTGACAGACTCGGAATCGTCGGTCAAACGAGGATTGCCGCTGCTGAGCGAGCTTCCATTGATCGGAGACCTGTTTGCGTCGCACAGCACCAACAAGATCACGACCGAACTCGTGGCGTTCATCACGCCGGTAGTCGTGGATAACCCCACCGAGAACGACAAGTTCAACGAAGGCGCCCGCGAGCGGCTGAAGGAACTGTCCAAGCCGCTGAAGGAGCAAAACAAGAAGCGCAAGGACATTCGCGAGCGAATCGTCGACCCCAAGGCGAGGATCGAGAGAATGGAACAGGGCGCTGGAGATGACAACGACGAGGACCAGGACAATGATCAGGAGATGGGAGGCGACCCCTCGGCGTCGGAACCGAGGCGCGCCCCGATCGATATTGATGATTTGTCCCAGGAGCCCGAGTGAGTCAGCCGAGCGGATCTCCCAGAATTCCACGAGCGTTTCAGAGGGCCAGGCGTCACAAATTTCTGGCGATCTGGTTAACGATGTTGTGCGCGCTGGCGACGGGATGCGCCTCGACCTCAAAACCCCCGTCAGCCAAAGATTCGGCAAAGGGCAGCGCTGCTGACGGGCGGTTGTTCGATCCAATCGATCATCCACTAGGCTATTCGACCAGCGCGATGTCGCGCTCCGCAGTGCTGCCGCTGGGCGAAGTTCCATACGACAACATGGTGCTGCCGCTGGTGAGCCCCGACGGGCGCTTCATCGCCACGCAGACGGGCGTTGCGCCAACCTGGGAGACGGCGTTGGCCGAGGCCGCGGCCCAGGTTCCCCAGGCGACGCGAGTCGAGATCTACGGTTTGGACCGTCGGGAGCCCATTGAGCCCCGAGAGAGAATGCCGGCCGCGTTGCTGGCTTCGTTGAGTGAACCGGCGCTGCTCGGGCGCTCATGCGATGAAGAGGGCTTTTTGGTGGAATCGCCTCGTGAAGACGGCTCGCGCTGGATCGGCAAGGCCTCGTGGGAAAACGGAACCATCACGTGGCTGGTGACCGGCAGCGACGTGAACGCCTTTGCGGCGCTGGGTCCGGACGGCCGCTTGGCCTGGTCAAGAAGACCGGTAGGCGCCGAGCGCTTCGATCTTGTGTTTCGGCAGGGCGAGCGGGAAATCGTGATCGCGGGCGAGCACGGCGACTGGCTGCATCCGGTTTGGTCGGGGCGGGGCGATTTGCTCTTCGCGCTGAATCTGCAGGATGGCGCCCTGCACATGTGCATGGCCACTGCGACCAGCGAGATGACGTTTCATCAATCGGTGCGACGAGTGCTGATTGCTGCAGCCGGAGCAACTTTGCATACGGCGTACCAAACGCTGAATGGGCAAACGACGATGGCAGGCGCGGGGGCGAGCGTTCCGGCGCAGCTGGTGTTCTTTCATCCGGCAAGCAGGCGAATGGCGGTCTGGCGGCCTTTTGCGGATGCAAGCGAGCGGATCGCCGCCATGGGCCCGGGCTCGATCGCGGCACTGGTGGATCAGCCAGGCACGGCCATGGTCAGCACAACCAGCAACTTGATGCGGCAGAACCTCAAGCCGCCGCACGCTCAGATTCTGCTGGTCGCCGGCACGCAAATCGTCCGACCAACCAGCGCCACATCGTGGCCTTACATTCTGCTGCGCCCGGGAGAAGGACGCGTTGGAGTGATGGCGATGCGTTTGCTGACACGGGACGAGGCTACGAATTCAGCGGCTCGCGCGCGCTGAACGCGATTGGAATCATCGCCGCGCGGGATGCAACCCTAGCGTTGATACAATTTCGATGATGACCAGCGGCGAGGCGCAACCCAGCGGCGGTTCAGCGAAATCGACGTCGCCTCCTCAACCTGCTCGCGAAGCGCCGGGCGGACCTGGATCGTTGGAAGTGAAGTTCACGGTGCGCCCCCGGCAGCTGGTGCGCACTCTGTTCATTGTCTGCGTGTCGATCGAAGCTGCGTTGTTCTTCCTGGATTATCAGGTGAACTACGGCCGGCTGACGGAGATCGATCCGATTCGCAGGCTGTTCAACACCACGCGCGAGGACGGGCTGGCATCGTGGATGGGCGTGACGCAGACCGCGCTGACGGCCCTGACTCTCTGGCTGCTGTACGCGACCGTGAGAAAAATGCGGGGCGCTTCGAAATGGCAACACCGAGGTTGGCTGATCTTGGCGCTGTTTGTGACGTACATGGCAGCCGATGACGGGGCCACGATTCACGAGCGAATGGGCTCCACATTTCGGGAAGTGCTGGAGCGACCGACCGGGGGTGGGGCCGCAGCGGACCCGACGATTCTCGACAAATTCCCGAGCTATCCCTGGCAGGTATTGTTCGTGCCGGTGTTCGGCGCGCTGGGCGTGTTCATGCTCGTGTTCCTGTGGCGGCAGATGAGCGATCGCACGTCGCGAATCATGGTACTTGGGACAATCGGGTGCTTTGCCTTCGCGGTGGGACTGGACTTCCTGGAGGGGCTTGATCCCGGCCACCGGTGGAATGTCTACCGTTTCCTCAGCGATCAGTTCTTGTCGGAGTTCACCCAGAAGCGGTTTGGGCGCAGCGGCTACGACACGCTGCTTCATTTCTCCAAATCGCTTGAAGAGGTCGTCGAAATGTTCGGAATGACCCTGCTGTGGCTGGCGACGCTGCGCCATTGGATGAGCCTGACAGACACGATGCGCCTGCGTTTTGATCGATCTGCAACCAAGGCGGTATCCTGAACGGTATGAGAATCGCCATGAATATTCGACGAATGCTGGTTCTGGTGGTTTGCTCCGCCGTTGCCGGCGGCTGGTCTGCCTGTCTGGCCGATGAGGGCCTGTGGCTGTTCAACAAACCGCCGCTGAGGATTCTGAAGGAGCGGCACGGCTTCGATCCTTCAACGGCCTGGCTGGAGCACGTTCAGAAATCGTCCGTGCGGTTCAGCACCGGCGGGTCGGGGTCGCTGGTGTCGGCCGACGGCTTGGTGATGACCAATCATCATGTCGGTTCCGACAACCTCGAGGAACTCAGCACGCCGGATCGCAATCTGTTGAAAACGGGGTTCTACGCAACGACTCGCGACCAGGAGCTCAAGTGTGAAGACCTAGAACTCATGGTGCTCATGACCATTGAAGACGTGACTGAGCGTGTGCATGGCGCCGCGCCCAAACGCACGGCGGCATCGATCGCACAGGCAGCGCGGCGAAAGGTGATGTCGGCCATCGAAACTGAAGCCGAGCAGCGAACTGGCCTGGATTGCCAGGTGGTGACGCTGTATCACGGCGCGTGGTATCACCTCTACAGTTACAAGCGATACACCGACATTCGGCTGGTGATGGCGCCAGAGGAATCGATCGCTTCCTTTGGCGGTGACACCGACAACTTCGAGTTCCCGCGTCACGGGCTGGATGTGTGCTTCTTTCGGATCTACGAGAATGGCCAGCCGCTGAAGCCGGAGCATTACTTGCAGTGGAGCAAGCAGGGGGCAGCCGATGGCGACCTCACGTTGGTTTCGGGTCACCCGGCGGTGACGCAGCGACTGAACACCGTGGCCCACCTGAAGTTCCTGCGCGATATTGAAATGCCGGCCACTCTGGAGAACTTGTGGCGGCGCGAGGTACAGGCCCAGACATTCGCTGGACGAAGCGAGGAAAACGCGCGGATCATCTCGGGCGAATCGGGCGGCGTGGCCAATTCGCGCAAAGCCTTCACCGGCGTTATCGCCGGGCTGCTCGATCCATCGATCATTCGGGAGAAGCTGAAGTCGGAGCGGGAGCTGCGGCTGGCTGTCGAGCGGGATTCGACCCATCAGGCCGAGTGGGGCGACCCATGGGACGATGTCGCGGTGGCACTGGAGACCTATCAGAGGTTCTTCGATCGATACAGCGCGCTGGAAGGCAGGCGGCGAGCGCTTCGATCGGATTTGTTTGCGATCGCAAAGAACCTGGTCAGGCTGGCCGAAGAGCTTCCCAAGCCCAGCGGCGAGCGGTTGCGCGAGTTTCGCGAATCCGAGCTGGACTCGCTTTACTTGGAGTTGTTTTCGCCGGCGCCGATCTACGACGATCTGGAGAAATATCGCCTGACGACAGGACTCATGGCCTTGGCGCAGATGCTTGGGGGCGATGATCCGCTGGTTGCCAAGGCGATGGGCGGGCTCTCACCGAGCGAGCGTGCTCGCGCGCTGGTAAGCGAGACCAAGCTCAAGGATGTGGAGTTTCGCAAGACGCTGGCCAAAGGCGGCAAGCAGGCCATTGCAGAATCGAACGATCCGCTGATTCGCCTAGTGGCTGACCTTGAGCCCGAGACGCGCACCCTTCGTCAGCGGTACGAGGACGATGTGGAGAGCGCTGAGCGCGATGCCTATGCCAAGATCGCCTTGGCGCAGTTCGCGACGCGCGGCCAAGACATGTATCCAGACGCGACGTCAACGCTGCGATTGTCGTTTGGCCCGATCAAGGGATATGTCGAGGATGGGAAGCCGGTCGCCCCTTTCACAACCATTGGCGGCGCCTTCGCGCGCATGGAAGAGCGCAAGGGAGTTGATCCGTTCAAGCTGCCGCCCAGCTGGACGCAGCACAAGGATCGACTCGATTTGACGACACCGTTCAACTTCGTGTGCACGGCCGACATCATCGGGGGCAACTCCGGCAGCCCGGTGGTGAACAAGACCGGCGAGGTGATCGGGGTGGTGTTCGACGGCAACATCCAGAGCCTGGTGTGGGACATCGCCTACGACGACGCCCAGGGCCGGGGTATCGCGGTGGATTGCCGCGCGATCATCGAGTGTTTGCGGAAGGTGTACGACGCCGGGGCGCTGGCGGATGAGATAACCAAGCCGTGACGTGACGGCCTGTTCAGGCGGCCTTGTTGGGTTTGGCCGCGAACGCTACCCTCGTTGGGCCGCCGCGCGAGTGCGCCCGGCCTAAACGATTTGTCACAGGGCAACCCACTATGCAGTACAACGCAATGGCAGGTCCGCAGAACCAGCATCCAACCTTGTTTGGACATCCGACCGGGCTGTTCACGTTGTTCTTTGCCGAGATGTGGGAGCGGTTTTCGTACTACGGAATGCGGGCGCTCCTGCTGTTCTACATGCTGAAGGGGTTTCTGGGTTATGGCGACAGCCAGGCTTACGCGGTGTACGGCGCATACACGGCTCTTGTGTACATGACGCCGTTCTTCGGTGGGATGATTGCCGATCGCTTGCTCGGTCAACGCCGTGCCGTGGTGCTCGGCGGATTGCTCATGGCAAGCGGTCACTTGATGATGACCGTTCAGAACAACGTCGCGTTTTTCACGGCGTTGGCCCTGTTGATTGCCGGGAATGGGTTCTTCAAACCCAACATTTCCACGATGGTCGGCTCGTTGTATCCGCAGGGAAGTCCGAAGCGCGATGGCGGATTCACGATTTTCTATATGGGGATTAATCTTGGGGCGGCGATGTCGCCACTGCTCTGCGGTTATATCGGTGAGACCTATGGCTGGCACTACGGCTTCGGGTTGGCGACGATCGGCATGCTCACCGGCATCGCGGTGTTTGTCGCCCCAGTGCTACTGACGCAGATCCTGATCATGACTGGGGCAATTGCCGCATCGTTGGCACTGTTCTATTTCCATCCTGGCAGCGTCTTCCTCACTGCGGTCAATGTCTTCGTTGGCGTGTCGCTACTCGCAGCGGGCATCGTCGCCTGGGTGGCGCTGGGGCGCGGCGGGCTTCCGCCCGAAACCGGCGCGCCGCCAGATCGCGAGCGTCTGCGCCGGCCGGTGCTGGGCTTGCCGACCGAATGGCTGGTGTATGTATGCGCGGTGGCGGCCATTCCGATCCTCGCGATGCTCGTGTCAGGCTTCGCCCCCCTCACCAAGAACAGGCAGGCTGTGACGATCATCCCGGAGGATATGATCGCAAGCGTAGCGGGCAGCGGGCCAATCGGAGAAGTAGCCGCCGTCGTGCTTCAGGAGACCAGCAAGCCTGCCGGCCTGATCCTGTTTATCGCGGGGCTGGTGGCGCTGGGCTATCTCGGCGCGGCGACGTTCCGGCTGGATCGCATCCCGCGACAACGCATGTTTGTGGTGTTCATTCTCACGTTCTTCTCGATGCTCTTCTGGGCATTCTTCGAGCAGGCGGGTAGCTCGGTCAACAACTTCACCGACCGCAATGTCGACCGAGCGTTTGAGGATTCGACGATCACTGCGAGCGATGTGGGCAGAACGATTCAGTTTCGCCTCCAGCCCGATGTCGGCGACGCGGAACTCGAGAAGTTGCCGCTCCTGAGCCAGGAGCAGTTCGGCCAGAGTTATGGCAATGATGATCTGAGCAAGCAGATCGCCGCCGCGATCCGAAGCGAAGAAGCCAAAAAGAAGAATCTCACGCCCGAGCAGATCGAGGAGCTCGTCCTCAGCAGCACAAAGGACAAGATCTTCACGATCTCAGCGATCACGTATCTTCGAGATGCATCAAAGAACGATCCAGCGAATGTCCCTCCCACTGCCAATTGGAGCGTGGTCCAAAGCAATGTCGGCATGGGCATCGGCGGCAGCGAGAGCCCGGCATCGGTCTATCAGGCTCTCAATCCGATTCTTATTCTGCTGTTCGGTATCGTCTTTAGCGCGCTGTGGACGTGGATGGGGCAGCGGGGAATGGAGCCGAGCACGCCGGTGAAGTTCGCGCTGGGATTGATTCAGCTGGGCCTGGGCTTCGGCGCGTTCTGGTACGGCGCGCAAGAGGCTGATGATCGGGGGATGGTCGCGCTATCGTGGCTGTTCATTGGCTACCTCCTGCAGACGACGGGCGAGCTTTGCCTTTCGCCGGTGGGGTTGTCCATGATCACCAAGCTCTCACCGGCGTTCCTGGTCAGCACGGTCATGGGGATGTGGTTCCTCGCCACAGCCTTCTCGCAATTCCTCGCTGCGATCATCGCGCAGTTCACCGGCGTCGGCCACGGCTCGGAAGGCGGCGGCGGTGTGCCCATCCCGAAGGAAACGGTCAATCTCTACGGCGACGTCTTTGGCAAGATCGCGATCACGGCGGTGATCTCAGGCTTCATCTGCCTGGCCCTCTCGCCCTTGCTCAGGAAATGGATGCATGAAAAGGTAACCGACCATGGCGAACCGCAGCAGCGTCGTCCTGCATCGCACCCGTAGGGGCAACCGGAGCCCGTCGCAAAGTGGGACAGGCGTCTCGCCTGTCCGATTGATCGTCTCGCACAGCCGAGACCGAGACGGCTGTGCCACCGTCTTCACACTGGGCGTGACCTAATCGCGATGGGTCGCGTGGCACTCCCTGCACGAATTCTGAATGAGCCTGAGTTGGTCGGAGATCTTCCTCGTGTCCTTGTGGTCGGCTAGGAGCATGTCTTCCAGCGTTTGAGCGTGCGCGCCGTTGAGCGCGATTCCATCACGGAAGTCCGCCGGGTGTGATTTGACCTTTTCCGTCTCGAGCAAC
>JAKEEP010000095.1 GCA_022616475.1 Phycisphaerales bacterium | reverse complement strand
GGCTCGGCGGGCGGAGCGATCTCGGGGGATCGAGTGCGAGCGCGCGTCATTAGGGGAAGAGATGGCGGGCGGCGCGATGGTGGCGGTTCCGGGGGCGGTGGCGGGCGGAGTCAGTTCACCGGCCGGGTCATCGAGGTCATCGAGCGCGGGCAGGAGCATTTTGTGGGAGTGCTGGTGAAGGAAGGCAACCGGTGGATGGTGGAGCCGGACGGGCGATCGCTGCACGAGCCGGTGCTGATTCGCGATCCACAGGCCAAGAACGCCAAACCGGGCGACAAGGTTGTGATCGAATTGCTGCAGTATCCGGAAGGAGATTTTGTTGCCGAGGGCGTCATCACCAAGGTGTTGGGCGAGGCGGGGCGGCCGGATGTGGAAACGCAGGCGGTGATTGAAGCGCACGGGTTGCGAACCGAGTTTCGCGAAGTGGCGGTTGAGCAGGCGCGCGGGGCTTCGCGCTCGTTCGATGGTGAATCGAAAGGGCCGTGGCCGGATCGAGAGGATTTGACCGGCGCGTTCATCTTCACGATCGATCCGCCGGACGCCAAGGATTTTGATGATGCGATATCGATCAGGCACGATTCAACGCGCAACGAGTGGACGCTG
The DNA here is from genome assembly GCA_022616475.1 of Phycisphaerales bacterium. Classification (GTDB taxonomy): domain Bacteria; phylum Planctomycetota; class Phycisphaerae; order Phycisphaerales; family SM1A02; genus JAKEEP01. The sequence goes on along the minus strand of JAKEEP010000095.1, from coordinate 3,049 downwards.
GGCGTGCACATCGCGGACGTGACGCATTTTGTTGAGCATGGCAGTCCCTTGGATGAAGAAGGGCGGGCGCGAGGCAACAGTGTGTATCTGCCGCGATTGGTGATTCCGATGCTGCCCGAGACGCTTTCCAACGGCGTGTGCAGCTTGCAGGAGGGGGTCAATCGATTCACCAAGTCGGCATTCATCACGTTTGATCGCGAAGGCAACGTTGTTCATCAGAGGCTGTCCTCAACGGTGATTCGTTCGGCAAAGCGCCTGACCTATCTCGAAGCGCAAGCGCTGATCGATGGCAACGTGAACGAAGCGCGCCAGCATGCCAAGACCAAGCCCGAATACAGCGAGGAATTGATCGAGACGCTGCGGAAGGCCGACAGGCTGGCGAAGGTACTGGAGCAGCGGCGGATGCGCGATGGGATGATCGTGCTGAATCTGCCGGAGGTCGATCTCGTCTTTGATGACGATGGGCATGTTGTCGATGCTGTGCCGGAGGACGATGCGTACACCCACAAGCTGATCGAGATGTTCATGGTGGAGGCCAACGAGGCGCTGGCGCGGACCTTCGATGACTTGAGCGTGCCGGTGCTGCGGCGGATTCACCCCGAGCCGGCGCACGGCGACATTCAGGAGTTGCGGATGTTCGCGCGGGCGGCGCATGTGGACGTGCCGGATCAGCCAACGCGGCGAGATTTGCAGCGCTTGCTTGAAGCCACCAAGCACACGCCGGCGGCGCGGGCGATTCACTTTGCCGTGCTGCGCACGCTGGCCAAGGCGAGCTACAGCCCGACGCTGATCGGGCATTTTGCGCTGGCGTCGGAACACTACGCCCATTTCACGAGTCCAATCCGGCGGTATCCGGATTTGTCGCTGCATCGGACATTGCAGGCCTATCTGGAGGCCACCGACAACGGGCGAAACGTTTCCGGAGGAAAGAAGAAGCGCGAGCTGAGCCGGCGGATCATGGAGGATGATCGGGTGGAAGGCGAGGCGGAATTGATCGGGCTGGGGGCGCATTGCAGCGAGACGGAAGTTGAGGCGGAACTGGCAGAGCGCGAGCTGCGAGAGTTCTTGATCATGCAATTCCTGAGCGAGAATCATCTGGGTGATGAATTCACGGCGGTGGTGACGGGAATGATGTCGAGCGGCGTGTTCGTGTCGATCGATCGGTTCCTGGTGGAAGGGCGCGTGCGCTGGCAGGACATCGGCGAGGACGGCTCAACGCGCGCCGCGAGCTTTGGGCGCGATAGCCGCGCCCCCGGAGCGGAAGCCCGCGGTTCGCGCTGGAGCGGAGGCGGCGATCGGGGCGGCAGGGGCGGCAGCTCAGGCTGGATCGTCAACGAATCAACGGGCCGCGCGCGAGCCTCGCGCAGCGGCGCGGAACTGGCGATCGGCGACATCGTGACCGTGCAGATCGTGGCAGTCGATCTTGGGTCGAGGCATTTGGACCTCTTGATTACAAAACTGCCGCAGCGCGGGTCGGGGAAAGATGTTCAACGGTCGAAGGGTTCGCGGCAGGAGATTCATGCCGATGAATCGGGCACGCGGCGGGGAAGCAAGCAACGCGACGCCAAGCAACGTGGGCGGAAGCAGCGGGGCACGCGGAGCGGGTTCAAGCAGGGCCGGCGCGGGCGGAAATCGCGATAATCGCCGCGATTCTGCCCAGTTTGACGGGTGCTAATACGTCGAGGTCCCTACCGACGACATGACCAGCCGGCCGTACGGTTCAGTACGCTGCGGCGCGGTCCAGTCCGCGGTCGTTTCGGATTCAAATTGGCGCGGACTGGACACGCCGCATTACGCGAAAGCAAGAGAATAGGGGAGGATGCCATGAATCGCTTGGGACCTTCGCTCGTGTTGGGGATGGCGCTGTGTGGGCTGGCGGGGTTGAGCGGCTGCGAGAACGAAATCGCGCGTGAATCCGATGTGGACATCAAGGACGACGGCACGGTGAAGACCAGGGAAAAGACCGTGACTGAGAATCCGGATGGTTCGACCACGGTGCGTGAAGAAAAGGAGACAACGCGGCCGTAGGCGAGAACAAAGTATGCTTTGGGGATATGGCCGAGCAGAGCACGGTCGATCGCGATGTTCAGTGCGTACGGTGTGGCTACAACTTGAAGTCGCTCGTGCGGGAGGGCACTTGCCCGGAGTGCGGCGCGCCGATTGAGCAATCGCTGCATGGCGACTTGCTGCGCTATGCGGATCAGGATTGGTTGATGCAGGTGGTACGCGGATTAGTTTGGATTCGCCACAGCCGTCGCTGGATGTTCTGGACGGTTATAGGCCTTCTGCTCCTCTTGATCGTTGGCCTGTTTGGGCACGCAGCGGGGATGACTGGCACCTTGGAGGCGGTGTTCAATGTTGTGGTTGACGTGGGCAGGTGGGCTATCGTACTCATGCCGCTGGGAATTGCCGTGGGGATGTGGATGGTTTCAGAGCCCGAGCCGCGAACTGAAGATGAAGACTTGTATCTCCATGCTGCCGTTCGCGGCTTGAGCATCGCCGTGATCGCTGCGTTCGCCATCTGGATGACGGTGGTTCGCCGGAGTGCTCCCCTTGCGCTGAGCTGGTCGGTTCAACAACTCGTTATGCACGTTTGTTATGTAGTGATCTGGATGCAGTCGCTTGTCATGGTCAAACAAGCGACGGCGTTGGAGCGCCGCTGCGCTGCGGCAGACGAGAGAAGCATCGCGTTGAACAAGCGAATGAGTCGCAACGCAAATTTGGCGTTTGTCCTGTTCTTGCTGGTTTATTGGATTGGCCCCCTACGATGGCGGACCGGGGGAAATTGGTCTGCGCCATCGCGCGACACGGCTAGGAATCTGTTCATGGTGACGGCGCTGGCCTGGTTCTCGGTCATGGGGGTGCTGGTCGCGGCGCTGGCCGTTGTTCGCCAGGAATGTGCAGCCGGGAGCCCAAAAGTTTACCCCATGAGTCATGCTGCCGATGGTTCGTGATTGAATCATTTCAGTAGTCCTTTACCATTGTCTGCATGAAGCGAGCAGCAGTTTTGATTTTCGCGGTGATTTGCTGGGGGAGCTTGTCAAATGTG
>JAKEEP010000094.1 GCA_022616475.1 Phycisphaerales bacterium | reverse complement strand
CACCTGAAAGTAGGTGCCGGGCGCGACGAGGATCTCATCGCCATTGATGGCGATGTTGATCGCAGCCTGGATCGTGGGCGCCGGTCCAGAGGGAACGTTGATGATTGCGGCTTCGGCGGCCGAGGCCATCATCGCGGCGGTGAAGACGGCAAGGGCCGTCAGGTGACAAGATGGATGAGGAACGAACATTGTGAATCTCCTGTGGCTTGGTGGGGTGAACGGTGCAGCCGGCTTTGGGGCCCTCTGCAGGAACAGGCGACATCCGGAAGCAGCGCGCTCGAAAAAACTGGGCTTTCCTGGTTGTCTTGTTTGGTCCGACTCCGAGCGCGACGCGGCGAGACATCGCCTGTTTCTGGTGGCCATTGGTTGTCATGACGGCCAAGGGCGCGCGGACGCCGTCTCTGCGCGACGTTCGAGATTGTCATCGGCGCGGCGTGAATTGAGAGGTACGATGATGCCAGGTCAACACTGGTGGACCGCAAGGGGCCTGCGCGTGACGCAACAGGACGCAACGCGGCTTCTGAGGCGTGCCAGCGAAGGTGAGATCGCCGCCGCCGCTGATTTGCTGCCATTGGTTTACGACCAGCTTCATTCGCTGGCCGAAGCCTACTTTCGCAACGAGCGCCTCAGCCACACGCTTCAGCCCACGGCGCTGGTTCATGAAGCCTATCTGCGGTTGGTTGACCAAACCGCCATCGAGTGGAAGAGCCGCAACCAGTTCTTTGTCGTGGCGGCCAAAGCGATGCGCAATATTCTGGTTGATCACGCGCGAACGCGCAATCGTGCCAAGCGCGGCGGCGCGCGGGGAGCGCACGGGGCCTGGCAGGAAATCACGATTCAGGCGGTCGAACAAACTCTGGCTGATCGCGACAGTCTCACTGCTGGTATGGACATGATCCGCGTTGATGAAGTGCTGGCGAAGCTCGCGCGATTCGATGAGCGTAAGGCTGCCCTTGTCGAGCTGCGCTTTTTCGCCGGTCTGACCTCGGAGGATGCCGCCGATGTGCTTGGCATTTCACGCACGACCGCGTCCGAGGAATGGCGCATGGCCCGCGCCTGGCTCCATCGCGAACTGAAGGACTTGCGATCGTGAGCGCCGTTGATCGATTTCAGCAAGTCGACGAGGTTTTCCGTGCGGCGCTCCGGCTCAAACCCGATGAACGGGCGAGCTTCCTCGATGAACGATGCGCCGGTGATGCCTCGCTGAAATCCGAGGTTCACGCGCTTTTGCAGGAAGACTTGGCCGGCGGTGGAGCGCTGGATCGGCCGGCCCTGGGGCGACCCATTGATCTGCACGGCCTCAGCGAGGCCCGCACTGCTCCCGCGACACCGCTTCCCGAGCGCATCGCCGGCTACCGCATCCTCCGAATCATCGGCGAAGGGGGGATGGGCGTCGTTTACGAGGCCGAGCAAGATCACCCGTGCCGCCGCGTCGCGCTCAAGGTCATTCGCTCCAACATTGTGACGCGGCAAATGTTGCGACGCTTTCGCCACGAGGCTCAGGTGCTGGGCCAACTCACCCATCCGGGCATCGCGCACATCTACGCGGCCGGAACCGCCGACAGCGGCGAGGGCGGTCAGCCGTATTTCGCCATGGAGCTGGTGCACGGCGATCCATTGCTCGCACACGCCGATCGTTGCGGGCTGGGCACGCGCCAGCGGCTCGAGCTTGCGGCGCGCCTCTGCGATGCGATCCACTACGCCCACCTTCGCGGCGTCATCCATCGCGACCTCAAACCCGCCAACATTCTTGTGGATGCCGCCGGCCAGCCCAAGGTCCTCGATTTCGGCGTCGCTCGCGCGACAGATTCCGACACGCAGACCGTCACCATGCAAACCGACATCGGCCAACTTGTCGGCACGGTCGCGTATATGAGCCCCGAGCAGGCCGCCGGGGATCCGAATCGCATCGATGCGCGCAGCGATGTCTATGCGCTGGGCGTCATCATTTTTGAACTTCTCACCGGCCGGTTGCCTTATCAGGTTCGCGAGAAGCTCATTCACGAGGCCGTTCGCCTGATTCGCGAAGACGAGCCGTCTCGATTGAGCTCAATCAACAAGGTCTTCCGGGGCGATATCGAGACGATCGTTGGGCGAGCGCTCGAAAAGGATCCACAGCGCCGGTACCAATCGGCCGCGGAATTGGCGGGCGATATCCGCCGGTATTTGGACGATCAGCCCATCATCGCGCGCCCCGCTTCGAGGGTGTACCAGTTTCGCAAATTTGCCCGGCGCAACAAGGCGCTCGTGGGGGGAACCGCTGTTGCATTCACGGCGCTGTTGATCGGGACGATGGTGTCGATCTGGCAAGCGGGCGAGGCGATCCGCGCCAAAGATTTGGCGGAGACCAAGAGCATTGCCGCGATTGAGCAGGCGGCCCGCGCCACCGTCGCGTCTGCCATCATCGCCCTTGATCAGCACGACCCGCTCACAGCGCGCCGGCTGCTCGAGAGCGTCGCCTCCGAGCAGCGCAACTGGGAATGGCGCTACGCATCGGCGCAACTGGACAATAGCATCGCGATCATCGAGGAAGACGAACCGATTCTTGCCGCCGCTTTCACTACCGAAAACCACATCGCCACCGTGTCAATTTCGGGCACGATCCAAGTCTGGGATCCAGCCCGAGCCGCACCTCAAAGAAGCGTGTCTGTCGGCGAGCCGCTGCGCGCTGCGGCCTTCAGCGCCGATGGCGCACAGAGCGCCGGAATCTGTGGCGACAAGAACCAGTTCCTGGCGCTTTGGGACGCGATCACCGGGCGCCAGATCGATCGAATCGCGCCGTTGGACGAAGAGTTGCTTGCGGTGGCAATCATGCCTGATGGCTCTCGAGTGGCCGCCATTGTGTATGAGCGCGCCGTGGTCTGGTCGCCTGGCTCGACCGCGCCGCCTCTGGTTATTGGTCGATACGGGGGTATGAACGTTGTCGCGTTCAGTTCTGATAGTCGGCGTGTCGCGGTCGGTCTTCGAACCAGGGCCAGCGCGAGCGTGGATGTGTGGTTCCACGTGTTTGATTCCACCACCGGCGAGAGGGTGGATCCACAAGGCTTCTACACGAGCTCGACCGCCCTGGGCATCGATCTGAACGAAACTGGAAGTCGTGTCGCCACCGCTCACATGGACAAGAAGCTCTGCATCTACGACGTTCAATCCCGGGAGCTCGTGCATGCGCTCATCGGGCACCAGGCGCCGGTTCGCGCCGTCGCGCTGGACTCGCCACGGCGGCGTTTGGCGTCAGCAAGCGATGACGCGACCGTGCGCGTCTGGGATGTCGAGTCCGGCCGGGCACTAGCCGTCCTCACCGGACCCCGGGCCGGCGCGACCCGCTTGGCTTTCTCAGACGACGGTGAGCGGCTGCTGGCCGTTTCGGACCGTACGGTCCGGCTCTGGAGTCTTTCCCATGAAGAGTCGCTGGATACGCTGCGCGGGCACGAAAGCTTCGTATACGGCGTTGAGTTCCTGGATGATGAGCGAGTTGTTTCGGGTGCGTGGGACAAGACGATTCGAATCTGGAATGCTCGCACGCGCGGTTCCTTGGCGACGTGGAACGCTCCGTTCGGGTTCCTTTACGGCTTGGCCGTTTCGCGGCAGGCAAACCTTGTCGCCAGTACCCATGGCAGTAGCCGCGTCTTTCTTTGGGATGCCGCGACCGGTTCGCAACGACTCGAGCTCAACGCCGAACTGGCTCAAAGGATGACAGCGGTGAGTTTTTCAGCCGATGGGTTGCGACTTGCGGCGCGTTGTCCGACACACGTGATCGTCTGGGAGACCATCAGCGGTCGCGAGCTAGCGCGCTATCCGCTGCTCGTGCGGCACGAATTGTGCGCCGTTGCGCTGTCACCTGATGGCCGAACCGTCGCCGCCGATGCCCCCGATGGCGGCATTACTCTCTTCGGCGTTGACGGCACCGCCGAGCCGCGACGATTCGTTGGTCACACCCAATTTGTCTGCACGCTGAAGTTCAATCGCGATGGCACCCGCCTGGCCAGCGGATCGCGCGATGCCACCGCCCGACTTTGGGATGTGCCCACCGGCCGCGAGCTGCACACATTCATCGGCCACGCCGATAACGTCTACGCCCTCGCCTTTACGCCCGATGAAACTCGCCTCGCGACCGGATCCAACGACACGACCGTACGTCTCTGGGATACCAAGTCCGGCCAGCAGGTCGCCCAACTCTCCGGCCACGCCGACTACGTCTTCGCGCTGGCCTTCTCCCCCGATGGTTCAATGCTCGTGAGTGGCTCGGGCGACCACACGCTGCGAATCTGGGACACGGTGCCGCTGCATAGGCGGCTGTTAGCAGACTGATCACTCCGACCGCCCAACCGCAGCGCGGAATAGTCTTGCGCCTCGATGAGCTGATCAATGGTGAACGTAGCGCCGCACTCCGGGCAGTCGCACGATTGAAGCCCGATCATGGAATAGCCGCACGCCGGACAGTTCACGGCAACCGAACCGGAGCGATCGGTCATCGACCGTCCGCCTCGGTGCGCGTGTGCACCGATGCTAATGAGCAGAAACGTTGCCGCCCACGCCAGCACGATGCAAGCACCGATCAGCAACTCCGACCTGCCGATCTCGGCAAGCGTCACGGCAATCGGAATGAAAAACCCCCACACTGCAATCACAGCGAACGCTGTGCGAAGCGTGCGTGTCCAGCGGCGATAACCAGACCAGATCCAGTACACAGTCGCACTCCAGATCACCACCGCGATCGGTACTGCAAGCAGCAACGTTTCCTCGTTCACTCGCCCGGCGTTCATCTCGATGAGCCCCGCAATCGCCAGCACCAATCCGAGCATTGCGGTGGCGGACGCCAGGCTCAGGCCCGCTCGCACCGGCCAACCGGCGTCGCCGCGATGAAGGTCCGACCAGACCGACCGATCGCCTTCGGTTGTCCAGCCCAGAAGCACGAGGGGGGCCCATTTCATCCGGCGAATCTCCTTTGTGGTATTCGGCTTGGAGAATCTTGGATTTCAGTCTTGGCGCACGCGGCCATTTGGTGGCGCGAAAAAGCCCGCGGACTTTTCGTCCGCGGGCTCATGTTCGAACGAGCACAGGCGGGACGCCTGTGCCACTGGATGCGGTGCTATTGGTGACTTACTTGACTTCGACAGTCGCGCCGGCTTCTTCGAGCTTGGCCTTGAGGGCGTCGGCATCGCCCTTGGAGATCTTCTCCTTGACGGCCTTGGGAGCGCCATCGACCAGGTCCTTGGCTTCCTTGAGGCCCAGGCCGGTGGCTTCGCGCACCACCTTGATGACCTGAATCTTCTTGTCGCCCGCGGCCTTGAGCACGACGTCGAATTCGGTCTGCTCCTCGACCTCGGGAGCGCCGGCGCCGGCGCCGCCACCGGGACCAGCCATCATCACCGCTCCACCCGCCGCCGGTTCGATGCCGTAGGTCTGCTTCATGTAGTCGGCCAGATCAACGGCTTCTTTGAGCGTGAGCTCGGCGATCGAATCGCCCAGCTTGCTGATCTTGGCTTCAAATGTTTTGGTTGCTGTTTCTTCTGCCATGACGTTCAAACTCCAACTTACGAAGACGTGTTCTCATCCAAGAGGAGCCGCACGCGCGGCTTTTAACCCGGGGGCCAGTTGGATCGAAATCGTTCGTGGTTCGTGGTTCGTTGTTCGTTGTAGCATGCCACGAACAACGAACAACGAACAACGAACAACGAACAACGAACAACGAACAACGAACAACGAACAACGAACAACTAACCAGCCTTCGCTATCGCCTGTCCTTTCTCCAGTCTCTCCTGAATCTCCTTGATGATTCCCAGAATGTTTGAGCCGGGGCTGGTTGCGGCGCGAAGGAGATTACTCGCAGGCGAAAGAACCAGCTGCACGACCTTCGCCTGGGCTTCCTCCCTGGTCGGGAAGCTGCTGAGGCGCTTGACGCCCTCGACGCCGTCGTAATACGTGCCGTCGAGCACCGCGCCCTTGAGGGTGAGCTGCTTGAGCTTCCTAGCCCAGTCAACCAACTCGCGGGCGACATCAACCACCGACTCTGCTCCGTACGCGAGCGCGCTTGGCCCCTCGAGCGCATCGGCGAGGGTGGCCAGGTTTGTGCCGCTGAAGGCCTTCTTGGCGAGCGTGTTCTTGATGACGGTGACGCGGATGCGCTTCTTCTGCAGCCCCAGGCGCAGATCATTGTTGTCGTTGGCGTTCATGCCGCGGATGTCGACGATCAGCGCGCCATCGATGTTGTCGAAGCGCTTCTTGTAGTCGGCGACCAGCATTTCTTTAACGGGTTTGCTCATGGATTGGTCCGTTGTTCGTTGTTCGTTGTTAGTTGTTTGATGCGGTTGTTGATACAACGAACAACGAACCACGAACAACTAACGCTCTGTCATTCATACTGCCACTTGCACTCCGGGGGTCATGGTGCCGCTGACGACGCACTTTTTGATGTACGTTCCCTTCGCCGACGCGGGCTTGATCTTCTCGATCGTATGGATGAAGTGCTGAAGGTTGGCCGTCAGGTCGGCTTCGTTGAAGCTCATCTTGCCGATGATGCAATGGATGTTGCCGCCATCGTCAGTGCGGTACTCGGCCTTGCCGGCTGCGTATTCCTTGACGGCCGTGACCACGTCCGGGGTGACGGTGCCGGCCTTGGGTGAAGGCATCAGGCCCTTGGGGCCAAGCACTTTGCCGAGCTTGCTGACCACTCGCATCATGTCGGGCGAAGCGACGGCGACATCGAAATCCATCCAGCCGCCGGTGATCTTCTCAACGAGGTCCTCAGCGCCGGCTTCGATGGCGCCGGCGGCTTTGGCTGCGGCGACCTTGTCGGTGCCGCAGAAGCAGACAACGCGGGCGGTCTTGCCCACGCCCTTGGGCATGGAGATCGAGCCGCGAAGTTGCTGGTCGGCTTGCTTGGGATCGATGCCGAGGTTCACGACGACATCAATGGTCTGATCGAACTTGGGGCTCTTGAACGATTTGACCGCCTTGATCGCGTCGGGGACCGGCTGCGGCCCCTTGAACTTCTGAGCGATTTCGCGATTGGCTTTGGAGCGTTTTGTCATCGTTGGCATGGGTCAGCCCTCCCCCCCGGAAACCGTCACGCCCAT
>JAKEEP010000093.1 GCA_022616475.1 Phycisphaerales bacterium | reverse complement strand
GGGAAGGTTGCGGCGCAGTCGGGGTACACGATCGGATATTTGGAGCAAGAGCCCTTGATCGACGAGACGCGCAGCGTGCGCGAGGTGGTCGAGCAGGGCGTGCAGGGGACGGTTGATCTGCTCAAGGAGTTTGAAGCGATCAGCGAGAAGTTTGCCCAGCCCATGTCTGCAGAGGCGATGGAGAAGCTGTTGTCGCGGCAAGGGGCGATCCAGGAAAAGCTCGATCAACTCAACGCCTGGGATTTGGATTCCCAGCTTGAGATGGCAATGGATGCGCTGCGGTGCCCGCCTGGCGATATGCCGTGCAATGTTCTATCCGGTGGCGAGAAACGGCGGGTGGCATTGTGCCGTCTGCTGTTGAGCAAGCCCGACATTCTGCTGCTTGACGAGCCGACGAATCACCTGGATGCCGAGAGCGTCGCTTGGCTGGAGCAGCACTTGCAGCGGTATGAAGGAACGATCATTGCGGTGACGCACGATCGGTATTTTCTGGACAACGTCGCGGGTTGGATTCTGGAGCTGGATCGCGGCGAGGGGATTCCGTGGAAAGGCAACTACTCATCGTGGCTCGATCAGAAGAAGGCTCGCCTGGCGGTTGAAGAGAAGCAGGAAAGCAACCGGCAAAAGGCGCTGGCGCGGGAGTTGGAATGGATCCGCGCTTCGCCTCGGGCCCGGCAGGCCAAGAGCCAGGCGCGGATCAGCGCGTATGAGAAAATGGTGAGCGAGGATTCAGCCAAGCGCGCCAAAGACATCGAGATTTTCATCCCGCCGGGGCCACGCTTGGGCGACCTGGTGATCGAAGCCAAGGGGGTGAGCAAAGCGTACGGCGACAACTTGCTGATGGAGAACGTGAGCTTTTCGCTGCCGCCGGGCGGAATTGTGGGGATCATCGGACCCAACGGCGCGGGCAAAACGACGCTGTTTCGGATGATTACCGGCCAGGAAAAACCCGACAGCGGCACGTTTCGCGTCGGACAAACGGTGAAGCTCGCCTACGTTCAACAAACGCGCGACAGCCTGCCGAACAACAAGACAGTCTGGCATGCGATCAGCGATGGCGATGAAGAAATGAACATCGGCGGCGCAAAAGTGAATTCGCGCTCGTACGTCTCGCGTTTCAGCTTCATCGGCCCGGATCAGCAGCGCGTGGTTGGAACGCTTTCCGGGGGCGAGCGGAACCGCGTGCATTTGGCGCGCTTGCTCAAGAGCGGCGCCAACGTGCTTCTACTCGATGAACCGACCAATGATCTGGATGTGAACACGATGCGGGCGGTGGAGGAGGCGCTTGAGAACTTCGCCGGGTGCGCGGTGATCATCACGCACGATCGCTGGTTTCTCGACCGGATCGCGACGCATATCCTGGCCTTCGAGGGCGACAGCCAGGTGGCCTGGCACAACGGGAACTTCACTTCGTACGAGGAAGCGCGCAAGAAGCGGCTGGGGATTGAGGCGGAGCAGCCGCACCGGATTCGCTACCGGAAGCTGACGCGAGCGTAAAAGCTCGGAGTCGGATCGAGTCGAGTGGCACGACACGCGCGATTGATCGATGGTGGCGGAAGCCCGAACTTGGCTGTTTGAAGCCCTGCGCTGCTAGACTTTCGGATGCCAGCTTCGACTTCGCACCGGCACGAGTCGATTCGCCAAAGCCCAGATGCTTCGACGCGCCATGAACCCCCAGTGCTCATGTTCGATCGGGACGCGGTGCGAGCCGTGGATCGCGCGGCAATCCAAGAGTATGGAATTCCCGGCGCCGTGCTGATGGAAAACGCCGCGGTCGGTCTGGCTGAACATGCCATGTTGATGTTGCCGCCGGCGGTGAACGCTTCGCCAGCGGTCCTGATCGTGTGCGGCGCTGGCAACAACGGCGGCGACGGCTACGCGCTGGCCAGGCATCTGCACAACCGCCGGGTGGAAGTGATCTTGTGTCCGTTGGGCGAACCGAAGATTGATTCCGATGCCGGGATCAATCGGACGATCTGCCGAAACATGAACTTGCGCGAGATGGGAATCGATCGACTTGGTTCACTGAATACGGAGGGGATCGCGTTGATCGTTGATGCGATCTTCGGAACCGGGCTAGACCGCCAGGTGAGCGGCGAGCCGGCCCAGGTGATTGAGTGGATCAACGCCGCGAGACGGCCGGTGCTTGCGGCGGATGTGCCTTCGGGAATGGATTGCAACACCGGAGAAGCGCTGGGGCATTGCGTGCGGGCGAGCCGAACGGTGACTTTTGTGGGAATGAAGACGGGTTTCTTCGGTCTTGAAGCGCAGAAACTGCTCGGCGAGGTGTTCGTGGCCGACATCGGCGCGCCAATTGAACTGCTGACGCGCTTCGGAAAGCCGATGAAGGAGCTTTGGCGGCGCGATGCGCCTGAGCACGAGCCCACCGACGCTCGCACGGCAACACCAGGCAAGCCCGGCCGCTAAACTTTGGCGCTCGACATTTTGACGTTTTGACTTGTTGACGTTTTGACTTTTCCTCATGTACCACGCCCTGCTGACCAACCGATACCTGACCTCGCGCGTGATTCCGCTCATCGCGGTGGCGGCGGTGGCGCTGTGCGTGGCGCTGGTGATTGTCGTGGTCAGTGTGATGACCGGCTTTCTCAACATGGTGAAATCGTCGGGCCGCACGCTCATGGGCGATGTCGTGGTGTCGTATTCGTTTTCGGGCATTCCGCATTACCAGAGGCTGATCGATCGGATTCTGCAATTGCCGGAGGCCGCAGCAGCCACGCCGGTGGTGGACGGCCTGGGCTTATTGAGGATGCCGTATCCGCAAGGGCCGGACAAGAGCATCGAAGGCGTGTCTTTCTGGGGCATTGAACCGATCAGTTTTGCCCAAGTCACGGGCTACGAGGAAACGCTGTATTGGAAGGAACTGACCACAGAGCAATGGAACCGATTGTTTGGCGACGTGCTGACCAAGCGATGGAGTGACGTGCTCAACGCGATGAGCGAGCAGCAGCGGATCCAGCTGATTCAGCAAGCCCTGAAAATGGATCAGGATGAAGCAGCGACCCAGCCGAGCGAGCAGGAGATTCAGAGCCGGCTGGCATCGATGGATCAGGAGCGGTGGAGGCGATTGTTCAGCGCCGTTCGAACCGAGCCGGACATGCTCAAGAGTGTGTTGACCGCTGAACAATGGACCAGCCTTCTTCAACACGATGAACGCCTCTTGAATCCCGGTCGTGTCCTCGAGCAAGGCCTGACGCTGCAGCGCGGCGGCGACAACAAGGTGATCGTTCTGGGAATGCACGTTTCGGAAGCCAATCGGCGGCGCTCCGACGGCACCTACGAACAAGGGGCGATGGGATACTGGTGGATGCCGCGATTCGAGGTGCTGCTGCAAACGATTCCAACTTCGGGCGGCCTTGGCGACGTGGAGAATGTGAGAAGCAAAATCCTTCAAGTGGTGAACGAGTTTGTTTCCGGCGTTTTCGTCATCGATGACAAACGGGTGATGATTCCCATCGAGATCGCGCAGGAGATGCTGCGTTTGGATGCTGGGCAAATCATGGATGAGAACGATCCCACGGTTGTGAAGGGGCCTGACCCGGCGCGCGCGACGCTGGTGCTCGTCCGGGCCAAGGAAGGCGTGACCCCCGAGCAATTGCGCGAGGCGGTGGAGAATGCCTACATGGCGTTCTGGGATGAAATCGACCGCGATGAAACGGCGGTGGTGAAGCCGCCGTCGCCGGGATTGGGCTTGAACATTCTGACCTGGCTGGAGCAACAGGCGCAGTTCATCGGCCCGGTGGAGAAAGAGCGCGAGCTGATGCGCACCATTTTCTCGGTGGTTTACGTCGTGTGCGCGGCGCTGGTGCTCTCGATCTTCTGGGCGATCGTGTACGAGAAGACCCGCGATATCGGAATTCTGCGCAGCATCGGGGCCAGCCGCAGCGGCATCGTGTGGATCTTCCTGCGATACGGGTTGGTTGTAGGCGTGATCGGTTCGATCGTCGGCCTGGGGCTGGCGTTCCTGGTGACGCACAACATCAATGGAATCCATCACGCGCTGGCGGAACCGCCATTGTGGCTGGGCATTACCATTCTCGCTCTCGGAGCGGCGACGGTCGCGACAACCATTGCCTTGAGTTTGCGCGGCGCGTTGCTGCCTCTGGTGGTCGGTTCGCTGGTCAGCTTCGTCTTCTTGGCGCTCGGAACCGGAATC
>JAKEEP010000092.1 GCA_022616475.1 Phycisphaerales bacterium | reverse complement strand
TCAATCGGCGCAACCACCACCTTCTCGCCCTCACCCGCATCAGCCTGCGCCAAAATCCTTCCATCAAAATCCACCACCATGCTCCCACCCGGCCAACTAAACGGTGGATATTGCTGCAAACTCGCCCCTTGATTCGCCGCAACGACGTACACCGTGTTCTCCGCCGCCCGCGATCGATTGAACAGCGTCCACCAATCCGTCGGCGGCGTCGCGCCCCACGGATCCATATACGCCGACACGCGCACGATCACCTCCGCGCCGTTGAACGCAATCTGCCGGATCGTCTCCGGAAACAGCCAGTCATAGCAGATCGCCACCCCCAGATTCCCAAGCTCCGTCTTCACCACCGGAAATGGCTCTTCTTTGTAACCCCCCTCTCCCTCTGGGAGAGGGGTTGGGGGTGAGGGCAGTTTCAAACTGGCATGCGCCGACGTTGGCGGCGCCCAAGACTCTCGGCCCTCACCCCGGCCCTCTCCCAATGGGAGAGGGGGAACATCCATCAAGTCATGCGGGCTCGCATGCAGCTCCCACGGAATCCACGGATTCACCTTCCGATACTTGCTCAACACCCCGCCCGGCCCAACCAACACCGTCGCATTGAACACCACATCCGGATACTTCCTATCCACCTCAAGAAAACTGCCCGTTTGAATGTAGCACCCATATTTCTTGCACAACTTCACATACCGATCCGTGTGCTCGTTCGGCAGTTCCATCGCCAGCCGCTCCCGCAGCTTCTCCACGCTGTCGTAGATCGGCGCTGCATGCGCAAACTCCGGAAACGCCAGCAAGCGCACATCAAAGAATGGCTCGTACCCCACAATCGTGTTCTCCGCCATCGCGATCATCCGCGTCACCCGCTCGCCAATCTCCGCGCGCGTGCTCGGGCACGCAAACGCGGTCTGGCAGGCTGCGGCGTAATACAGATCGCTCATGGGAGGACATGGTGCGGGCAGTCGATCATAACAAAACCATCAGTGCGAGATTCTCCTTGCCGCATCTGCCCCCCAGATTACTATGGTTGCCATGTCGCGACCGATCCGCCTGTCGGTCCTCGCCTTCCTCGTCGCCGGGCTCGCTTTTGGCATATGGCTGATCTGTTATCGAACTCCGATCGCCGCGCCTCCAACCCTTGTAGATCCCAGCGACGTCGATCCGGTCGTGGCGCAACTGGTTGCCTCGACTGTGGGCGAAATCAAACGTTCGCCTCGCCGGCCCGACGTGCGCGCTCGCTTGGCCATGATCTACCATGCCAACGGAATGCCCACGCTCGCTCAAACCACCTACGAGCAGACCGCGATGCTCGATCGCCTCAACCCGCGCTACCCCTATCACTTGGCCCTGCTGCGCGCCGACCAGGGTGACGTTGTCGCCGCGATCGAGCTCATCGACCACGCCATCAGTCTCCAACCAACCTACGCTCCATCGCATTGGCGCCGTGGCTTCTGGCTTCTCGACCTCGAACGGCTCGATGAAGCCGAGCGATCCTTCCGGCAAGCCGCCCAACTCGATCCAAAGCATTCGGCCCCGCAGGTCGGGCTGGCGCGCATCGCGCTCCAGCGCAAACAGTACTCCCAAGCCGCCGAATCTCTCAAGCAGATCATCGCCGTCGATCCCGCCAGTCCAAGCGCGCCCTATCTCCGCCAACTTCAAGGATCCGCCCAACGCCATCTCGGCCCCAACCCCACAACCCAAATCGCCCTTGCCCAAGCGCGGGGCCAGGGTCCGATTTGGTCCGATCCCTGGCAGGACGAAATCAGCCAGTATCGCACCGGCTACCGCGCCGCCATCGAAGGTGCCGACCAACTCACGATGACCGGCCAGGCGCCCCTCGCCATTACGCGCCTCAGGCAACTTCTGGAGAGCCACCCCAACGACGAGACTGCCCTGAACTACCTCGCCGACGCCTACTTCGTCAACCGGCAATGGGACCAGGGCCGCCGAGTGCTCGAGCAATGCATCGCCGCGCACCCCGGCTCGTATGCCGCTCACCTGAATCTCTCACGAGCGCATCAAGTCGGGGGCGACTTCGTGGCCGCGCTCGACCACGCCCAGCGATCGGTCGCGATCAACCCCGCATTCGGGCCAGGCCACATCCAAGTCGCCCAACTGCATGTTCTCAACAAGGACTATGCCCTCGCCGTCGAGCCCTTCACCACAGGCATCAACACCGGCTCAGGCGATCCGGAAGTTCGCATCGCGCTCGGGCAGGTGTATCTTGAACTCAGGCAGTGGGAACAGGCCTCGCGCCTCTTTCAACAAGCCATTCGCGCGGCTCCCCACCTTGCCACCGGCTACACCGGTCTGGCGCGGGCCAAGGCCGAACTCGGCGCCCTGCAGGATGCTCAGGCCATGCTTCGAATCGCACGGCAAGTCAACCCGCGAGAGCCCACCATCGACACCGTCACCCATCGCTTGCAGCAACTTCAAGAGTCCGGCCCAAATCTCGAAAACGAGTGAAATGGAACGAACGCTCACATCGCCAACTGCCCTTCTGCTCACGGTCGCCGCCGCGCTCCTCATCGCCTGCGATCGCTCGCCCTCCACTTCAACCACGACCGCTCGCCTTAGCTCAAGCAATTCCACACCCACCGCACAACAGGCCCCGTGGTTCGAGGAACAAGCCAGTCAACGCGGTGTCAACTTCACCTGGCGCTCCGGCCACCAGCCCGACAAATACCTCTTCCCCGAATCGATCGGCGGCGGCGCCGCCCTCTTCGATATGGACAACGATGGCGATCTCGACGCCTACCTCGTTCAGGCCGGAAGCCTTTCCGACACAACCAGCAACCCGCCCGACACCCTCCTTCGCAATCGCGGCGACGGTACGTTCGAAGACGTTTCCCCCGCGATCAACGCCGATACTCGCGCCTACGGCATGGGCATCGCCGCAGGCGATTACGACAACGATTCCGACATCGACCTCTACGTCACCAATGTCGGACCCAACATCCTTCTCCGCAACAACGGCGACTCGACCTTCGCCGACGCCACCACATCCGCCAACGTCGGGCACCCAGGCTGGTCCTCCAGCGCCGCCTTCCTCGACTACGACAACGATCACGATCTCGACCTCTACGTCTGTCAATACATCAACTGGTCCATTTCCACCGAGCTCGATTGCTTCAACAACATGGGCGCGCCCGACTATTGCAGCCCCAATAACTACAGCGCACCCGCCATGGACGTGCTCTACCGCAACAACGGCCCGCCCGATTACAACTTCACCGATGTCACCATTGAAGCCGGTCTCGACGCCTACGTTGGCAACAGCCTTGGCGTCGTCTGCTGCGACTTCAACCGCGATGGCTTTTCCGATGTCTTCGTCGCCAACGACGGCATGCGCAATCAGCTCTGGGCCAATCAAAAAAATGGAACCTTCGTCGAGGTCGGCCTCCAGACCAGCTGCGCCCTCGACCTGGAAGGCAAGGCCAAGGCCGGAATGGGAGTCGATGCCAACGATATCGATGACGATGGCGACATCGACATCATCGTCTGCAACCTCAAACGCGAATCCGATTCGGTCTTCATCCATCAGGGCACGCACTTCAACGATGAAACAACCCGCGCCGGTCTGCGCGTGCTCACCCGCGCCTTCACGCGCTTCGGCATCGGCTGGATCGACTTCGACAACGACGGCTACCTCGATCTCTATCAAGCCAACGGCCTGGTCATGCGCGAAGACACGCAGTACTCCGACGATCCATATGCCCAGCCGAATCTCCTGTTCCGCGGAAAGCCCGGAGCCGGCGGGGTCTTCGAGGAAGTGCAGCCACGCGGCGGAACTGCTCATCTCCTGGTCGCCACCAGCCGCGCCGCAGTCTTCGGCGACATCGACAACGACGGCGCCATCGACATCCTCGTCATCAACCGCGATGGCCCCGCTCACCTCCTCCACAACATCACCGCAGACCCCAGCAAACCAGACGCCCAAAATCCAAAATCCAAAAATTCCGGGGTCCAAAATCCAAAATTGCATCACTGGATCATGCTCCGCATCCTCGACCAGCACAATTGCGATGCCTACGGCGCGGTCCTCACCATCAAGCTCGGCCAGCGCACCCTCACTCGCCCCCTCCGCGCTGCCTACAGCTACCTCGCCAGCAACGATCCCCGCATCCACCTCGGCCTCGGCGACTCAACGCAAATCGACAGCCTCACCATCCGCTATCCCGACGGCGCCACCGAATCCCTCGGCCCCCTTCCCGCCAACCAAATCCACACCATCCAGCGCAACACACCTGACGTCCCGCCAAGCAATAGACACGGCGCCCACGAGGCGAAGATCATTGCGCGCCTTGACGCCCCGGCGCCAATCAGCGCAGAGCCGTGCAGGGCAACCATAACTGCCCTCACACATATCATTCCTAAATGTCCCGCCCCGCGCGCCTCTTCATCATCGCCTCTTTCGCCACCGCCTTCGGACTCAGCGCACTCGTTCTCACCCATCAACCATCGGTTGGCCCCCAACCTCCAACGCTTCCGGATCCATCCTCCGTCGATCCGGCCATTGCCGACCTGGTCAGCGAGGCGCTGACCAAAATCAAATCCTCGCCACGCGATCCCGCCCTACGTCTCACCCTGGCCCTCATCTACCACGCCAACGGCCTACCCACACTCGCCCAAGCCGCTTATAAGCAGGCGCTTTTACTCGATCAAAGCAACCCCAAGTCCTGGCATCACCTCGCCCAGGTTCAGGCCGACCTCGGTGATCTCGAGGCTGCCGTCACGTCGATCGATCGTTCGATTTCGATTGAGCCTTCGTACGCGCCCTCACACTGGCAGCGCGGCTTCTGGCTGCTCGATTTGGGACAAGTTGATGACGCCGCCGCATCATTCACGGCCGCGCGACAGCTTGAACCAGGATCGCCGCCCGCAATCGTTGGCCTTGCCCGCGTTCACATCCATCGCACAGAGCATCAATCCGCAATCGCGCTTCTCTCCGAACTGATCCGGGCTCGCGGACTTTCCACGCCCCACCTCGCCTACATTCACCAGCTTCTGGGTACAGCACAACGCGCATCGGGCCACCCCGCCGCTGCCGGCCACCTGGCCGCTTCAGGCAACCCCGATGCACTTCCAGGCCCTCGCGAGCGCCCCGTCAAGTGGCCCGGCGAATGGTCGGCAGAACTCGTCAACTACGTCGTTGGCCGCCGTGCCAATCTTGACCAACTCGAATACCTCATTGCGACCGCCCAGTTCGATCGCGCCATGACCCGCGCCAACGACCTCCTTCAGCGAGAGCCCGGCGATACCGCTTTGCTCAACTGGCTCGCGATCGCGCAACTCTCGAGCAACCAAACCGATCAAGGCGTCGCCACGCTTCGCCGCGCGATCGATGCCGATCCCAACCACTACGCCACCCACCTCAACCTCGCCGAAGCACTCCAATCCAAAGGCGATCTCGCCAACGCCCTCGCCCACGCACAGCGCGCCGCCGACCTCAACCCGGGCTCCGGACGCGCTCACCTCGCCGTCGGCCGCATCTTGCTTCTTGAGAGTCAACCCGAGCGCGCCGTTCCGTCACTCACCCGCGCCATCGAGTGCGGCGCCAACTCCACGCAGGTCCGCGTGCTTCTGGGCCAAACTCTCATCGACCTGCGCCGATTCCCCCAAGCCGTCAAAGTACTCGAACAGGCTGTTCGATCCGACCACCAGGCCGCCGAGGCCTTCGCCGCCCTCGCCCTCGCCCGCACCGAAACCGGCCAACTTCCGGGGGCCCGCCTCGCCCTCCAGCGCGCCATGCAGCTCAACCCCAGCCTCCCCACCCTCAACCAAACCGCCGCCCGCATCGCCCAACTCGAAGGAAGCCGGCCTGCCCCGAATCCCTCACCGCGACCATAAGGGAGCGACCCCCGGGGGGTGCCACGGGTCGCGAGCCGGCTGCGGTTCACCCGATCACCGCGATCCACCAACCGGCTCCGACCCGTGCCCGATCCAAGCACCCCTCACGTCTCAACCTCAACCCGTTTAGCCGCGAGCCGACAGGCGAGCGCTCCGCCGAGACTGCCCCAACCACAAAGAAAACGCCCCCGATCGGGGGCGGCAAAATCCATTCTCCTCCTCTGTGTCCTCTGTGATCTCTGTGTTAACCCAATCAATCGCACGGCCCCCAATTGCTGATCACCGTCAGCAAATCGACGATGTCAACAGTCCCATTCTGATCGAAATCGGCCGGTCCGTTGCCACCGGCAGCTCCCCAGTTGCTGATCACAAACAAGAGATCGGAAATGTTCACCACGTGATCATCATTCGCATCGCCCAGGCATGGCGGTTTCGCGCACAACCCCGGCGTGCACGTCGTATCATCGCCCATGTACGCTCCGTTGGCCGCCGCGCAGTCGCCGGGCGTCATCGCCTCCTGACAAATCTCCCCCGTCAAGCAGCACGCCCCAATCGCCGTGGGCGAGCAATTCACCGACCCACAATCACTTCCCACGCCTTGGAACACGCCAGCGAACTTGTCGCAATCCGACTGCGTCACCGACCCCGCGCAGTCACCGTTCTGCAGGCAGCACGCCCCTACCGGCACGCCTTGAAGCGTGAAGTTCTGGTTGGCATTGTTCGTGAACGTCGCCGCCCCAGGTGTCAGCGCGTAGTCCGCCGCATTATTGGTGCTCGGCGCGTTAGCCGCAAACTGAAACTTCAGCGCCTGCAAGCCGCTCGATGGCAGCGCCCCCCCAAACGGCGGGCACGCATTCTGGTTCGCATCGTTGTCAACCGCCACGTTGCACGGCCCCGTGTATCCAGCTCCTCCCCAACTCAAGCGCCAATACACAAGACCGGCATTCGACTCAAACGTCAATGAACCCGCCGCCAGATACGACGCCGGAATCAAGTTCGTCATCGTAAAGTTTGGAACCGCCGTCGGCGTCGTGTCATCGTTGAAGTTCGTGCTGGTGATCAACACCCGGCTTCCAAGCACGCCGTTGGGCACGTTCGTCGTCATGTCGATGACCATCACCGGATTCAACCCCGCCGCATCCCACACGCGAATCCGCGCGCCTGCAACCGCGTTCTGACCCGCCGCGCGCATCCGCAGCTGGATCGCCTGTTCGGTCACATCTCCGTTCACGCCCCCAATCACCTGCTCGATCTGCATCAGGTGAAATGTCGCGCTGGCCGTCGATGTAACCCCGGCGCAGCAACCAATGGCCAATGCTCCGATCATGCAATTCTTCATGATGATCTTTCTCTCCTCTTTCTCGCGCCCTTCGGCACGTTTGCTTTGACTCCCGCCCTCGCCAAGCACACCTTGGCATCGTCTAATGTCCAACGAACGCTCCTGCATTCCGCTCAGCCTTGTAATTCTGAGGTCTGTCGCTCTGAAGCTCCGTAGCTCTGCCGCTCTGACCTCTGTCGCTTTGCCGCTCTAACCTACAGCCTTCGCCGCTTTCCTCCCATCAGCACGGCCCCCAGTTGCCGATGAGCAGCAATAGATCAGCCACGTTCACCACGCCGTTCTGATCCAGATCCGCCGGGCCAAACCCGCCGCCGGGTCCCCAGTTGCCGATGAGCAGCAATAGATCAGCCACGTTCACCAGCCCGTCCCCATTGATGTCGCCCACGCACGGCGGTGGGCAAACAACCTTCGCGCAATCGGTGAAGTCGCCTTGATAGACCCCCCCGAATTTCTCGCAGTCGCCTTCCGTGAAGATAAAACATGCTTCTGGAAAACAGCACGCGCCGACGACCGGCGGCGTGCAATTCACCCCGCCGCACGTGCTCCCGGGGCCCTGCCACGCTCCCCCGGCGTTGTTGCAATCGATCTGCGTCTGCGCGCTCACGCACGCGCCGCCCGGCATGCAACACGCGCCAACCGGGTTCGCGCAGATCGTCGGACTGCATTCGCTGTTGTCTCCCATATACACCCCGCCGTTGGCGACGCAGATTTCCGCCGTCTGCATCCCGGCGCAGCCACCACCCGGCAAGCAGCATGCGCCGGTCGCCGCCTGGCAGAAGACGATGTCGCATGTCACTCCCGGACCCTGCCAAACCCCGCCGAACTTCCCTTCGCAATCCGATTGCGACAGCAACTCCGCGCAGTTGCTGCCAATGCAGCACGCGCCCACCGCCGGCCCCTGCAAAACGAAATTCGCGCCCGCGTTGTTGGTGAACGTCGCCGCCGACCCGGTCACGAAATAATCCGACGCGTTGTCCGTGCTCGGCGCCGCCGCCGTCCCCTGGAACTTCAACGCCTGCAGGCTCATCCACGGCATCGGGCCCGGCTCTGGTGGACACGCATTCTGATTGATGTCGTTCTCCATCGCCACGTTGCACGGCCCGGTGTAACCCACCCCGCCCCAGCTCAACCGCCAGTACACCACCCCCGCATCCGATTCATACGTCAACGAACCCGCCGCCAGATACGATGACGGAATCGGGTTGGTCATCGTAAAGTTCGGCGACGCCGGCGGATTCGTGTCATCGTTGAAATTCGCGCTGCTGATCAACACCCGGCTTCCCATCGCCCCGTTGGGAACATCGCTGGCCATGTCGATGATGATCACCGGATTCGCGCCCGCTGCATCCCAGGCACGGATCCGTGCTCCCGACACGAGATTCTCTCCCGCCGCACGCAGTCGCAACTGGATCGCCTGCTCAGTGACATCGCCGTTGACCCCACCAATCACCTGCTCGATCTGCATCAACTGAAACGTCGCACTCGCCGTCGAGGCGATCCCGGCGCAGCATACCCCCGCCAGAAATCCAACCATGCCGTTGCTCATGATTTCCCTCCTTCGTACGGCGCCATCATTTGCTATCGCCTTCTCCTCGTTGACCGTTGCCTGAGTTGACTTGTCGACTTGTTGATTTGTTGACTTGTTGACGTTTCTCAGCACGGTCCCCATTCGCCGATCAACGCCAGCAGATCCATCACATCCACCACGCCGTTCTGATCCAAATCCGCCGGGCCAAAGCCACCCGCCGCGCCCCAGGCGCTGATCAATGCCAGCAAATCCTGCACATTCACCACCAGGTCCCCGTTCAGATCACCCACGCATGGCCCAGTGCACACTGTCTTCTCGCAGAGAGCTCCGCCGCCTTGAAAAATCCCACCCAACTCAACGCACTCGCTCTCGACCAGTTCGGCGCACGTAGCACCCAAACAGCACGCACCCACCTGCGGCGGCGGCGGACACACGCTCGTGCCGCAATCGGTCCCGCCACCGTAGAAGAACCCTCCGAACTTCGCGCAATCGAGCGCCTCCAGCTGCGCGCACGCGTCCCCCAGGCAGCACGCGCCGTTCGTCGGCGGATCACCGCACTTACTCCCCGCGCACGTCGTCCCGCCTCCCTGGTAAATTCCAAAGGCGTTCGCGCACTGCGTCGGTGTCAGATTCTCCAGACATCCGCCGGTCCCAAGGCAGCACGCCCCCGGCTGCGGCGGCGTGCAGTTGATCACATCGCACACCGTTCCATCTCCCTGATAGCTTCCTTCCAGGTTCGCGCACTCCTGGGGCGATACAAACTCCGCGCACGCGCCATTGCTCAAGCAACAGGCGCCGATCGGTGGCGGCGCACACGCCGACTTCGCGCACACCGAGCCATCACCCTCGTACTTGCCCCCGCTCCCCAAGCACGACTCCAGCGTCAGGTTCTCCAGGCAAATCCCCTCCGGCAAACAGCACGCTCCCGTCCCGGGAGACCCCCCGCAGTTCACTCCAGAGCACGTGCTTCCCGCACCTTGAAAAATACCCCCAGCCGTCTGGCAATCGACCTCCGCGTAGGACTCATTGCACACGCCACCGATGCAGCACGCCCCCAACGGCGAACCCCCGCAATTCACCATCGCGCACGTGCTTCCCGACCCCTGAAAAATCCCGCCAACCTTGTGGCAGTCGAATTCCTGGTACGGCTCAAAGCACTGGCCACCAATGCAGCACGCCCCCTCCCCTCCCGCCCGTGCGCTGGTCGCGCTCACTGCCAAACCAACAACCGCCATCGCCGCCAGTACGCTTCGATTCAACATGGCTGACCCTTCTGCCTCTGCCTAACGTCCTGCGGCGCGGTCGCGGCGTTTCTCATCCCAAGCTTCGCGATGGCCGACCGCGCCGATTTCCTTGCAAGCTTACCCCAGCTTCATCCCATTGCCAACGGAAATCGAACCGCCTGGCCTGCGTAAAGCTGTATAAGATACGACCCGTCAACCCGCCTGAATCGGCCTCCAACAGACTCCAAATCGACTTTCGACGCAAGACCCTAAGAACTTCTTGACATATCAAGCTGACATGACCGATCGCTCTGCTCCGGCAGCCAACGCTCAAGACGCCCATCCCCAGCGTCTCACCCCCGCAGCGTTTGCCGCCGAGTTCGATGTCGCCTGGCCAACACTCTGGTGCGTTGCCGCCGCCGTCCTCGGAGATCGCGCCGGCGCCGACGATGTCCTTCAGGAAGCCGCCATCGTTGCCCTCGCCAAGCTCGATCAATTCGATCCAAACTCAAACTTCATGGCCTGGATGGGCAGAATCGTCCGCTTCATCGCCCTCAACCACGCGCGCCGCCAGGCCAAGCACCGCAGCTTCGCCGGCTCACAGCCCGGCGATCCCCAATCCCTCGCCTCCATTGCCGCCGCCCCCCAATCGTTCCCCAACCCCTTGATCAACGGCCGCGGACAACTTCTCAGCGGCTACGACACCTTTGACGATCAAGTCCTTCACGCCCTTCGCTCTCTCGATGAAACCGCCCGCGCCTGCCTTCTGCTCCGCACCCTCCTCGACATGCCCTATCGCGATATCTCGCGCGCTCTCGACATCGCCGAAGGCACCGCCATGAGCCACGTGCATCGCGCCCGCGCGGCCCTTAGGAAACAACTTTCCCCTCAACCATCACCTCAAGCACCCGGCAACGCCGCACATTCCGCAACCCAGACCGACGCGGAGAGTGAGAGAGACCCCCCATGACCGCCCGCTGGAACCAACAACTCGAGCTCTATCTCGACGACCAGCTCAACGAGCACGAACGACGTGAGTTCGCGCTGCGGCTCAACCAGGACCCGCAGCTGCGCGAAGCCGTCCAGCTCCAGCATCACATCGATCAATCCCTCCGCCGCACCCTGCCCGTCTCCCCGCGCCTCAACGCCGATGAGCTCCTCCACCAGATCTTCCACTCATCCCCTGCCCTCGACGCATCCGCTCCCACGGCGCCCAGCCTGCGCCTGATGCCCGATCCGACGTCTTCGACTTCGCAGCCACGCCGTTCCGTTCTCCGCGCGCTCGCGGTCGCCGCGCTGCTCTTCATCAGCATCGCCAGCATCTGGACCACCTACACATACTTGGCCGGCTCGCCAATCCAGCGTCCCCCGCTCCCGATCGACCAGTACTATCAGGCCAAGGTCCAAACCGGTCTCAAGCCCTACTGGGTCTGCGAGAACAACGACCAATTCGCCTCCGCTTTCCGCGATCGCTTCAACCAACCCCTCCTCCTCATCCAGCCCCTCCCCGACGGCGTCACCGCCGCCGGCCTCGACTACTGCAACTCACTCTCCCCCAAAACCATCGCCGTCCTCATGCGCGATCAATCCACACCCATCATCATCCTCGTCGATCGCGCCTCCTGCCCCCATTCCAACCACACACTCCCCGCCGACTCCAACCTTCACCTCCACAAGCGAACCCTCGGCGACCTCATCCTCCTCGAAGTCTCGCCCCTCCCCCACCCCCGCATGCTCGACCTCTTCTACAACCCCGACACCGAACAGAAATCCTCCGCCCCAGGCAAGTGGCAGCAATAGGCGTTGGCGCGCCCGATGCTCGCACCGCGCAACTCGGCGAGGCCCGCTTCAGCGGGCCTCGTTCGTTTTCTCACCCCCCTCTCCCTCTGGGAGAGGGGTTGGGGGTGAGGGCAGTTTCAAATCAGACATGCGACCACGACGGCGCCACGCTTCGTCGAGTGCACGCGCCGCACATCCTTATCTTCTACGCGAATGATCCTCAACCGCGTTCGGATCAGGTCGGAAATCGCAAATCTGGAAATCGCAAATCTGAAATCGTCAATCTGAAATCGCAAATCGATTTCACGCCGCACGATTCACGCTGTGATTCACATCCGCGCGCAGCAAACGCTCACCCTGATCCGGGCTGATTGACCCCTCCGCAATGTACGCCGCAATCTCGCGCCGGCTCCGCTCTCGCGACGCCGTCCCCGCCATCGCAGTCACCGACTTCAAGAGCGCCCCAAACGCAAAACACGCGCCGATGATCGTGATCACGTAGTAATCCGCCGCTGCACCAATCAACTGTTCCATCACCATGCTCCTTCCGACAGTGGCACAGGCGTCTCGCCTGTGCTCCTTCTGTCCACGTCTAGGGTTGCTCTGCCGTCATGCACCTTTGGTTCTCGGACCTTCCCAAACACCTATCACAGTCAGTTCTACGGCTTCCCAGTACCCCTCTTTCACGGCTCAACCCACAACACCCACCATCACACCCAAACCATACCGCCCCCATCCCCACTCATCGTGTCAATTCCCCATCATTCCCAGACACGTTACCCCCGTTTCCCCAAATTCCTCGGCTGCATTCCCAATTCCATTCGTAGTGATCCGTGCTAACCCTATCCACTTGCAGCCCGCGCGAATATTGAAACAATGATTGGGTTGTACACCCCGACCATTCGGGCAATCGGCATCACGGAGGATGACCCACTGACCTGCCGTTCCGCCCTCCCGCCGCCTCCTGACCTCTGCCTTCTCTGACCCCCGACCCTCACTCCCGCACTCTGCCATCTGACAACTGACAACTGACAACTTTCCCTACCCCATGCAAGCCCTTGCCACTCCACTCCTCGCATACTACCTCACCGTGATCGCGGTCGTCTGCATCTACGGCCTGCACCGCTATTACATGGTCTGGGCTTTCCTCCATCGCCGCGATTCCGCCTCCCACGCCACGCCCAAATCGCAGTTCCTCCCCACCACTCTCCCGCGCGTCACCGTTCAGCTCCCCATGTTCAACGAGCGCCGCGTCGCCGAGCGCATCATCACCGCCGCCTGCGCCATCGATTACCCTCGCCACCTCCTCCAGATCCAGGTGCTCGACGACTCCACCGATCAATCCGCCGCAATCACCAAAGCCTGCTGCGAGCGCCTCGCATCTGGGAGCGCATCATCGTTCGGGGCTTCCAGGGTCTCCGGGAGCCAATGCACAACGAACAACGAACAACGAACGACCAACACCCCCAACATCCAATACATCCATCGAAACAACCGCAACGGCTTCAAAGCCGGCGCACTCGCCAACGGCCTCGCTTCCGCCACCGGCGAGTTCATCGCCGTCTTCGATGCCGACTTCGT
>JAKEEP010000091.1 GCA_022616475.1 Phycisphaerales bacterium | reverse complement strand
GGTCCGCGGCAACGGCCCGATTCGCCGTATGCGGCGGTGATTCCGAAGTTTGCCGATGCGTTGTTGAGTGGCCGGCGGCCGGTGATTTACGGGGATGGGAAACAGACTCGGGATTTCACGTATGTGGCGAATGCGGTGAACGCGAACCTACGGGCCGGGGCGAGCCAGAACAAGTTGCACGGAGAGGTCGTCAACATCGCGTGCGGTCAGAGCATGAGTTTGCTACAGTTGCTTGAGGCGATTGCGGCGCAGCTGGGAGTGGAAGCTGAGTGCGATTTTGCCCCGGCCCGTGCGGGTGAGGTGATGCACAGCCGCGCAAGCATCGAGGCAGCGCGGAAGTTGATCGGGTATGAGCCGGTGGTGGGGTTCGAAGAGGGCTTAGCGCCGACGCTGGAGCACTACCAGAAGTTGGAACGAGCCCCGTTGAAGCGAGGCGCGCGGGTCGGCAAGCGGTGACCCGCTGACTCCTTAGCGCTTCGGTGCCCCTAATCGACCTTGACGGCAACAATGGTCTGATCATCGCTGGGGCGGACGCCGGCTTGATGCTCCTTGAGCGCCGCGTTGATGGATTCAATAGAGCATTGCGGCTCACCGCTGCAGATTTCGAGTGCGCGTTCGATGCCTTCGACGGCGAACATTCGGCGGTTGGCGTCCATGGCTTCGGTGATGCCATCGGTGTACATGACGAGGGTCTGGCCGGGTTGAAGCTTGATGGTGGCGTTTTCGTACGCGGCGCTATCGGCCACGCCCAGGGGGATACCGCCCACGGCCTCAAGGCGTGTGACGCTGCCGCCGGCTCCTGGATTCTTGAGGAGCGGCGGATTGTGGCCGGCGCGAGCGTACATGAGAGTGCGATCGGCGGGGTTGTAGACGGCCAAGAACGCGGTGAGGAAGGCGCCTTCGATGCGCTTGGCGTGCAGGTGCTGATTGGCAAACTCGAGGGCGGCGCCGGGCCCGCTGCCGTGGCGCGGATAGGCGTACACCAGCGTATTGAGCATGGCGGTGAGCACGCTGGCCGCGGGGCCATGGCCGGAGGCGTCGGCGATGAGCATGGCCAGCCAGCCGTCGAATCTCGTTGGTCCATCAGGCGGCGAGGGAAGCACGGCGAAGTCGTAGAGGTCGCCGCCGGCACGGTCGAACGTCTCGTAGCTTGTGGCGATGCGCATCCCTGGAATCTCGGGCAGCTTGTCGGGAAGCAGGGCGCGTTGGATGCGCGCGATCTGGTCGATCTCACGCTGGATGCGATCATTGGCCTCGCGAAGTTGCTTGGTGATGACTGTGTTCTTGACGGTGCCGCCGACCAAGTTGGCACGCAGAATGGTTTCTTCAAGTTCTTCGACGCTGAAGCCTTCGGGGTCTTTGTCGAGCGTGATGGCCCAATTGAGGGGCTCGCCGCCATCGAAAAGCGGTATGGCCATGAGCGACCCGAAGGCGGCGAGCGCGTTTCCGACAACCGGGTCGTTGTGGACGTTGAGGTGGTGGATGAGCTGGGGGTAGGCGGAGCGGATGATTTCGCCGAAGAAGCCGCCGGTGTGAATGGGGAGGGTGTTGATGACCGACCAGGGGTCGGCGGTGTGAATTCGCAGGGCGCCGCCGGATTCGGTGAGCATGCGAGTGATGCGGTATTCGCCCGGATTGAGATTGCGAGTGGAGAGCGAGATGTAGCCGCGCACGCCATAGAGTTCGCGCATGCCCTCGGAGAAGACGCGCAAGACGTCCTTGGGCTCGGTGAGACGGCTGAGATCGCCAACCAGCTCCATGAGCACGCCGATGCGCTCGTTATCGGCGAGGTCAACAGAACGCCCCTGGAGAGTTTCGCGACCGGCGAATTTCGAGGAAGCAGGAGTGATGACGGGTAAGGCGGTCATGGACGCGATTTGCGATTTACCGTTGAGGGTTTACGATTGCGTGAAGGGGCGTTGAATGAATTCAACTCATGCATGATAGCGCATATTCCAAGTGGCTGCAGGCAGCAATCGAGCAGGCGGAGAAATCGTGGGCGGAGGGAGGCATACCGATCGGGTCGGTTCTGGTTGATCCTTCGGCAACCCCCGGAAGTGAACCCGGAAGCGCCGGAAGTGACCGCATCATTTCGCGCGGCCACAACATGCGCGTGCAATCGGGCGATCCGACAGCGCACGCGGAAGTCGTGTGCATTCGAAACGCGGGGCGGCGTCGCGATTGGAATCGGTTGACGCTGGTGTCGACGTTGAGCCCGTGTCCGATGTGCTCGGGAACGGCGATTCTGTTCAAGATTCCGCGCGTGATCGTGGGAGAGAATCGAACGTTTGTCGGCGCGGAGAATTGGATGAGAGGACATGGAATTGAGATGATTGTGCTGGATGACGAGCGATGCATTGCGCTGATGGAGCGCTTGAAGCGCGAAAAGCCGGACTTGTGGGCCGAAGACATTGGCGAGTGAGTGACTTCCGGTGCCACGGGTTGGCCGAAGACAGACCCGTGCGGAGTCCACGATGAGTCTGCACTGTGCTATCGCACCGACCAGTGGCACCCGGCTCCCGCCACGGCCGACTTCGCTGCGCTGGCCGTGGCACCCTGCGCCGGCGCGTGAATGCACTCGGATGAACCAGCGACTCGGGCGGGCGGTACGCGTTCGCCGGGATTGACGATTACGAGATCGGCGATCGGGTGTTTGTGACTGGTCAGGCATGCACGATCTGCTTGACCACGTGCCCGGCAACGCCGCTGCTCAACTCGACGGATGAGCCTTGCGACGAGTGACTGCACACTGGTGAAGCGATCGCGTTGGAGCCCGGCCACGAAAGCGGCCGGGCTCATTATTTTTCATGGCATTCACCTCGTTATCGGGCGGTCGAGCTTAAGTGCGAAAGCGACTCCGTCGATTTGAGTATGTCGGCCTGCGCGCTCAGTGCGCGCCGGCGCGGGACCGGGGCCCGGGCTGCGCCCGGTCGCTCTGGGGGTTACGAACGGAGTTGGCCAATGGCCGTCGAGCTGCGCTGCATCGAAGAAGGTCACGAAGACAAGCGTTGGATGCTGGACCTGAACGGGCCCAAAGCGACGTTGTTGACGATGCACGGGCAGGTTGTGATGGAGTTTGGTCGGGGTGATGCGTACAGCCGGTTCCGCATGCCCGGGCTTGCGGGCGACGCGAGGCATTTTGCGATCAATCTGGATGAGCAGACGGTACGGTTCGCGGTTGATCCGGTGGGCTTGCAGCAAATCGAGAAGTTTCTGAATGGAAGCGGAGCAAGCGCGGCAGCGCGGCCATCGGCTTCGCCCAAGGACGACACGCCGGCGGTGCTGCGGATCAATCAACTGAATCCCTATGGGGCGATGGACATTGAGGAGCCAAGCGGCCCGCGGCGCGGCGGGCGAGCGACAGCGAAGCTCGGGATGTTCGTGTTGTTTGTGGGAGCGGGAGGTCACGCGGTGCTGCAAGGCATGGCGCTGCTCAAGGCGCTGAAGGCCGCCGAAGCGGTGCACTGGATGACGTGGGGACAGATGGCGCTGGGGGTTGCGGTGGGCGGATTGTTGGCGCTGATTTGTTTGGGGAGCGTGTTTTCGTCGGGGGATGTCGCCTAAGTGTCACGTCGCGCGGCTGCGCGATAGGGGTTGCCTCGCGGGCTCGGCCGTCAGGCGGCGTGAGGCCGAACTTCCCTTTCGATGCGTTCCTTGAGTGTGTCTTCGGCAACCTCGAGATCATAACGAGACTGGATGTTCATCCAAAACTGCGCTGATGTGCCGAAGCGACGGGCCAGGCGCAGGGCGGTGTCAGCGGAGATAGCTCTCTTGCCGCTGATAATTTCACCGATGCGCTTAGGGGGGACATTGATGTCCTTTGCCAGGCGATACTGAGAGAGGCCCAACGGTTCGAGAAACTCGGTGCGCAGAATCTTCCCAGGGTGAATCGGTGGAAGGCGTTTCGTGGATTTCGCGATCATGCGAGGTTCAGTGATAATCGATCATTTCGACTTGGTAGGCGTTCCCGGCGCGCCATTGGAAGCAGATTCGCCATTGGTCGTTGACTCGAATGCTGTATTGATCCTTTCGGTTGCCTTTGAGCTTTTCAAGGC
>JAKEEP010000090.1 GCA_022616475.1 Phycisphaerales bacterium | reverse complement strand
GGTGCCCTGGGCGATTCACGAGCCCGAGAGCATCGACAAAAAGGCCCGGCGAATGAAACGGTGGCGGTCGAATTTCGATCTCGCCCAGGACTTTATCTACGGCATTTTCACGCGTGATGAGCGAGAAATCGTCGGGTCGATTGGCTCACACACGGGGATTGGGGCCGGCGCGCGCGAGATTGGATATTGGATTCGGAGCGCCGATATCCGAAAGGGATTCGCCACCGAGGCGGCCGCGGCTCTGACGAAGGTTGGCTTCGAGATCCAGGGCTTACGACGAATTGAGATTCACTGCGATCCGAAAAACATCGCGAGCGCCGGTGTGGCGCGACGCCTGGGATACCGGCATGAACTGACGATCCAACGATGCGTCGCCAACGAAAGGGCCGAGCCGAGGGATACGGCGATCTGGGCGATCGGTCGCGCGGATTACCCGGCGTCGATCGCGGCCCGCGCTGCGATTGACGCGTTCGATGGTGTCGGCCGGAGGTTGGCGTGGCCTGAGACTACACGGCCCTCACCTCGCCACGGCGAGTCGCCTGCGGAGACCTACCCTCTCCCAGAGGAGCATTATGCGCCATGCCCCCCTCTCCCTTTGGGAGAGGGGTTGGGGGTGAGGGCAACTTGAATCACGCACGCGCCCACGTTGGTGGCGCACAAGACTCTCTGCCCTCACCCCGGCCCTCTCCCAAAGGGACAGGGGGATTTTGACCGCTCTGATCTGGAAGCGCGCTGCCGTCCTGCATAATCCTCCAGAGGGAGAGGGTTCTGGGATAGCTTCGACCAATAGGCGCACATAGAGGCTTGTATCCGCGGCACGACGGTGTGTTGCCGGCGATCATCGCCGCGTTTTTGAGATTCGCTCGACCTGTTCGAGATAGCGCGCGATGTCGTCACGCGGCTTGATTTCCTGGGCCCGCCGCAGCAGCGGCACAGCGTCGGCATATCGACCGATTCCGACCAGCACTTGCGCGTGGCGCACTCGGGCATTGACCTCAAATGCTTCGAGGCTTGCGGCGCGTTCGTAATAGAAAATGGCCCGGTCGGGATCACTCTGTTCCGATGACGGGCGTGAATAGTGCTGGCCCAGAAGCATCAACGCCTCGCCGTCGAGCGGATCGAGCTTGATGATCTCTTCCAGAACCGCGGCGGTTTGGGCATTCCCTTCGCCCTCAGCCATACTCAGACGAGCCTCCAGCTTCAGCAGTTTCCGCCGGTCGGCCTCGTCGATCTGGTCCTTCCATACCTGGCGGATGTGGGTGGCGAGCTCACGGGCTTGAGGGAGCGCGCCGCGTGCTGAGAGCACCTCGGCGGCGCGGAGCGGCCGGCCGATGGGTTGTTTGGCGTCGGCATCAATGCCGCGCTTGTAGGCGCGTGCAGCCAGGCCCATGAGGTTCTCGCCGACATAGATGTCGCCCAACGTGTGCAGGCTGTCAACGGTTGCCTTTCCCAGCAGATCGAGGGCTTCGAGGTTCTCGGCGGCCTTGAGCGGGTTCTTCATACCCAGGTACGTGTGGGCCTGCAACAACCAGAAATCGGGTTTGTCCGGATACCGCTCGATGAGGCCGTCAAGCAGCGTGGCGGCGTCTTCGTATTTCTCCTGCCGGAAAACGCAGCGCGTGAGGCCGAGGCGCCATTCGGTGTTTTCGGGCTGAAGCAGCAGTGCGTTGCGGTACGCGGCTTCGGCAGCCTGGTAATCCTGGTTGGAGGCGTAGGCGAATCCAAGCAGGCCGTATGAGTACGCGTCGCCGCCGCCGAGCTCGATCATGCGCGTAAAGGCTTTGATCGCGTCATCGTAGTGCCCGTTACGCACACAGATCAGCCCGATGTTGCGCCAGGCGCGTCGGAAGCTGGGGAATTTCTCCACCGCCCTGCGATAGCTGACCAGCGCATCGACCATTTTGTCCTGTTGGAAATGAATGCCGCCAAGGGTGAAGTCGAGGATCGGCGAACAATCCGGTTTCATTTGTTTTCGGATCGTCTCCTCGGCCTTGGGCAGGTTGTCGGCCATGAGCGGCCGGACGTTCTCGAGAATCTTCACTTCGTCGGGGGTAACGCGTGGCTCAACTTCGGCGTTGAAGCCGTAGCCGGCGATGAACTGCTTCTGGAAGACCGGATCGTTCCAGATGGCCGAGAGGTCAGGTCGTTCGCTCGCTTGGGAGAGGCAAGTCAAACTAAGAATGAACCACAGAGAACACAGAGAGCACAGAGGAGATATTCGATAGGAGACTCGAATGCCTTTAGAGTCTGAACCCAATCTGTTCTCTGCGCCCTCCGTGTTCTCTGTAGTTTCACTCATGACAGTCAACTTGGTTGAAAGCGAATGGGGACGCGCATTTTGCAGGCGACTCGCTTGCCGCCCTTGACAGCGGGCTCGAACTTCCATTTCTTGACGGCGTCAACGGCTGGCTTGTCGAAAGCGGGATGGGTTGAGGTCTCCACGCGCGGGTTAGCTACTTTGCCGCCTGAATCGACGACAAACATGACGCTGACGACACCCTCGATTTTCTTACCGCGCATCTCAGCCGGGAATATGGCTGCCGATTGAAAAATGACCCGCGGCTTCTGATCGATCTCAGCGAGGCTGAACGCGCCTTCGAATTGCTCGTCGGTCGCGCTGCCCCGACCTGTTCCACCGATTTTCTTGCCGGAAGTGAAGTCCAGCCCTTGCATGAAGTCTCCGCCCCCACCTTGTCCATTGAGCGCCTCTGCGATCGCGCTCAGGCTTGAAGGGTCTAGGGCTGCCGGACCATCGTCGGGGTTCGGCTGCTCCAGATTGCGCATGAGTTCGGCGGCATCCGGTGGCCCTTCGGTTTCGGCCTCCAGCTCTTCTTGAGGCTCCGGCTCCGGCGGTTTTTCCTCGTCCGCTGTATCATCGCTGATCAGCTCGACTTCCTGGAGCGTGCGATGCTCGGCGTTGTGCCCCAGGAAGAGCAACCCGCCGAACAGAATGAATCCGACGTGCAGCAGAATGGCGCACACGATGCCAATGAAGCCGCCCATGTTCATTTTTTCTCCGTGTTGATTCCAACTTTCTCGATGCCGATTTTCTTGACCTCATCGAGAACGGCCACCACATTCTTCCAATCAGCGTAGGCGTCGCTGTTCATGATGACTTTCGGGTCTTTAGCCGTCGCCTTGAAGGTCTGCAGCTTCAGAGGCAATTGGGCAATTGTGATCTTCTCCTTGTTGTAGAACACCTCGCCTTTGGCATTGACGCTCAGGGTGACGGCCTTCTCCATTTCCTGTTGATCGCCCAGCGAGGCGGCGGTCGCGGCATGAGGCAGCGCCACTTGCACGCCCTGATTCTTGGTCATTGATAGCGAGACCATGATGAAGGTTGCCAGCAGAAAGAAGATGATGTCGATGAGCGGAATGATCTCGATTCGCGCTCGCTTGGGGCCTCCAGAGTGTCCACCGAATCGTCCATGCATGGGTTATTCCTTTACCGGTTCGCGCGCCATGAGGTTTTCCATGTCCACATCGTCGAGTTCGACCTGGAGTTCGACGATCCGCCGCTGAAGCGCCCGCCGCCGCCGCGCCAGTTCTTCCTGTAGCTTGCGCTGGGCATCCAGGTCGGAAGCGGGATCGGCGGACCTCTCGCTGCTCGCGGCGGGAAGGCTCGTTGTCTCACGAGCCCGTGAAGCCACAGGCGCATCGCTCTTGGGATGAACCAGCAACTCCAATTGAGTGGCTGCAGAATCGATTTCCATTCGCGCCTCTTCCATCCGGGTGTTGAGCAGGTTGAACGGCACCAGGGCGGTGATGGCGATGCCCAATCCGAAGGCGGTGGCAATCAGGGCCTCGGCGATGCCGCCGGTGATGGCGCCCGGCGCGCTGAGCTCGCCGCCGATCAGTGAGAATGAGCCCATCATTCCCGTGACTGTGCCCAACAGGCCCAGCAGCGGGGCGAGCGTAATGACAGTGTCCAGAATCGGGATTCCGCGCCGGTAGCGCTTGAGCTCCTGAGCCTGGGCATAGAGCAGCGCGCTGGGGAGGGATTGTTCCTTGTGAACCAGCGCATAACCGAGCGCGCGGACGACGTAGAACTTCGACTTCTTTCCGATGCCGATGGCCGCACCGGTGTCGCCCTTGCTTACCGCGGCGAAGAACGCGTCCACGGCCTTCGGATCTCGCCTCCACTTCTCGCGCATCAAAAAGAGAATGCGTTCCAGAACCGTCCCCAGCGCCAGGACCGACGCAAACAGAAGCGGCCACATGATCGGTCCGCCCTTCTTGAAGATGTGAATCAGGTTGGTCTTCTGCACCAGGGCCTTGAGCGCGCCGCCTCGCGAGGGATCGAGCGGCAGCAGGCCCTCGCCGTTGGCCACCAGGCTGGCGATTCCCGCCTGCATTACGCCTTCGAGCGGGCGAATCAGGGGCTTGGTCGAGCCCGACTGAGGAATGGCGATGCCGGCGGCGGCCTCTGCGCCCGAATTGGCGCGAAACAACGCGACCGGACCGACAATGGCGAACTGGCCCTCGGCCACTGCGCCCTCCATGTCAACTGCGACGCCGGCGAAACGCATGCCGCCGATGACATCGAACAGCCGGTTGATCGAGACTTTGGCGAAATCGACCTGCCTGTTGAACTTCTCCTCCATGGTCAAGGTTGTGTTTTCCGTCGCCTGCTTGGCAGATTCGATCGCCTGGCCGTAATACTGGAGCTCGCTGATGTTGAGCTTGGATTCGAAGTTTCGGGCGTACTCGTCGAGCAAGTTGCCGATATAGGTGAGTTGATCGCGACCTATTTGGGTGTCGGTCTTGATCTTGGTGATCTCGAGGTTGCCGGCATCGACGAGGCGCGTGATGCGCTCATGGTCGCGCCGAAGCTGGGACAGCGTCTCTTCCAGCGCGGTGAGCTCTTGGGCCAGCGGAAGCTTTTCGTTGGCAATCTGGTCGCGGAGCTTGTTCAATTCCTCGATGCTCGCGGCCAGCTCGCGCTCGGCCGAAGTGGACAGCGTGCTCATCGTCTGGCCCGCGTCGGGCTGTTGGGCGTGGCAGGTGATCGCCAGGCAGAGAATGGAGATTGCGCTGCTGAGAATTTTCATTGCAGTTTCACCGGCAGCGGCACGAAGGCCGGGGTCTGCTTGCCCTGCAGTATTTCGAGCGCCATCAGGACATCGTCGGCGACAGCCTTGGAGGGCTCCCACTTCCAGCCATCTTCGCCGGGGCGACCGATGCCGGCCTCGCCCTTGGCGCTGACGTAGTAGGCTTGCGCCAGACCGACGTAGAACGCCTTGACCTCCGAGGGTTTGCCGTTGGCAAGGTTGTGGATTTCGTAGCTGACGGTGATCTCGTTGTTGACCTTGTTGAGCTCGCTCAGGATGACCAGCACAGATTGGAATCGTTCCGCGGGGAAGACTTTGGTGTTGGTCGGGCCTTCCGGGATTCGTTGATAGAGAGGTTCAAGCTTCGCCTGGATCGGCTCCGGAAGCGCCTTGAAGAGTCGGCGGACGTCGCCTTCCATGCCGGTGACCGCCTCGGTGAGGTTGGTGGTGACGGCCTGGAGCTGCGCGTTCTCGGCGAGCAGTTCATCGCGCTTCTTGTTGGCCTCGGCCACCTCGGATTCAGCCTGCGCGATCTTTTCCTCTAGCGAAGCGATTTCCTTCTTCACGAGCTCCAAGCGGCCGAGCAGGATCTCTTTGCCCTGTTGCCAGTCTTTGCGCTCTTTGGAAATGATCTGCTGCGTTTCGATCCACTTGCCCATGGTCAGACGCGTCTCTTCGAGTGTGCGTCCTGTGGGTGTGCGGCCGCCACCGTCAGGGCTCTGGTCGGCCGACCTCGCGCCCGAAGCCAAAAGCGCGATGGTGGCAACCAACAACGACCCTCCGAATACCCTGGACCGCACTTTCAAACCCCATGTCGAGCCGCTGCTTGATCGCGGCGGACTCGTGAACTCTGATAGGCTCTTCATGCCCAAGCATTTGACTCACGTGCTGTTAAGAATGCGTTAGCGGTGTGTCTGAAAGAGCGAATCAAAATGTAAATTCCGCGCTCAGACCGATCGAGTAATCGATGCCCTTCTTGAACGAGGTCTTGGTCACATCGTCGCCGATGAACTCGGAACGGTAGACCTCCTCGATGGATGGATTGGTCAGATTCTTGGCCTGGAACTGCAGCTTGAGGTACTTACCAAGCTTCTGCGTCAACGTGAAGTTCAGCGTGCCGAATTCCTTTTCGTAGACATCGGGCACAAAGTTACCCTTGATTGACTGCCCGGCTCCGGCGACGAGCGTGTCGCCTCGCACCGTATAGAACAAAGCCAGCTGTGTGCCGGTCGGCGCTTCGTACGTGAGATAGAGGTTGTACAAGTATTCGGGCGCGTTGGTCATGTCGCGCGACGTCATGGGGAAGTTTGACGCTTCAAAGGCAGCAATCTCGTCGTCGGGCAGGAAGACTTCCGCATCAATGAACGTGGCGTTGCCTCCGACCGCGAGGCCTTCGAGCTTGTCCCAAAAGTTTCCCAGTTGTTGCCGCACTTCGAACTCGAACCCGCTCAGCTCGCCGACGGGATAATTGACTGGCGTGGTGAACGTGAAGTTCTCAGGCCGTTGGACATATTCGATTGGGTCGGTGATGTCCTTCTTGAAGTATGAGGCCGAGATCAAGCCGCCCTCATAAGGCGTGTAGTCGACGCGCAGGTCGTAGTTTTTGACCGCACTCATGCGAAGCTCGGGATTCCCGATGAAGACGTCGCCGCCGAGGAATTCCTGTTGCAGGATGGGCGTGAGTTCCTTGAAGGTCTGGCGCGCGACGGTTTCGCTGTACGAGCCGCGGAGCGTGACCGCCTTGATGGGCTTGAATTCAAAGCCGATCGAGGGCAACTGGTCGTCCTGCTCAAAGTGAACATCGGCGGCGCCTGGCTCCAGGGCGATCCCGGCGCTGGCGCCCTCCGGAAACCACAGCGCGTCTTCTTCAGGAAAATTGACGATCTCGATTTTCGTCGACTCAAACCGCATGCCGCCAATGATGTTCACGTACGATGTGAGCGGCAGGTCGACCATGTAGTACCAGGCGGAAATCTCCTGCTCGCCTTCATAGTCCACATCCACAAAGGGCGGCCCGTCGGTGATCGGGTGGCCCTCATCCACTTCCGGCGTTCCGGGATCATCGACCTGGAACGGAAAATGCGCGCTCCAGAAATCATCGAAGTCGGCATTGAACGTCGAGCCGTCTTCGAAGTTGCTGAACGTCTCTTGGTCGAAGCGGCGTGTGACTTGATCGTCGAAGACGCCGAATTTCAAGTACCCGTCACTGTCGCTCCTCGCCGCGGCGACCTTGAAGGGGAACTTCAGGTTGATGAAGTATTGCTCGCTCTCTTCGTCGATCTCCTTGAAGATGCGCTGAACGTTTCCCAACGTGAAGCTCTCGGCAGGCTTGAAAGGCTCATACACGGCTGGGAGGATCGAGGGGGGCAGGAATGGGGGCGCGCCCGGGTCAAACGATGGGGCAATCCAAATCGAGCCGAATTGCC
Source organism: Phycisphaerales bacterium (assembly GCA_022616475.1). Classification (GTDB taxonomy): domain Bacteria; phylum Planctomycetota; class Phycisphaerae; order Phycisphaerales; family SM1A02; genus JAKEEP01. The sequence continues at coordinate 2,952 of JAKEEP010000090.1, read as the reverse complement.
GCTTGTCAGGCTGGAACAGGTCGGCAGAGCTGTTGGCGATGGTCCAATCAAATTCCGGCTTCGAAAACGCAAGCAGATCGCCCACGTGAAGGTCATCAATCGGGAGCTTGTGTTTTCCCTTGAACTGCAACGTCGAAGTGGTTCGCTCGGTGTAGTCCAGAGTCTCGGTGCGCACATAGGGCGCATCATCGCGATTGGAAAGTTCATTGCCCACGGCAAACGGATCGTTGGGGTCATACCCAGGAAAGAAGAACTCCTTGCCGCGCGTGTCTTCGGCGAGGGTCACGGTGTCCTCGGCGGTCCGCGTGTACAAGTAGGTCATGCCCAGCGAATGGTTCTCGCTCTCGATGCCGAACGTGCCGAGGCCGCTCCATTGAACCGATTCGCTGGACTCGATTTTGTCGAACAGCTTAGTCTTGAAAGTGCCCTGCTCAGGAGTGCCCTGCGTGGTCTCGGGCACCATCGGCCCGCCCGGGGTGGTGACCCAGAATGAATCATCAATGCCTTCCTCGAAAGAGCTGTCGCGCTCGTAGAAGAAATCTACGAACCCACCGATCTTGACGCCGTTGTCAAACTCATGCTTTCCACCTGCGGCGGCCGACCACTTGTAGTCGATGGGGGCCTCGCCGCGCGTGACGCCGACGGCGCCGTCCCAGTTCTGGCCGATGTTCTCAGTCTGGATCCGTCTTCCGCCATCGTCTCTGCCCCACTGGTTGACTCCGCCGCCGTCGTAGGTGAGAAAATCGCGCCGGCCGCTCACCTGCGAGTTGTAGCTGACCTGACCCTTCAACTGCAGGATGTTCTGGTCGGGAATTCCCTTGAGAACCACATTGACCGCGCCGCCCGAGGCGTCGCCTTGCTGGTCGGGCGTGAACGTCTTGCTGACCTGAACGCTTTCAATAACCGCGGCAGGAAACTGATCGAGCTCGACGGCGCGCTTGTCCTCATCGGCGCTCGGCAGGCGCACCCCATTCATCTGAGAACTCACATATCGATCGGGAAGCCCGCGGATGACGGCGAATTTGCCGTCCTGAACGGTGGCCCCGGTCACCAAGTTCAAGGCGGCGGCGGCATCCGAAGCGCCCGCCTTGTTCATCATGTCGGCGCCGATCGAGTCGATGAGCGCCGGACTTTCGGCTCGCAACTCAAGCAGTGACGCTTCGGTTCCGGCGATCTGCACATCCTGGACGACAAACTCCTCCATTTCCGTGACTTCGCCGGTCAGGGAAGCGTCCGCGTCGACCAACTGGCCGGCCGAGACGATGACACCGGCTTTCACCTGCCGCGCGTAGCCATCCTTGGAGAACACCAGCGTGTACTCGCCGGGCGCGACTTGGCCGAACACGAAGTTGCCTTCATCGTTGGTCACAACCGTTCGGCCAGTCTCGGCGATCGTGACTTGCGCGCCGGCGAGCGGAGCATCGAAGTCCTTGTCGTAAACGACGCCGCGAATCAAGCCGCCGTCTTGGAGCGAGAACGCTCCCAGGGCAATTTGATAATCAGTGCTCCACCCTGCTGTGTCATCCGGCTGTCTCACACCCACCCAAAATGGGCGCCAGAAGCCGATCCCACCCAAAGTGCTGGTCAGCGATGCGTGTTTCGACCGCACGTCGGTCGGTGCGCTGGCTAAGGCCAACCAAGGCGGTGTGCACCACGTTTGTGGAAGGGAACGACTCTCAAACCGCCCGACTGGCGGAGCAAAGAGCCAATCCAGATTGAAAGGCGATGCCCTACCTTTGACGACGCACGTCTGCGCCATGAAGTCGACATTCGATGCTTCCCCCTGCGGTACGTGGTCCGTGCGATCTAGAGTTTGTTGTCGGCCCGCACCCGCAATCTCAACGGAGTCGCATAAATCGGGGTCGGCAGGCAGTCGGTGCGGCTGAACATCGGTAGATGCGAGAATCGCCCCCAATGCAACCCAACGAAGCCAGCGCCGTTTTACCACGGGTCCCCTAACCCCTCACGAATTGTTCGAATTCGGGTCCACAGCTCGGTATCGGGCTCGATGTTGTTCACCGCCATGGAAAGGCACGTGGCCGACAAGTCTTCAGCGCGCGGGCGGGAATTGGCGTTCTCCATGCCCGCTTCAATGACTTGCTTGTAGGTGCTCAAGGCGGCTGCCGTGTCACCCATCGTTTGGTAGGCCTCGGCCAACGGGCGAATTGCGTCAGCCCGGTCGATGCTCAGAATCCTCTTCCGATCGGCGTCGAACGTGACCATGACTGCCCCGGCGTCCTGTCGAGCCTTGTCGATGTCGCCGGCGAGGAAGCGAAGCCCCGCCAAACGGGCGGACAAAGGAACGCGATACTCAGGCAGCATCCGGCCGCCCTCGAGCATGAGTTGCGCTTCATTCACGAGTTGAAGCGCTTTGTCTTTGTCCTGATGATCCAGCGCGCTGCGCGCCAGTTTCATCATCAGCTCAAGGCGGATCATTGTGGGGAGTTTGGACCAGCCGCTTCTGATCTTCTGCTCCGCCAAGTCGCGCCGCGGCTGGTCGCCGTAAAGGCGATTGAAGATCTCGGCAAAGCCGTCGAGCGAGTTTCTCGCCAGGTCGAAGTTGCTTGACGCAAGGCCGGCATCGAGCGTGCTCATCTGCTGATCTGCGTTGCTTTGGTCAACGAGCATGGCCTTGATGCGGTCGACGCGCCCCGCCTCCGACTCGGTTGCGTTGGCTTCGAACGCGGCTGCCTTCTCGTTCTGGCCCAGAAAAGCATGCACGCTGGCGATCTTGACCCGAATCCGGTCGCGCGGCCAATCTTCCTCGCGCTCGGCGTCTTGCGCCGCCAGATCCAGAAGCGGCTGCGCCAACTCCGGACGCCGATGACGCGCCCAGTAGAGCGCGAGATCGGCGTAGGCGGTTCCGCGGCGCCAGTTGGCGACCTTTTCGGCATAGCCTTGCGCCCGCAGTGGTTGCTCGAGTTCCAAGCAGGCAACGACGACCGCCTCCTG
>JAKEEP010000089.1 GCA_022616475.1 Phycisphaerales bacterium | reverse complement strand
TTCCAGTCAGCCACCGCGGAGCGGAAGGTCACCACGACCAGAACGGCCATCGCCGCCGGACGGATCCACCCTTTCCAAAGCCTTTCGGCGAACGTGCCGTTCGATGATCCTGCATTTTCCATGAACATCTCCTCCAGGTGGGGATTCGTACGGCTGACTGCCGAGACCGGTTCGGATTCAGTGGTCAGCAAATCAGGTGAGTCGGGCGAGTTCAGAGGCGTGCGACGTTGGGGCGGCAGCGGGGCGCGGGCAGGGGCACGGGTTGGTGAGGCGGCGTTGGCGCGAGCCGCTCCATGTTAATGATCGTTTACACTGCGAACGTGGCTGAAGAATTTGATGTGGCGATTGTCGGCGCGGGCGCGGCCGGTTTGATGGCGGGGATTTGGGCGGGTCGGGCCATGGGGGACGGTGGGGGCACGCGGGGGGGACGGGGCGGTCGGATCGTTGTTTTGGATGGCGCCAAGCTGCTGGGGGCGAAGATCCTCGTTGCCGGTGGCGGACGATGCAACGTCACGCACGATGTGGTGGATGAACGGGCGTTTGCCGGATCGTCGCAGCATGCGATCAAGAAGGTGCTGCGGCGATTCGATGTTCCGCAGACGGTGGAGTTCTTTCGTGATCTTGGCGTGCAGCTGAAGCGCGAGGAAACCGGAAAGCTCTTTCCGACGACTGACAAGGCGCGAACGGTTCTGGATGCGCTGCTGGGGGCTGTGGCGGCGGCGGGGGTGGAACTTCGACATCCGTGGCGAGTTGAGGCCGTTGAGAAAGGCGGGCCGGGCGACTACTTTCGCATTGTCGGTTCTGGGCGTGCGGGGCCTTCCGGGGGCGCGGCGGCCCAGGTGCGGAGCCGCTCGGTCATTCTCGCGACCGGAGGCAAGAGTCTGCCCAAGACCGGTTCTGATGGCCATGGGTTTTCCATCGTGCGCGGGCTGGGCCATTCGATCACGCCGCGCGTGTTTCCAGCGCTCGTGCCGCTCACGCTCCCAAAGGATCACTTCATCTGCAGCCTGAGCGGCTTGAGCGCACAAGCCACACTGCAGGTGCACGCCTCGACCGGAAAGAAGCTCATCAGCTTCACCGACTCAACGCTGTGCACGCACTTTGGACTCTCCGGGCCATCGGTACTCGATGTGAGCCGCTATTTCGTGGATGCCAAGATGGATGATCCCCGTGCATACCTGACGATCAATTGGTTGCCGGGTCAGACGGTTGAGGCCGTCGATCGTGCACTGCTTGAGTTGGAGAAGGCCAGTTGCGGCCGCTGGCTTCGAGAGCAAAGCTTGCCGCAGCGGCTGGCAGAGGCGATTTGCCGGGAGGGCGGCGCCGATCCAACCAAGCCCGGCCGTCAGTTGACCCGAGAAACGCGGCGCGGTCTTGCGGCAGCGATGACGCAGATGCCGTTGCCGATCAGCGGCGATCGTGGATACGCCTACGCCGAGGTGACTGCCGGCGGCGTTCCGTTGAACGAGGTGCACCTGGAAACGATGGAATCGAGAGTTTGCCCGGGGCTCTACGTCATCGGCGAAATCTGTGATGTCGACGGTCGTATCGGCGGCTACAACTTCCAATGGGCGTGGGCCAGTGGATTCGTGGCCGGCGCTGCAGTTGGACGCACAGGACCAGATCGGGGCAAGCAAGCGAGATCGGTATAGATTGAGACCAATCGCAATTCGGTATCCCCGTGATCAGACTTTACTTTGGTGAATCGCTCGGCGGCGGGGGCGGCGATGCCTTGTTGCCAGCCGTGTCATAAACCGTGAGTCCCCCCAGTTGATCGGGGCCGCGCCCCGCCGGAGAAAGGAGGTACAAACGCTGTTCTGTGGGCGAATAGCATCCGCTCGTGGCCGGGGTAGTGGGGATTCGCTCGTCGAGACGGTATTTGTCGGGACTCACCTGCGCGATCACGTCAATCGTGCCCGCGGCGCATACCGCGTAGATGCGCTTTTGAGCTTCATCGTAGGCCAGGGAGCTGCAGCCGCCGATGATCGGAATCGTCGCCACCACTGATCCGGAGTTGGTGTCGAAAGCCACCAGGCGTCCGGGGCGGTCGCATGCGACCAAGAGGCGATGATTGGCTTCATCAAGCGCCAAGCGATTGTTGTTGGTTCCATCCGGAACCTCCCACCGTGCGGCGACCGATCCGGTGGCACGATCGATGACGGCTACTTCGTTGCTTCGGGGAAGATTGACAAATGCGCGCTTGCCGTTCTTCTCCACAACCACGTCCCCTGGATAGCCCTCGAGTACGACGTTGGCCGTGACCTCGAACGTTGTCGGATCGATCGTGCACACTGACTTCTCGTAGCCCAGCAAGATCGCCTGACCGCCAGCGTCGGCGCAAAGACAGTTTGCCAAGGGCTTACGCTCAAGTGTTTTGAGGAGCTTGAAGTCTTCAGCACTGTAAAACAAGCACTGGCCATGGCCGCCGCTGGCGATCACGATGACGTCAGACTCGGGCAGATACAGAATCTCCTGTGGTTGGGCCAGCGACGGTATGCGGTGAATGATGTTCCCGTTGTTGACATCGATGACTGCCATCTCGTTTGAGACTCGCAGGGCCGCCAGGATGCGGTTGCGCTTGGAGTCCATCGTCAAACTATTGCTGTACGTGAAGCCAGAGATTCTTTGAGTGCGCACCAATCGCAGCGGTTCATTGGCGGCCTGGTCCTCGGTCTGCGCCGCGCCGAGCTGAATGCCCATCAAGGTCAAGGTCAATGTCAATGTCGCACCGATCATCGTCAGGCTTGCTTTCATGCTCAATCCTCATCGTTCGCCAACGCCCCGCCCCTTCCGGGGGCCTTCGAGGTGGTCGTATCCGCTGTACTGTATCATCAAGTTAGTCTGCAACGCTTTTGCCAAGTCACAGTACGCTATGGCCATGCACCAGTTCATGTTCTTGCTCGGCTTCTTGGGTTTTCTGGCGTTGGGCGTCAGCGCGGCGCGGGGTCAATCGGGGAACTCCCCGCAGGGGCCGGGTTCGGCCGCGGCCAGCCAACTCCACGCCTTGTTCGATGAGCACTATGCGTGGTCGATGGAACAGTTCCCCCAGGAGGCGATGTCCAAAGGCGATTACACCAACGCCGATCGCCTGGCCGACATGAGCCTGGCCGCGATTGAGGGCCGGCACCACACGACCGTTGATCGCCTCAACCGCCTGCGAGCAATCGACAAGTCGAAGCTCTCCGAGAATGACCGCATCAACTATGAGCTGTTCGCCCTGGAGCTGCAGAACGATGTCGATGGGCATCGCTTTCGCGTATTCCTCGCGCCGATCGGAAGGCGCTTCGGCCCGCAGCTTTCAATTCCTCAGATGGCGCAGCGAGTTCGCTTCAACAGCTTCGATGATTACGCCAACTACCTCAAGCGCCTGGAGCAGGTTCCCAAGCTGATCGACGACACGATCGACCGCATGCGGCTTGGATTAAAAGAGAATCGCACGCGCCCGAAAGTCGCCCTCGAAGATGTTCGCGAGCAGTTCGCTTCGTTACTCGAAGCAGACGGCTTGAACGCGCTGGCTGAGCCATTCACCCAGATGCCCGCCGACATCACCGAGCCCAACGCGGGTCTCCTCAAGCATCGCTTCAACAATGCATCCTTACCGGGTGTGCGGAAGGCGCTCTCCAAACTCGCGGCGTTCTTCAACCAGGAGTACTGGCCCAACTGCCGCCAGAGCATCGCTGCGATCGAGTGGCCTGAGGGCCAAGAGTTTTACAACTACCAGTTGCGCGTCATGAGCACGACCAACATGACCGCCACCGAGATCTTCGAGCTCGGGCAATCCGAAGTGAAGCGCATCAAAACCGAAATGCTTGAAGTGATTCGCCGAAGCGATTTCCTTTCGCATCATCCTGACGCAAAGGCGTTGGACAATCAGGCGCTCTTTCATGCATTCATCAAGTACCTGAGAGCCGATCCAAGGTTCTATTGTCAGACTCCCGCCGAACTGATCACCACCTACCGCGACATCTGCAAGCGAGTTGATGCCGGTCTCCCCGCGCTCTTCAAGACGCTGCCCCGCTTGCCCTACGGTGTCAAGGAGATACCCGCCTTCATGGCGCCGCAGCAAACAACCGCCTACTACCAGCACGGCGACATCCGCAACTCCCAGCCCGGCTACTTCATGGCCAACACCTACGACCTCGCCCAGCGCCCCAAGTACGAAATGATCCCCCTCGCCATGCACGAAGCCGTCCCCGGCCACCACCTCCAAGTCGCCCTCGCCCAGGAACTCGAGAATGTTCCCAAGTTCCGCGCCGACCTCTGGTTCACCGCTTACGGCGAAGGCTGGGCCCTCTACTCCGAGCGCCTCGGCATCGAAATGGGCCTCTACTCCGATCCCTACGACGACTTCGGCCGCCTCCTCTACGAAATGTGGCGCGCCACGCGACTGGTCGTCGATCCCGGCATGCACGCCCTCGGCTGGACCCGCGATCAAGCCGTCCAATTCATGCTCGACAACACCGCCCTGAGCGAGCTCAACATCAACAACGAAGTCGATCGCTACATCGAATGGCCCGGCCAGGCCGTGGCCTACAAAATCGGCGAACTGCGCATCCGCGCCATGCGCGAGCAAGCCGAGAAGGAACTCGGCCCCAAATTCGACCTCCGCGACTTCCACGACGTCATCCTCGGCGCCGGCCACCTACCCCTCACCATGCTCGAGCAACGCCTCGACCAGTGGAAGAAGTCCGCCGCTGGCCAATGAGCGCCCGCAGCCGATTCCCCCTCTCCCTCTGGGAGAGGGGTTAGGGGTGAGGGCAGGTGACCCAGTCCACGAGACACCAACCGACATTATCCTGCTTCATCGGAGCTCCCACCCATGGTCAATCGTGACGGCGACCGACGAGTCCTGGCTGCCATGGCATCGTACGGCGCCGACCTGCGCAAGCCGGCCCACACCATCCACTATCTCTACTTCAAATCCAAGCAGGGAGCCGATTCGACCGCTGGCGAACTCCGCGCTGCCGGCTACCAGAACGTCCGCGTGGATCGAGCCCCCTCAACATCCATGTTCAAGCGGCTCTTCGGCCCCAAGCAATACTCGTGCATCGCCGAGACTCACGCCGTTCCCAGCGAGTCCGCCGTCTTCGCCACCAGCGACAGAATGAACCAGCTCGCCGCAAAACACGGCGGCAACTACGACGGCTGGGAAGCCAGCATTGAGAAGTGAACTGATCCGTGGCCGATCTTGAAACGATGGCGAGCCGGGCCGTCCTCGGCCCCGCGTTATGCCAACAATCAACTCAAACCATTCGAGGTCCCAACGATCGGTCACCCATGACCTTCTCCGTCGAGCGGAGAGCCAGGCTGAGGCGTAGTGCTTTCCAATCGCATCTAGCGCATTGCCCACCTGTCGCCACCGCAATACGCTCAATCGCATGACTGACCGGCGGCCGATCCTGAAGCGTTGGCTCCGACGCACCGTCATCGTCGGCTCGCTCGGACTGCTCACATCCATCGCAGTGGCATGGGGGTTGGCTACATCTATCCCCAACCCGCCAAACATTGCAGAGACGGAGAGTTGCTTTGTTCGATGGGACAGGGCATGGCATACCCTGGAATGGCGCAGAACTGGAAATGCGCATTACGGCTGGGTGGAAGTGCGCGCTGAAACAGAGTATTGGACCGTGGATCGGCTTTTGGCCCATTATCGAGACCGCATCAAGATGTCCCCCGAGCATTGGCGCGACAGCCCGCCAGGTTGGGGGACAATGGCGCAGCCAACTCAGCCCCATACGGGCACAGCCATTGATAGCGCCGCCGGATGGCCCATGTTGTGCCTTTGGGATCAATACAGACGCGTGCATAACGGCGATCAGCTCATCAATCTCGATTTCCATGGCAGCTGGCTCATTTCCGGTGGGCCGTCCCCGAACCGAGGGGATTTCGTTGCGTTGCCGTTGCGGCCGTTGTGGCTAGGTCTCAGTGCGAATGCAGCCTTCTACGGCGCGCTGTGGTCGCTGGCGATTTTCGGTCCAGGCACCATCAGGCGCACCATTCGCCGCCGGCGCGGCCGCTGCCTCGCCTGCGGCTACAACCTCCAAGCCAACCTCGCCCCTGGCTGCCCCGAATGCGGCTGGAACAGATCGACACCGCCCCCGGGCGCCTGACCCCGCTGTATCTAACCCAATTCCCTCCTCCGCGTCCTCTCCTTCCTCGGCGTCTCCGCGGTGAACCTCGGTTCGCGCGCACAAAACAGGCCCCACAAAAAAGTAAAAATCATCGTTTTCCAGATTATTTCACCCTGCAAAAATAGCCATTTCGCAAAACCACGACCTCCTCTGCGCGCGCGCATCGCGCCCTCCCAACCCTCTATATGGAGGCCTCATGCAGCTATCCCCGCGCGCCCAACATTTCGACTTTGATCATTCGGACTTTGTCCATTTACTCTCTCGGCCTTTCGAGTCTCCGTGGAATCATCCCCACCTGTGTCAAGTACACGCCGTCCCGCGACCAAGAACTTCAAAAGGTGCATTCCTGCGCGCAAAAACTAATCCCCTTCTGGTAAGACTGCGCGCACAATCTGCCCCCATCGCCTTCACACACCACCGCTTGTATCCCTCTTTTCAACCCACCCTTCATCCACACTCAGCGCCGAGGTCGTCTGCGCCGACGTACGACCGCCGCCACCACCAGCACGATCGTCGCCCCGGGCGCCGGCACCGGCCTCACATCGAACTCAATGTACGAATTGGTCAGTTGCCCGCCCAGCAGCGGTGTGTTCGGATTCGTGCTGAAGATCTTGACAAACCACAACGCAAAGTCCGCATCGGGCGGAAAGTCGATGATCGGCAGATTGAGAGCATCCGTCTCGAAGTCGACTTCGAACTGCCCGGTTCCCGACCAACCAAAATCCGCTCCGGTGACCGTAAACAGGGGCAGATCCCCGGCAGGCGGCTGGATCAGAATCGCAAGAGACGCCGCATTCTGGAACGGGTTTGGCGCAACGGTCGTGTCGAACTCAAGGTGAATCCGCGTGCTCGTGATGACTCCATTCTCAATGTCCGCCACGGGAGAAATGAAATCGGCCGCGTACCTTCTACAGATGCGTCGAGCCGGCGTTTCAGGCAAAATGCTGCAGCGTCGCGCCCATCGCCCCGTCGTCGCGCGGCGAACACTCAACGCCTGGGTTCAGGATCAGAAACCTCCCACCAGGAACGGATTGCTGCGCCGCTCTCGTCCGATGGTGGTCTTGGGGCCGTGACCCGGATGAATGACCATGTCGTCCGGAAGCTTCAGGATGATCTCGTGGAGCGAATGCTCCAATTTCTCGGGATCGGAAGTCGGAAAATCCGACCGCCCAACCGATCCCGCAAACAGCGTGTCGCCCACGATCGCCTGCCCAGATTCATCGTGCACCAGGCATATGCCGCCCGGGCTATGTCCCGGTGTGTGCAGAACGCGCCACGTCGAGCCGTTGAGATTCAATCGATCACCATCCTTGAGCAACCGATCGGGCCCAGTGCACGTCGTGGGCATGCCGATCATCGCCGAAAGATTCAGCATGGGGTTGCCACAGAACTCACCTTCATCCTCATGAATCGAAACCGGAACACGGCCGAAGCGGTTCAAAGCTTGATCGACGCCAGCGATGTGATCGAGGTGCGCATGCGTCAAAATGATCTCAGTGGGCCCAAGGCGTTGCTGTTCGATCCAATCGAGCATTTCATCGGGCTCCAGGCCGCAATCGACGATCCAGCAGGGCGTCGAGCCGTCCTCTGCCTTTCCAGCGGTTACGACGTAGCAATTGGTCTGGTAATCGCCCAGCACAAAGTTGGTAATCGTTGGAGCAGGCACAGGTCGCGATCCGAATGGAACTATGGATGCAAAGAGCAGGCAGCGGAATACAGTACTGTAGGGATTATCTGTCCGGAGCCGGAACACGACCGAGGTGTGCACACAGCCATGTTGATTCGACGCGCCGATGATGTAGCAGGCACTCCCATGCAGATGGATGGCGTCAAGGGAGTCTCGATGCGCATGATGGTTGGTCGAGCCGATGGCGCGCCGAACTTTGCGATGCGGCATTTCACCGTCGAGCCCGGCGGATACACGCCCCATCACTCCCACAACTACGAGCACGAAGTCTTCATAGTTGAGGGCCAGGCCCGCGTCGAGCACGATGGCGAGTTCGAGCAGGTGCGCGCCGGCGACGTCGTGTTTGTCCAGCCCAACGCCGTTCACCAGTTCGTGAACACAGGTGCAGCTCCGTTGAAATTCCTCTGCTTGGTTCCCGTAAGCTTTGACTGCGGCAAGCCCACCCCCGGAAGTTAGGGACACACCTTCCGATTCGTTGCGAATCACTCTCTCATGAACATCCGCGGCACATCATCCCTGACGCCGACCATCATCGCGATCAACGCGGCGATTGGCTTGGTCTGCGTGATCTTGATCATCGTTGGCGCGATGCGCGAATCGACGGCTCTCGGCCCGGCGCTTCTAATGATCGGAGCGCTCGGTCTGATCCTAATCGGCCTCAGCCTTCCAGTTGCTCTTGCCATGTCGCGCGGTCCGATGACGGGATCGCCTGCCTCGCGAAGTGCCATGGGCGTGGGTTCGTCAGGATCGATGCAATCCCTGGAAAACCTGCTGGCGCACATTCACGAAAACACGATGCTCTCGGACAACGCCAAGCGCGTTCTCTTTCGCGAGCGCGAGCTGGAGCTGCTGCGCCGCGCCATGGAAGAGGATATTGCCCATGGCGACTACAACTCCGGGCTGACCTTGTGCGATGAAATGGCCAATCTCTTTGGTCATCGCGAAGAGGCCGAGGCCTTTCGAACGCGCATTCTCCAGGCCGGCCATGCTTCATACGAAGCCGGCGTGCAGGAAGCGGTTGAGCAGTTTGAGCGCGTGCTGGCGACGCGCGATTGGGGTCAAGCGCATGGCGAGGCGGCGCGCATTCGCCGGCTGTATCCGAATCATCATGTCGTGCAGGAAGTCGAGCAGCGAATCATTCAGGTGCGCGATGAGCACAAACGCGAATTGGAAGCCCAGTTCCTGGAGGCGGCCCAGCGCGACGATGTCGAGACCGCCATGCCGCTGCTCAAGGAGCTTGATCGTTACCTGACGCGCGAGGAGGCCGGACGCCTGGCCCAGGTTGCCCAGAGCGTGGTCGTGAAGCACCGCGATCGCCTGAGCATGCAATTCAAGATGGCGGTGAACGACCACCGGTGGGCCGAAGCTGCTGCGATCGGCGACTCGATCATGAGGGATTACCCCAACACGAAGATGGCCGATGAGGTCCGCGCGATGATCGACCTGTTGCGCATGCGGGCCAGGCAAACGAGCATGGCGGCATCGTCCTGACGAGCGTCGCCTCAATTCTGGCGGGTTGCGGCCACGTTGGCCGATCATTTACACTGCACAAATGATCTCAATTGCTGCGTTTATCGGGCGATCATTCCTCATCGTTGGCGGTCTGGGCCTGGCGGCCGCGGTGGCGCTGCAAACCGGCTGTGAAAGCCTGGGCAGCGACGTGGGGGATATGACTTCGGTCTTCAACCCGGTTTCGCCGTCGGAAGCCGCGCGGTTGATGATTGATCCCTACAACGCCGACAATCGGCGCCGTGGAACCGTGTTGATTTCGAACTCGACCTTCGGCGGCGTTGAGCACTACGTCGCGTTCTACCGCGACATGGTTCTGAATGAGCGCGACCCGATCGTGAAGGCGGCGGCGATTCGCGCCTTGGCCCGGCATGGGCAGCCCGATGATGCGATTCGTATCGTGCCGCACCTGACGCACGAGAACATGCAGGTGCGTTGGGAGGCTGCCAAGGGTCTTCAGCGGCTGCACAACGCCGCGGCGGTGGCCGACCTTCTGAAGGTGTTGCGAAACGAGGATGAGCATTCCGATGTTCGGGTTGCTGCCGCCGTGGCCCTGGGGCAATATCCCGAGGATCGAGTCTTTCAGGGACTGGTCGCCGCGCTCGATGCGCGCGAATTGGCGATCAACATGGCGGCGGAAGGGTCATTGGCCACGCTCACCGGCCAATCTCTTGGACCCGATGCCTGGAGTTGGTTCGCCTGGTACAACAACGTGCAGCCGCGCAGCAGGGCGTTCGACCAGAGGCTGGATTATCTCTATCCAACCTACGCGCGCGATGAGACGTTCCTGGAGAAGTTGGCGTTTTGGTCTCCGAGAATCTTCGAGCAGCCGGCTTCGCCCTCGGGCCTGCGTCCCAAATCCGAGCGAAGCACTTACGGCGACGAGGAGCGAACGCCGCCCGACACCGGCAGTTGAACAAGGTTGCACGCCAGCGTCCATCATCAATAGCCCGTTTTCCACCAGACCATGCGAGCATTGACCTTCGACGGATCTTCCGTTCGGCTGGAGACGGCGCGAACCGCAGTTCCCGCGCACGACGGCGATGCGGCCATCAGGCTCATCAAAGCGGCTGTATCGAATCTCGATGTGGAAATCGCCAGGGGCCTCATGAGCTTTCGCGGCGTGCTCGGCCACCAATTCGTTGGCGCAGTGGAATCGGTAAGCGGTCACACGCCAACCAAGATCACTGGCAAACGCGTGGTTGGCTCGATCGTGGTCGTGTGCGGCAAATGCGACATGTGCTTGAGCGGCCTGAGCGCGCATTGTCGCAGCCGTTCGATCATGGGCATGCTCAATCGCGATGGCTGCCTGGCCGACCGCTTCGTTCTGCCCGCCAAGAACCTCGTTGTGGTTCCTGATGCGGTTGACAACGACCAGGCCGTCTTTGCGGTCGAATTGGCACAGGCGCTTCAGACCGCCGCCCAACTGACCATCGCAGGCAAGCCGTATATCACCGTCATCGGCGACGGCTCGCTGGCGTTGTTGACCGGGCAAGTCATGGCGAAGCTCAACGCCTCAGTGCGCCTGGTGGGAGACGATCTGGGCAAGCTCGAAGTATGCGAGAAGTGGGGGCTCAAGCACCGGCCGATGAACGATGTGGGCCGGCGCGCCGACCAGGACATTGTCGTTGAATGCACGGGCACTTCGGAGGGCTTGGCCCTGGCCACCCAACTCGTTCGGCCGCGCGGCAAGGTCGTGCTGAAGTCAGCTCCGGCAACGGGTCTGGCGGCGACACGGCTCGGCCAGAGCTTTGACCTTCAGGC